>NZ_DASZJJ010000084.1:0-60303 GCF_035948235.1 Paraburkholderia sp. | reverse complement strand
GTCGATATTGAGGCCGATGTCATAGCGGCGCGCGAGAACCGCGAGCGCACGCACGCGCGGCAGCAGCTCGCTCATGGTGCGCTCCTGCTGCGCGCGCGAATAACGCGGATGCAGCGCGGAGAGCTTGATCGAAATGCCCGGACCTTCGTAGATGCCACGGCCGCCCGCCGCCTTGCCGATCGCGTGGATCGCCTGTTCGTAGGCGGCGTAGTAGCGCTGTGCGTCGGCTTCGGTCGTGGCCGCTTCGCCGAGCATGTCGTAGGAATAGCGGAAGCCGCGTGCTTCGAACTTGCGGCTGTTGGCCAGCGCTTCGGAGATGTTTTCGCCCGTGACGAACTGCTCGCCCATCAGGCGCATCGCCATGTCGACGCCCTTGCGGATCAGCGGCTCGCCGCCCTTGCCGATCATGCGCGTAAGCGCCGACGACAGACCCGTTTCGCTATTCGTCGTCACCAGCTTGCCGGTGATCATGAGGCCCCAGGTGGCGGCGTTCACGAACAGCGACGGCGCGTGGCCGACGTGCGATTTCCAGTCGCCCTTGCTGATCTTGTCGCGGATCAGCGCGTCGCGCGTGGCGCGGTCGGGAATGCGCAGGAGCGCTTCGGCCAGGCACATCAGCGCCACGCCTTCCTGGCTGGAGAGCGAGAACTCGTGGATCAGGCCTTCCACGCCGCCGCCGGTGCGCTTGGCGCGCAGCGTTTCGACCAGCTTCGTGGCCAGCTTCGTGACGTCGCCGGTGAGATTGGCGGGCAGGCGCGCTTCGCCGATCAGGAACGGCACGCATTCCGGCTCCGGGCGACGGTACGCAGCGGTAATGGCCGCGCGCAGCACCGACTGCGGTTGCACGTTCTGGGCGAATTCGAGGAACGGGTGCGACGCGTATTCGTCGGGGCCGTCGCCGGTTGCGCCATCGGTGAGATCGGCGGCGCTCACATGGCCGTTCAGTTCGGGCGGCAGTTGCCCGTGCTCGATCTTTTCGAGGTACGCGAAGATGGCCTGCTTGATGAGCCAGTGCGGGGTGCGCTCGAGGCGCGTAGCGGCATCTTTGAGCCGCGAGCGGAGGAGGTCATCGACCTTGACGCCAAGGGTGGTGCTAGCCATGTTTCCTTCGTATGCCGGCTGACCCGCACCGGCCAAAGACTAAAAAGTTGGCGAATCGTACCGCTCCCAAAAAAAAGGTGCAACCAATTTCTTGGAACGGTTGCACCCCGCTGGAAGCCCCGTGCAGCCTGGGTTTGCGGCTGGTGGCGGCGCCCGGGCGTCAGGCGCTTGCGCTCGGTATTTTCCCTGGGCGTGAATCTTTTTTGTCACCCTGTTCAAAACGCATCGATTGCCGATATACATGCATAACGGGGAGCCGGCCAGTCCGGCGCGAGGACCAAAAAATGGAAAAGCTGATGGTGGTGGCAGGTGTGTGGAGCATGTGCGCGCTGTGCGCCGTGCTGTTTATCCGGGGCGCGGCGGCAACGACGTCCCGGCGCGCCCGTGCGGCGCAACCTGAGAGCGGCGAACCGGCCCACGCGGGCCAACGCTGATACGTCGCGAGCGGCCCGCGTCATGCGGGCTCGCGACGACAAGCCGCAAGAATGGTCGAGTCCGGCACATCGGCCAGTGCATTGAGCGAGATGCACGGCCATCGCGCCGCAAGCCCATCTTGAAAAGCGCATTGCGCGCCTTCGCGTTTTTCCTTTCGTTCGACGCTCAGATATCGAGCGGATCGACTTCCAGATTCCAGCGCAGCACGCCGCGCAATCCGCGCAGCGTGGGCAGCCACGCCCGCAGCGTGGCCTGCAGCGCGGCGCGCGAACTGCTTTCCACGAGCAGTTGAGCGCGGTGGACATTCATCACCTTGACGATCGTGAGCGGCACCGCGTCGTAGGCCATCACGCGCGAAGCCGTGGGCATCGTCGTGAGCGCCCTGGCGGCTTCGGCGAGAAACGCCAGCGCGGCTTCCAGCGTACGTCCCTCGGCGCGCAGCAGCGCCTGATAGACGAAGGGCGGCAGGTGCGCGTCGCGGCGCTCGGCGATCTGCGAGTTCGCGAAACCGATGTAATCGTGCCGCGACAGCGCGTGATAGATCGCGTGGCGCGGATAGCGCGTCTGCACCAGCACCTCGCCGGGCAAGCCGGCGCGGCCCGCGCGGCCACTCACCTGCATCAGCTGCGCGAACAGGCGCTCGCTCGCCCGGAAGTCGTGCGAGAACAGCGCGTTATCGGCGTTCATCACGCCCACCAGCGAGACGCGCTGGAAGTCGTGGCCCTTGGCGACCATCTGCGTGCCGACCAAGATGTCGACTTCGCCCGCGTGCACGTCCGAGAAGAGCGCCTGGGCGCTGCCCTTGCGGCGCGTGCTGTCGGCGTCGATGCGCAACACCCGCGCGCCCGGCACCGCGCTCGCGAGCGCTTCTTCGATGCGCTGGGTGCCGCGTCCCATCGGCGCGATATCGACATTGCCGCAATCCGGGCACGAATGCGGAATGCGCGATTCCCAGCCGCAGTGATGACAGCGCAACGCGCGTTCAGGCTTGTGCAGAACAACGTAGGCGCTGCAGCGCGGACAACCCGCTACCCAACCGCAGGCGTCGCACGAGAGCACCGGCGCATAGCCGCGCCGGTTCAGGAAAATCAGGCTCTGCTCGCCGCGTTCGAGCCGCGCCTTCATCGCCGCGACCAGCGGTCCAGACAGCCCTTCGAACGACGCGCGCCCGCGTCGGCGCTCCTCTTCCAGATCGATCAGCTTGACGCTCGGCAGCACGGCTTCGGCCACGGCGCGGCGTGACAGCGTGAGGCGCGTATAGCGGCCCTGTTCGGCCTGCCACCAGCTTTCCAGCGAGGGCGTGGCCGATCCCAGCACGACCGGCACTTCAAGCTGTTTGGCGCGCCAGACGGCCAGATCGCGCGCCGAGTAGCGCAGGCCTTCCTGCTGCTTGTAGGCGGGATCGTGTTCCTCGTCGACCACCAGCAGCGCCAGACGCGGCAGCGACGCCATCACGGCCAGACGCGTGCCTAGCACGATGCGCGCGCGCGCCGTATGCGCGGCGAGCCAGTGGCGCGCGCGCTCGCCTTCGGCGAGCCCGCTATGCAGCGTGACGATGGCATCGTCGGGCAGCACGCCCGCGAAGCGCGTGCGGAAGGCCGCCTCGAATTGCGGCGTGAGATTGATTTCGGGGACGAGGACGAGCGCCTGGGCGTCGGGCTGGCGTTCGAGCAGGCCCGCGAGCGCGCGCAGATAGACTTCGGTCTTGCCGCTGCCCGTCACGCCATGCAGAAGAAACGGCGCGAAGCCGCGCGATTCGAGGATTGCCTCTACTGCCTCGGCCTGTTCGTCGCTGAGCTGATGCAGCGCCGCTGGTCCGGTAGTTTTTGCGACCTCGTTCAGGGCCGGTCGCGCCGCGCCGAATTCGACGCGCTCGTACTCGACCCACCCCGCCTCGCGCCATGATTCGAGCGTCGCAGCGGCCTTCGGATGCAGCGCGCGCGCATCGGACAGATCCAGCTCACCCGCCTCCACCAACGCCTGCGCCAGACGCCGCAAGACCTGCGCGCGCGCGGGCAGCGCATCGGGCAAAGCGTCGCGGCCCGCGGGCAGGACGCGATAGCGTTCCTCGGGCGCGAGCAGCCGCTCCCAGCGCGCCGGATCGCGCAGTGCCTGCGGCAGCGCGGGCAGCGCAACTTCACCCAAACCGCGCTGATAGTAATCGGCGGCGAAACCCACCAGATCGAGCCATTGCGCCGACAAGGGCGGACACGACGCGCACACAGCGCTGACATCGCGCAGCTTGTTCGCGGGGACGTCACTGTGAGCGCTCACTTCGAAGATGAGCCCCACCGCTTCGCGTCGGCCGAACGGCACGCGCACCAGCATGCCGGGCTGCGGAGTGGGCGCGTCGGGCGGATAGCGGTAGTCGTAAAGCGCGGTGAGCGGATGGTCGAGCGCCACGCGCACGAAGCATGGCGTCATGCCCCACCCCATTGGAGACCACGCGTACACGGTGCGCTGGCGCACGGACGACCGTACTTAAAGTAGAACGTCACTTTTCGCGCTAAGTTTTGGATTCCGCTGAACAATCACGCTCCGCGTCGCCGCGCCTGTGGATAACTTTGTTAAGAACTCGGCCCGCGCGCCCGGCTGGCCGACTGCCGGGGTCATTATGTGGGACACCGCACAAATGGCCGTGGAGCGGCGAAAGCCTTATCTGTCAAGGGTCTGATTGATTGTTCACAGCCCGGGATATCGCCCTGCGGCAATTTTTCCGTCTTGCGCGCCGCAACGAGACAAGTGTGTATAAGTCAAGTCTTGACAGCGGCGCGATGGCGTCTGGATGGCCTCTTGCGCCGCGTGCGTC
Organism: Paraburkholderia sp.; assembly: GCF_035948235.1. Lineage (GTDB taxonomy): Bacteria > Pseudomonadota > Gammaproteobacteria > Burkholderiales > Burkholderiaceae > Paraburkholderia. The sequence goes on along the minus strand of NZ_DASZJJ010000084.1, from coordinate 55,958 downwards.
CCTGATGCCGAGAGCCCAGCACGCTGCAGCGCAACAAAAAATTCACACTGAATTCAGCCTGCCGCGTGCAGTGCGCGACTGTGACGATGCACCTCATCGACCAGTTCGGCGACGCTCTCCGGCGGCGTGAACTGGTTGATGCCGTGGCCCAGATTGAAGACGTGGCCGGGATGCGCGCCGAAGCTGTCGAGCACCGCGCGCGCCTGTTCGCGGATCGCCGCAGGCGAGGCGAACAGCACATTCGGATCGAGGTTGCCTTGCAGCGCCACGCGATCGCCCACGCGCTCGCGCGCACGGCCAAGGTTGACGGTCCAGTCGAGGCCGACCGCGTCGACACCTGTCTCAGCGATCTCGTCGAGCCACAGGCCGCCGCCCTTCGTGAAGGTGATGACGGGCACGCGCTCGCCGTCGTGCTCGCGCTTGAGCTGCGCCACCACGCGACGGATGTATTCGAGCGAGAAGCGCTGATAGATGCCATCGGCCAGCGCCCCGCCCCACGTGTCGAAAATCATGACGGCCTGGGCGCCCGCTTCGATCTGCGCGTTCAGATAGGCGGCCACGGCCTGCGCGTTCACTTCCAGGATGCGCGTCATCAGGTCCGGGCGCGCGTAGAGCATCGACTTCACGGTGCGGAAATCGTCCGAGCCGCCGCCTTCGACCATGTAGCACGCGAGCGTCCACGGGCTGCCCGAAAAGCCGATCAGCGGCACGCGCTGGCGCCCCTGGCCGTCGGTAAGCGCGCGGCGGATTTCGCGCACGGCGTCGGTCACATAGCCGAGCGTCGCGCCGATGTCCGGCACCGCGAGCTTCGCGACGTCGGCCTCGGTACGCACCGGATGCGCGAACTTCGGACCCTCGCCCGCCTGGAACGACAGGCCCAGACCCATCGCATCGGGAATCGTCAGGATGTCCGAGAACAGGATCGCCGCGTCGAGCGGATAGCGCTCCAGCGGCTGCAGCGTCACCTCGGTGGCGTAATCGGGATTCTTCGCCAGGCCAAGAAAACTGCCCGCGCGGCTGCGCGTGGCGTTGTACTCCGGCAGATAGCGGCCCGCCTGGCGCATCAGCCAGATCGGCGTGTACTCGGTCGGCTGACGCAGCAAAGCGCGCAGGAAGGTGTCGTTCAGAAGGGTGTGGGCCACGTGCGGAGGCGCTTGCGCGCGAGATTCGGAAGCGGGCAGTTATTTTACCGGAGCTACCGCTGCCGCATGGCGCTGATGGCCGGGATAAGCGTGCGCGGGACGCATGGGGCACGCGGCGCGCGCAGGCCAATCGGGAGAGTCCATGGTTATCGCGCGCGCGGGCGCGGACTAAGATCGCGTACCAGTGCGCCCTAAAACATCGACATCAACCCGCGCACGAGGAGACATCCAGATGAAAAAGAACAGGATCGCGGCCGCCTGCACGCTGCTTTGCGCGTGCGTCGCCGCGCTGGCCGTCACGCCGGCGGCATTTGCCGAGGGCGCCGCGACATCTTCGCGACTCGACGAGATCGTCGCGCGCGGCACGTTGCGAGCCTGCACGACTGGCGACTACAAGCCCTATTCGTTCTACCGGCAGGACGGCGCGTTCGAGGGCATCGACATCGACATGACCGAGTCGCTTGCGAAGTCGCTGGGCGTGAAGGCCGAGTTCGTGAAGACGACGTGGTCGAATCTCATGACCGATTTCCTCGCGAAATGCGATGTCGCGGTGGGCGGCGTGTCCACTTCGCTCGAGCGCCAGAAACACGCGTTCTTCACCGAGCCGTATCAGATCGACGGCAAGACGCCCATCGTGCGTTGCGACGACGTGAACAAGTACCAGAGCGTCGCGCAGATCGATCAGCCCACGACCCGTGTGATCGTGAACCCGGGTGGCACCAACGAGCGCTTCGCGAAACAGTTCTTCCCGCACGCGAATCTCACCGTCTATCCCGACAACGTGACGATCTTCAAGCAGATCCTCGCGGGCAAAGCCGACGTGATGGTGACCGACGCTTCAGAAACGCTCCTGCAACAGAAGCTCAATCCGGGCCTATGTTCCGTGCATCCCGACAAGCCATTCCAGTACGGCGAGAAAGCATGGATGGTGCCCCGCGGCGATGTCGTGTTCCAGCAATACGTCGATCAGTGGTTGCATCTGCTGCGCGCGAGCGGCGAGTATCAGACGATCTCCGATAAGTGGCTCAAGTGATTGCGTTGATGTGCGCACTGCATTTTGGGTGATCCGCCCGGCATCGATCATCATGAGCGTCGCATTTCGCGGCGCGTCATGGTTCGTTAATCCATATGACGAGTTGCAACCACTCGTTGCAATTGGATATGACAAATCATTGCATCACACACATGAATGCGAACGTGAATGCCCGCTGCATGTGCGATGCGAAATTACGCTTTCGTGTGGCGGATAACGTGTATCGCCCATACAGCGGGACTTCCTTCATGCACGCGGAATGCGGCAGTGCAATGCGCACTTTTGCGGTCCCAGAGCGCATTAAAATGCAGGTAAAAATGACTTTCGCAAAACGATCAGGATGGCAAAAAATCCCGCGGGGCCTTATACGACGGGCGTTACAACCTGAAACACTTTGTTACCGCCGAGGTTCATTAATTCGCCCACAATGGCTTCAACGGTTTCAACACGGATGTGGCTCGGTGCAAAGTGTGAGCGGACACGATCACCGGCCGGTCGGCATTAGCCGAAGCCCTTTGCTTAGGGGCATCCTTGCTGGAGCCGTGACCGGCGTTTTATACGTTTCTAGCCGGCTCCTCCTTTGGTCTCCTCGCGCTAACCCCGTAGCGTGTGGTTTTTAGCGGGCTCCAGGCCCGCTTTTTTTTCGTCCGCAGTTTCCCTTCAGTTTCTCAATCCACGTTTTGATCGCTATTTGTCGATGCATTTTGCTGCATTGGCGAATCGATTTTTGCGCAATTCAGTGTGAATGGACTGGCTCAATCGCCAGCCCATCCTTTCGTTATCCAGACTAATTTTCAACGTGCTTGCGCTTCGCTCAAGCCGTCTTCTGCTCACTGATCTTCAACTCGTCGATCATCTGTGCGCGCATCACGAACTTCTGCACCTTGCCCGTCACCGTCATCGGCAACTCGTCGACGAAGCGGATGTACTTCGGGATCTTGTAGTGCGCGATCTGCCCCTGGCAGAACGCCTGAATCTCCTCGACGGTTGCGGCCTCGCCGGGACGCAGCACGATCCACGCGCACACTTCCTCGCCGTACTTCGCATCGGGCACGCCGAACACCTGCACCGTCTGCACCTTCGGGTGGCGGAACAGAAACTCCTCGATTTCGCGCGGATAAATATTCTCGCCGCCGCGAATCAGCATGTCCTTGAGACGCCCGACGATGTTGCAGTAACCCTCGGCGTCGAGCGTCGCCAGATCGCCCGTGTGCATCCAGCCATCGACGATCGATTCAGCCGTTTTGGCCTCGTCGCCCCAATAGCCGCGCATCACCGAATAACCCTTGGTGCATAGCTCGCCGGTCTCGCCCACCGGCACGATATTGCCCAACGGATCGACGATCTTCACTTCCAGATGCGGCTGGATGCGGCCCACCGTGGTCGTGCGTTTATCGAGTGGGTCGGTCGTCGCGCTCTGGAACGAGACGGGACTCGTCTCCGTCATGCCGTAGGCGATGGTGATTTCCGCGAGGTGCATCTTCGAGACCACGCGCTTCATGGTTTCGATCGGACACGGCGAGCCGGCCATGATGCCCGTGCGCAGGCGCGAGAGATCGAAGCTCGCGAAATCGGGATGATCGAGTTCGGCGATGAACATCGTCGGCACGCCGTGTAGCGCCGTGCAGCGCTCCTCCGATACGGCCTGCAGCGTCGCGCGCGGGTCGAATGCCTCGCCGGGGAACACCATGTTCGCGCCCACCGAAACGCAGGCCAGCACCGCGAGCACCATGCCGAAGCAGTGATACAGCGGCACCGGAATGCACAGCGAATCTTCCTCGCTCAAGCGCATCGCCATGGCGATGAAGCGCCCGTTATTGAGCACGTTGCGGTGCGTGAGCGTCGCGCCCTTGGGGTTGCCCGTCGTGCCGCTTGTGAACTGGATGTTGATCGGATCGTCGGGCGTGAGCGTCGCGCCGATGGCTTCGAGTTCGCTCTTGCCGTTCTGGGCCAGGCGCACGCGCCCCTGCTCGATCACGTCGCTGAAATTGAGCATGCCGGGCGTGTCCGTGTCGCACATGCGGATCACCGCGCGCAGCTCCGGCAGCTTCACTGCGTGCAGGTCGCCCGGCGTCGCATGCGCGAGTTCCGGCGCGAGCGTCTGCAGCATCTCCAGGTACTTCGAGGTCTTGAAGCTCTGCGCCGCGACGATGGCCTTGCAGCCCACCTTGTTCAGCGCGTATTCGAGTTCGGCAAGACGGTACGCAGGATTGATGTTGACGAGCACCGCGCCGATGCGCGCCGTCGCGAACTGCGTAAGCAGCCATTCCACGCGATTGGGCGACCAGATGCCGACGCGGTCGCCCGGCTCGATGCCCAGCGCGAGAAAGCCTGCGGCCAGCACATCGATTTCGTCGGCGAACTCGCGCCAGGTCCAGCGGATGCCCTGTTCGCGAAACACCACGGCCGGCCGATCTGGAAAGCGCTGCGCGGTGTCGAGCACGAACTCGCCGATGGCCGCGTCGCTCAGCGGCGTGGCGGTGCTGCCGCGCACGTAGGAAAGCCCGTCTTTCGGCGCGATGAGCGCTTCGCGCGGGGCGCTGGCTGCGGCTGCGTCGATTGCCATGATGGCTGTCTCCCCGGGAGTCTGCGTCCCGTTTGAAATGGATTTGAAATCGATTGTGCCACCGCCCTTGAGGCCGGCAGCATCAAGTTTTACCCGCAGCGCATGGGCTGCGAACGCGTTATCCGCGCGTACCGTCGGAAAGCACGAAGGCATGATTTCGCATTACCTTTCCGTAAACGTCAAGTGATTTTCTGATGTCGGCCGATAGCGCACCAGAACCGATGGACGAAAAAAAACGGGCTCCCGTGAGGGAGCCCGTTTCAAGGCGGCCGGTGCGCCCCCGAAAGGACGCGCTACCGCGCTTATTTAGTGCTGATTCATCTTGCGCAGGCGCTGGATCGCCGCGAGTTGCGCCACTGCGTAGGCCAGTTCAGCCTGTGCCGTAGCGTACTCGAGGTTCGAACCGGCGTTCTGCAGCGCCTCTTCGGCGCGCTTGCGCGCTTCGCCAGCCTTCGCTTCGTCGAGATCCTTACCGCGGATCGCGGTGTCGGCGAGGACCGTCACGGCGCCCGGCTGCACTTCGAGAATGCCGCCTGCGACGAACACGAACTCTTCCTTGCCGTCTTCCGCCTCGATGCGCACGGCGCCCGGACGGATACGCGTGATCAGCGGCGTGTGGCCCGGCAGAATGCCCAGTTCGCCCGCTTCACCCGGAAGCGCGATGAACTTCGCCTGGCCTTCGAAGATGCTCTCTTCGGCGCTGACGACGTCTACCTTGATGGTTGCTGCCATATGTTCGACTCCTAGGGATTAAGTGGCTACGGAGGCGGCCAGGTAACGCGTTATCTGGCCGCTCGTTGGCAACTAACCCTTACTGGATCTTCTTGGCCTTTTCGAAGGCTTCGTCGATCGTGCCGACCATGTAGAACGCCTGCTCCGGCAGGTGATCGCATTCGCCTTCAACGATCATCTTGAAGCCGCGGATGGTTTCCTTCAGCGGCACGTACTTGCCCGGCGAGCCCGTGAAGACTTCCGCGACGTGGAACGGCTGCGACAGGAAACGCTGGATCTTACGTGCGCGGGCGACCGACAGCTTGTCTTCCGGCGACAGTTCGTCCATGCCCAGAATCGCGATAATGTCGCGCAGTTCCTTGTAGCGCTGGAGCGTCTGCTGCACGCGGCGCGTGATCGAGTAGTGCTCTTCACCGATCACGTTCGGGTCGATCTGGCGCGAGGTCGAGTCGAGCGGATCGACTGCCGGGTAGATACCCAGCGAGGCGATGTCACGCGACAGAACGACGGTTGCGTCCAGGTGGCCGAAGGTCGTAGCCGGCGACGGGTCGGTCAAGTCGTCTGCAGGGACGTACACGGCCTGAACCGACGTAATCGAGCCCTTCTTGGTCGACGTGATGCGCTCTTGCAGCTTGCCCATCTCTTCAGCCAGCGTCGGCTGATAGCCCACTGCCGACGGCATACGGCCGAGCAGTGCCGACACTTCCGTGCCAGCCAGCGTGAAACGGTAGATGTTGTCGACGAAGAACAGAACGTCGAGGCCTTCGTCACGGAAGTGCTCAGCCATCGTCAGACCGGTCAGCGCGACGCGCAGACGGTTGCCCGGCGGCTCGTTCATCTGGCCGTAGACCAGCGCGACCTTGTCGAGAACGTTCGAGTCCTTCATTTCGTGATAGAAGTCGTTCCCTTCGCGGGTACGCTCGCCAACACCGGCGAACACGGAGAAACCACCGTGTTCCTTAGCGATGTTGTTGATCAGTTCCATCATGTTGACGGTCTTGCCCACGCCAGCGCCGCCGAACAGACCGACCTTGCCGCCCTTTGCGAACGGGCAGATCAGGTCGATAACCTTGATGCCGGTTTCGAGCAGCTCAGCCGACGGCGACAGCTCGTCGAATGCCGGAGCCTTCTGGTGGATCGAACGCGTCGTTTCGCTGACGATCGGACCTGCTTCGTCGATCGGGCGGCCCAGCACGTCCATGATACGGCCGAGCGTCGGCTTGCCGACCGGCACGCTGATGGGCTTGCCCGTGTTCTTCACCACGGTGCCGCGGCGCAGGCCGTCCGACGCACCCAGACAGATCGTGCGGACAACGCCGTCGCCGAGCTGCTGCTGCACTTCCAGGGTCAGTTCCGACCCGTCGAGAATCAGCGCGTCGTAGATCTTCGGCATGGTTTCACGCGGGAATTCCACGTCGATCACCGCGCCGATGCACTGTACGATCTTGCCTTCTACCAAAGCAGTTGTACTCATCGATTTTCCTTTAGATACCTGAATTCTTCACTCGCCCACCGGTCACACCGGCGCGGTTTCGCAATCGGCTCGCGCTTATTGAACGATCAGACGGCTGCTGCGCCGCCGACGATTTCCGAAAGTTCCTTCGTAATCGCGGCCTGGCGGCTCTTGTTATACGAGAGCTGCAGTTCGTTGATGACCGTCTTCGCGTTGTCCGACGCTGCCTTCATCGCGACCATACGTGCGGACTGCTCCGACGCCATGTTTTCCGCCACGGCCTGATAGACCAGTGCTTCGACATAGCGGACCAGCAGTTCGTCCACGACGGTTTGCGCGTCCGGCTCGTAGATGTAGTCCCATTGCGACTTCGGCGTCGCACCGTCGTCCTCGCCACCGTTCAGGCGCTCGTTCGACAGCGGCAGCAGCTGCTCGATCACCGGCTCCTGCTTCATCGTGTTGACGAAGCGGGTGTACGCCAGGTAGACCGCCGAGATCTTGCCTTCCGAGTACTGGTCGAGTTGCACCTTGATGGCGCCGATCAGCTTTTCGAGGTGAGGCGTGTCGCCGAGCTGCACGACGTTCGAGACGACCTTCGCGCGCAGACGGTTCAGGAAACCGAGGCCCTTGGTGCCGATCGCAGTTGCCTCGATCGACTTGCCGGACGCTTCCAGTTCCTTGAACTTTTGCAGCGTGGCGCGCAGCACGTTGGTGTTCATCCCGCCGCACAGACCCTTGTCGGTCGTGACGAGAATCACGCCTGCGACCTTCGCATCGTTGTTTTCCACCATGAACGGGTGGCGATACTCGGGGTTCGCACGGCTCATGTGCGCAGCGATGTCGCGGACCTTATCGGCATACGGGCGAGCAGCGCGCATGCGCTCCTGGGCGCGGCGCATCTTCGATGCCGCGACCATTTCCATCGCCTTGGTGATCTTGCGCGTGTTTTGCACGCTCTTGATCTTGCCGCGAATTTCCTTCATTCCAGCCATTGCTTGCTCCTTTGTCGACCCGGGTCAGTGCCTCGCGGCGCTCACCCGGGTCCCAGTCCGTTTATCTAGATTGATTCCCGGACGGATCAGTATGCGCCGGACTTCTTGAAGTCCTTCAGAGCCGCGTGGAGCGCGTTCTCGTCGTCCTTCGAAAGGTCCTTCTTGTCCTCGATGCGCGCGACGAGGTCGGCGTGCTTCGACTTCAGGTATTCGCGCAGGCCCTTTTCGAACGGCAGGACTTCAGCAACGTCGATGTCGTCGAGGTAGCCGTTGTTTGCCGAGAACAGCGCCACAGCCAGTTCCCAGACTTGCAGCGGCTGGTACTGGGGCTGCTTGAGCAGTTCCGTCACACGGCGGCCGCGCTCGAGCTGCTTGCGGGTCGCTTCGTCGAGGTCCGATGCGAACTGGGCGAATGCCGCCAGTTCACGGTACTGCGCGAGGTCGGTACGGATACCGCCCGACAGCTTTTTCACAACCTTGGTCTGAGCCGCACCGCCAACACGCGACACCGACACGCCGGCGTTGATTGCCGGGCGGATGCCTGCGTTGAACAGGTCGGTTTCCAGGAAGATCTGGCCGTCGGTAATCGAGATCACGTTCGTCGGAACGAATGCGGTCACGTCGCCTGCCTGCGTTTCGATGATCGGCAGTGCCGTCAGCGAACCCGTCTTGCCCTTGACTTCGCCGTTCGTGAACTTCTCGACGTAGTCGGCCGACACGCGTGCTGCGCGCTCGAGCAGACGCGAGTGGAGATAGAACACGTCGCCGGGGTAAGCTTCGCGGCCCGGCGGACGGCGCAGCAGCAGCGAGATTTGACGGTATGCCCAGGCTTGCTTGGTCAGATCGTCATAAATGATCAGGGCGTCTTGACCGCGATCGCGGAAGTATTCGCCCATCGTGCAGCCGGCGTACGGTGCGAGGTACTGCAGCGCAGCCGATTCCGAAGCCGAAGCCGCGACGACGATCGTGTACTCGATCGCGCCGGTTTCTTCGAGCTTGCGCAGCACGTTCTGGATCGACGACGCCTTCTGGCCGATGGCGACGTAGATACAGATGAGATCCTTGCCCTTCTGGTTGATGATCGTGTCGACGGCCACTGCGGTCTTGCCGCACTGACGGTCGCCGATGATCAGCTCACGCTGGCCACGGCCGATCGGCACCATTGCGTCGATCGACTTCAGACCGGTTTGCACCGGCTGCGACACGCCTTCACGCCAGATCACGCCCGGAGCGATCTTTTCGATCGCGTCGGTCATCTTGGCGTTAACCGGGCCCTTGCCGTCAATCGGGTTGCCGAGCGGATCGACCACGCGGCCGATCAGTTCCGGACCAACCGGGACTTCCAGAATGCGGCCCGTCGTCTTGACGATGTCGCCTTCCGAAATGTGTTCGTATTCACCGAGAATCACGGCGCCGACCGAGTCACGCTCGAGGTTCAGCGCGAGACCGAAGGTGTTGCCCGGGAATTCGAGCATTTCGCCCTGCATCACGTCCGACAGGCCGTGGATGCGCACGATGCCGTCGGTCACGGAGATCACGGTGCCCTGGTTGCGAACGTCTGCGCTCGCTTCAAGGCCCTGGATCCGGCTCTTGATCAGCTCGCTGATCTCAGAGGGATTGAGTTGCATATTCGCTCCTGATGTTCAATTCTGTTGCGTGCCAGCCGCCACGCCCGACCGTTAGGATCGAGGCGTTCAGGCGGTCAGAGCCGCCTGCATGCTGGCGAGCCGCGCGCGGACCGAGGTATCGAGCACTTCGTCGCCGACCGTGACGCGCACGCCGCCGATGAGCGACTTGTCGATCTCGACGGTCGGCTTCAGCTTGCATTTGAACTTGCGTTCGAGGCTGGCGACGAGTTCGTCCAGTTGCGTGCCTTCAAGCGGGAACGCGCTGACGATCAGCGCGTCTGCTGCACCGGCCTTGGCGTTCTTGAGCGCTTCGAACTGTGCGTGGATTTCCGGCAGCAGTTCCAGGCGGTGATTCGCGACCAGCATCTGAACGAGGTTCTTCGCCTCGGCCGAATCCTTGAGCGGGGACTTCACCGCCGCGAGCAGCAGCTCGACGACCTGGGCAGGGCTCACTTTCGGGCTCGACGCGACCGACAGTACGTCGGGCACGGCCGCAACCTGTGCCAGCTCCGTTACGAGCGTGGACCAGGCGGCGAGGTCACCAGCTTCGGCCACGCCAAACAGGGCTTCTGCGTACGGGCGGGCGATGGTTGCAAGTTCGGCCATGATCAGAGCTCGGCTTTCAGTTGATTCAGCAGTTCGGCATGTGCCGACTGATCGACTTCGCGCTTCAGGATCTGTTCAGCGCCTTGCACAGCGAGGGCGGCGACTTCGACGCGCAGTGCTTCGCGAGCCTTGACCACCTGCTGATCGGCATCCGCCTTCGCCGCAGCGATGATGCGGGCGGCTTCCGCCTGTGCCTGGGCCTTGATTTCTTCTGCGACTGCCAGCGCGCGCTTTTCAGCGTCGGCGATGCGGTTCTGGCCTTCGTTGCGGGCCGTGGCGAGTTCTTCGCCCACGCGCTTGTGCGCCGCTTCGAGTTCCGCCTTGCCCTTTTCAGCGGCCGCGAGGCCGTCAGCGATCTTCTTCGAGCGCTCGTCGAGGGCGTTGATCAACGGCGGCCACACGAACTTCATCGTGAACCACGCGAGGATCAGGAACACGACCATTTGCGCAAACAGGGTTGCGTTGAGATTCACGGTGTTTCCTTAATCAGCTATTCCGGGGAATTGAAACGGCAAGGCGCTCATCGGTTGTGAAACTCGATCAGCGCCTCGTCACCCGTTCCGCTCTGCGCCCATTCCGTTATAGATCAGGCGCAACCTTCCAGGGAACTTAGCCCGCGACCGCGGCGAGCTTCGACAGCAGCGGATTCGCGAACGCGAACAGCATTGCAACACCAACACCGATCAGGAACGCTGCATCGATCAGACCAGCCAGCAGGAACATCTTCGTCTGCAGCGGGTTCATCAGTTCAGGCTGACGTGCGCAGGCTTCGATGTACTTGCCGCCCATCAGGCCGATACCGATACAGGCGCCGATTGCACCCAGGCCGATGATGATGCCGATACCGATGGCCGTGAAACCCTGGATGTTGGCGATGAAAGCTTGCATGATCACTCCTTTGTGAGATTTTCTGGAACTGGGGATTTGAAACTTAAAACTGCAATTCTGGGTACGACCGCCGCTTAGTGGCTGTCGTGTGCCTGGCCGATGTACACCAGCGTCAGCATCATGAAAATGAACGCCTGCAGCAGAACGATCAGGATGTGGAAGATCGCCCACACGCTGCCCGCAATCACGTGGCCGATGAAGCCAAGCACCGTCGTGTCCGCACCGAAGGTCCAGAGACTGCCCAGCAGGGCGATCAGCAGGAACAGCAGTTCGCCTGCATACATGTTGCCGAACAACCGCAGGGCGAGCGAAACCGTCTTGGCGACGAACTCGATGATGTTGAGTGCAAGGTTCGGGATCCACAGCAGCGGATGCGAACCGAAAGGCGCCGACAGCAGTTCGTGCACGAAGCCGCCAGGACCCTTGATCTTGAGGTTGTAATAGATCATCAGCACGAACACGCCGAGCGCGATGCCGAACGTGCCGTTAAGGTCGGCGGTCGGAACGATACGCTGGTGCGGCAGTGCTTCGGACAGACCCAGCCAGCCGATCACGCGGCCCGGCAGGTCGACGGGGATGAAGTCGAGACAGTTCATCAGCGCAACCCAGACGAACACGGTCAGGGCCAGCGGCGCGATGAACTTGCGATTGCCATGGATGATGGACTTCGACTGGTCTTCGACCATTTCCACCAGCATCTCGATGGCGCACTGGAAGCGGCCCGGAACGCCCGGCGTCGCATTGCGCGCTGCGAGACGCAGCAGGAAGATGGTCACGAGGCCGCAGAGAATCGACCAGAACAGCGTGTCGAGATTCCAGACGTGAAAATCGACGATCGACGTCTGATGCGAGGTGGAAAAGTTCTGCAAGTGGTGCGCAATGTACTCTGAGGGATCCAGAGCGCGCGTGCCTTCGCTAGCTGCCATATCGTTAAAAGCCACCCAAATTGTCGAAACTCGGTTCCGGCCGCGCCCGCAATGCTGTATTGCGGGAACACGCCGCTGCGGAGTGAGTCTTATCTCCGCATGTGTCGCCTACGCGCAGTCCAACCGTGCACCGCTTCGATCGCCTCGACGCCTTCTACGTTGGCTACGTAGCGGGCGGCGCGATGTCGGCAGTGGGTCAGCGCAACGCGAGCGCGATCCAGTATGTCTTTAGTGCGATCAGGTACGTCACGAGCAAGGGAATCCACTGCACGTCGCGGTACCAGAACGCGATGGCGACGAACATCGCTATCGTCGCCCCCATCTTGAATGCTTCGCCGAGCACCCAGTTGAACACGGTGGCTGCACGGCTCAACTGCTTCAGGCGCGCTGCGAACAACGCACCGGGGATCCAGCAGATCGCTCCGCCCAGGAACGCCGATAGTGCAACCGCATTCGGCGCAGCCAAACCCGGCGGCTTATAAAACAGCCACCAGACCAGCGTAGCAACCAGGGACAAAACTACTTGCGCCGCCACGACACGAAAAGGTGTGACGCGGGAGGGGCGGCTCACCTGTGCGCCGAAGATCTGCTCGGCTTCGGCCCGGGTGAGCGGAACGATGTCGTTGTTATCTTGCTGGTCGGCGTCCCACTCTGCGTTGTGGTCAGTACCCACTGGCAGAGCGGCTTCTGCTGCATCCGGTCTCACATCCTGCCCCCGGCGGGATGCTTCGTTCGTGCGTTGCGGACCTTCGGGCCCACCATGCGCCTGCGGCGCTTCGTCTGGCCTCTGACCCACCATCGTTGATTCCGGATATTTGCCTTGCACGCGCTTTCTTGCAACGTGCTTACAGCATCGCCAACCAAATAAATCCGGGCGATTGTAAGCGATAGTTGCAGCCAATTCAAGACTTTAGCCCGCTCAATAACACCCGTGAAATGCTACTTCATCATGCGGGAAACACGCCATTACTCCGGGGGTAACGGAAACTGTAAGGGAGTGTCCTACACGCGGTCTGCACTCAGGAGAGCCAGGCAAAACGGGGCGCGATTTTACCGTGGAACGGCGCTTGTGTCGCGCCGACTTGTCGTATTTCCGTCAGAAAAAATATAACAAGAGTCCGCCGCCCAATACCGCGATTAACCAGAACGGCATGGAGATCAGGTGAAATGAAAGCCATACGCCACGCTCGCCCGACAATCGCACGGCAATCAGGTTCGCCAGCGAGCCGATGGCCACGCCAAAGCCCCCCACACTCACGCCGAATGCGAGCGCGCGCCAGTCGTGCGTAAAGCCTGCCAGCACAATCGCGGCGGGAACATTACTGATGGCTTGCGACAAAACGGCCCCTGCGGCATAAGCGCGCAGTGGCGTCTGCAGCGCGAGCCCGGCGAGTGCGTGATGGATCCACGGCTGCGCCGCGGCGCTACGCAAAACGATGAACATCAGCACGAAGATCAACAAAAGCAGCCAGTCGATCTTCAAAACGATGCGCGCGCGCCACAGCAAAAAGCCCCCCCCTACCCCGGCCAGCGCAATGCCCGCGCGATGCGCATCGGCAAGCAGGACGAAGCCGACGAACAGCACGACAGCGACACCGGCCAATGCTCGATCGACGGGATGCTCATCCGCGTCTTTCGTGAGGTCGAGTTGCTGCGGCTTGAACAGAAACGCGGCGAGCGCGAACAGCAGCGCCATCAGTAAGGCACAAAGCGGCGCGAGCGCAGCGACGAAACGGCCAAACGACACGCCACTCACTTGCCAGAGAAACAGGTTCTGCGGATTGCCAAGCGGCGTGAGCACCGAGCCCGCGTTCACGGCCAGCGCGATCATGATGATGAGCCGCTTGAGCGGCAGCGGCGTGAGCTTGTGCAGCGAAAGCACCAGCGGCACCACAACGAAAAGCGCGACGTCGTTGGTCACCACCGTTGAAAGCGCCGCCGCGAGCGCGATCAGCAAAAATGCCAGCGCCCGCTCAGAGCGAATCCGATGAACCAGGCGATGCGCTGTCCAGGTGAGGAATCCTGAATATTCCAACGCCTTGGTCAGAATCAGCAAACCAGCGAGCGTCATCACCGTTTGCCAGTCGACCAGCGCGGGCAGTTTCGAAAGCGGCTGCGGTGCGAGGATCTGCAGCAAGACCAGCGCGACAACAAGAATCGTCAGCACTGGTTCGCCGCGCACGAACGCACCGACCCGCTGCAGCAGGTTCGGCGTTGCGTTCATGGAGCCGCGCTTCGCGGCATCAGACTCTCGCACCGGGCCCGCGTGGCGCGTCAGACTTCGGTTTCGCCGCGCAGGCGCAGCAGAATGCCCTCGAGCGAATCGAGGTCGCCGAAATCGACTGTCAGTTGCCCGCGACCACGACGGCCAACCTTGATCTTGACCGTGGCGGCCAGCAGGTCGGACAACTCTTCTTCCAGGCGGCGCGTATCGCGGCCGCCGTCCTGCGCGGCCTTCGCCTTGACCGTGGGCACCGCCTTGGTTGTGGCCGCAACGAGTTTTTCCGTTTCACGCACCGACAGCCGGCGATTGACCACCTGATGCGCAAGCTGGATCTGCGTGGCGGCATCTACGGCGAGCAACGCGCGCGCATGACCCATGTCGAGATCGCCGGCGAGCAACATCGTTTGCACCGGCGTCGCCAGGTTCAGCAAACGCAGCAGGTTCGACACCGCGCTGCGCGAACGTCCTACCGACTCCGCCGCCTGTTCGTGCGTGAAATTGAATTCGTCGAGCAGACGCTGGATGCCCTGCGCCTCTTCCAGCGGATTCAGATCTTCGCGCTGGATGTTCTCGATCAGCGCCATCGCGGCGGCGGCCTGATCGGGCACATCCTTCACGAGCACCGGCACTTCCGTCAGACCCGCGATATTCGCGGCGCGGAAACGCCGTTCGCCTGCAATGATCTCGTAACGATCGGCGCCGATCGGACGCACGAGGATCGGCTGCATCAGGCCCTGCGCGCGAATGCTCGCCGCGAGTTCCTGAAGTGCGCCTTCGTCCATGCGCGTGCGCGGCTGGTACTTGCCAGCCTGCATCTGCGTGAGCGGGAGCGTGTTGGGTGCGCCTTCGATCTTCACCGCTTCGGTGATATCCGCGCTGCCGCCGAGCAATGCCTCGAGTCCCCGGCCCAATCCTTTCTTACGTGCTACTGCGTTCATCGTGCTTCCCCAGTCTGCGTCAGAGCGCGCGCACGCGCTCGATCATTTCCGCGCCGAACTGCACGTAGGCCTGCGCACCGCGCGATGCGCGATCGAACACCACGCCCGGCAAGCCGTAGCTGGGTGCCTCCGCAAGACGCACGTTGCGCGGAATCACCGCATCGAACACCTTGTCGCCAAAGTGCTCCTTGAGTTGCTCCGACACCTGCTGCTGCAGCGTAATGCGCGGATCGAACATCACGCGCAACAGGCCAATGACCTTCAGGTCGCGATTCATGTTCGCGTGCACCTGCTTGATCGTGTTGACGAGATCCGACAGACCTTCGAGCGCGAAGTACTCGCACTGCATCGGGATCACAACGCCGTGCGCCGCGCACAGTCCGTTGAGCGTGAGCAGCGACAGCGCGGGCGGGCAATCGATCAAAACGAAGTCGTACTGGTCGTCCACCTGGGCCAGCGCGTTCTTCAAACGCCGTTCGCGCTGATCGACCGACACCAGTTCCACTTCGGCGCCGGCAAGTTCGCGGTTGGCGGGCAGCACGTCGTAGCCGACATGCTCCGGGCTCGTGCGCGCGTCGGGCACCGAAACGCCATCGACGAGCACTTCATACACGGTGTACTCGCAGGCGGCCTTGTCGATGCCGCTGCCCATCGTGGCATTGCCCTGCGGGTCGAGATCGATGAGAAGGACACGCTGTCCCTGCGATGCGAGGCTCGCGGCTAGATTGACCGTTGTCGTCGTCTTGCCGACGCCGCCCTTCTGGTTCGCAACGCAGAAGATTTTTGCCATCTTGTGTGTGTCCCTTTACTGCCTGAAGAGTTTGCTTACGTTAGCGCAGTCAAAACGGCCGCGCTATTCGGCCTTTCGGCCAATGTTGCTAGTTGCTTGTTACTGCGATGTTTCTGTTTACCGCAATCAGTCCTGCGGCAACGGTTCGACCAGCACTTCGCTCAGATGCCGTTCGGCATCGAGCATCGGCACCGTGAGACGGATCGTATTCACCGCGCGCGCGCCCTCAGGCAAGCGCTCGATTTCGCCGTCGGGGCGTACGCCCTTCATGGCCCAGATCGCGCCGCCGTCCGCAACGAGGTGACGGGCCAGTGTAACGAAATCGGACAGTTCCGCGAATGCCCGCGAGACGATCAAGTCGAATTTTTTCGGTACTTCGACGCCGGGGCGCAGCGATTCCACCCTCCCCGTCACCACCGCCAGATTCGCCAGCCCCAGTTCGGCTTTGGCCTGCGACTGGAACGCCGACTTCTTGTGCACGATGTCGTTCAACGTCACCTGCCAGTCCGGGCGCGCAATCGCCAGCACGATGCCGGGCAAGCCGCCGCCCGAACCCACGTCGAGCACGTTCGCGTTTTCACGTGAAGGCAGATGCGGCAGGATCGAAAGCGAATCGAGGATGTGCTGGATCATCATCTGGCGCGGGTCGCGGATCGCCGTCAGGTTGTAGACGGCGTTCCACTTCGCGAGCAGCGCGACGTAGTCCAGCAGTTGTTCGTGTTGACGCTCGTTCAGGTCGAGGGAAAGCGCGTCGGCGCCTTCCTTCAGCATGCGTGCGAGACCGTCGCGGTCCGCGACGCCAGGTTGTCGTGCGCGCCCCGTCATTGAGCCACCGGCTTGTTGTCGGCAGCAGCGTCGGCCGGGTTCTGACGACGACGGCCAAGGCCGCGCTTGAGGTGCACCATCAGCAGCGAGATCGCAGCGGGCGTGATGCCCGAGATGCGCGACGCCTGCCCGATCGTTTCCGGACGGAACTGGCTGAGCTTCTGGCACGCTTCGAACGAGAGGCCGCGCACTTCCGCATAGTCGATGCCTTCCGGCAGACGCGTATTCTCATGCGCGCCGTTGCGTTCGATTTCGTCGGCCTGACGGTCGATGTAGCCCTGATATTTGATGCCGATTTCGATCTGCTCCTTGATTTGCTCAAGGAGGACCGCGTCGTCGGCGAGCGGCGCTTCGGGCGAGCATGCGCCTTCGCGCAGGCCCACAACACCGTCGTAGCTCACACCCGGACGACGCAGCAGATCGGCAAGGTTGTACTCGCGATCGATCGGCTTACCGAGCAATGCCGTCGCCTCTTCCGCACCCAGCGTCTTCGGATTCACCCACGTCGATTTCAGACGTTCGGTTTCACGTGAAACAGCGTCGCGTTTGCGGCTGAACGCATCCCAGCGCTCATCGTCCACAACGCCAAGTTCGCGGCCAATTTCCGTCAGACGCATGTCGGCGTTGTCTTCGCGCAGACTCAGACGGTATTCGGCGCGGCTCGTGAACATACGATACGGCTCGGAAACGCCACGCGTGACGAGATCGTCGACCAGCACGCCAAGGTAAGCCTGGTCGCGGCGCGGGCACCATGCGTCCTTGCCCTGCACTTGCAGACCCGCGTTGATACCTGCAAGCAGGCCTTGCGCAGCGGCCTCTTCGTAGCCCGTGGTGCCGTTGATCTGGCCCGCAAAAAACAGACCGCTGATCACCTTGGTTTCCAGCGAAGCCTTCAATCCGCGCGGATCGAAGTAGTCATATTCGATCGCGTAGCCAGGGCGCAGGATGTGCGCGTGCTCCAGGCCGCGCATCGAGTGCACGAGTTCCAGTTGCACGTCGAACGGCAGGCTCGTTGAGATCCCGTTCGGATAGAACTCGTTGGTCGTCAGGCCTTCCGGTTCCAGGAAAATCTGGTGCGATTCCTTCGAAGCGAAGCGATGAATCTTGTCCTCGATCGACGGGCAGTAGCGCGGCCCTACCCCTTCGATCACGCCCGTGTACATCGGCGAGCGATCCAGACCGCCGCGGATGATGTCGTGCGTGCGCTCGTTGGTG
Organism: Paraburkholderia sp.; assembly: GCF_035948235.1. Classification (GTDB taxonomy): domain Bacteria; phylum Pseudomonadota; class Gammaproteobacteria; order Burkholderiales; family Burkholderiaceae; genus Paraburkholderia. The sequence goes on along the minus strand of NZ_DASZJJ010000084.1, from coordinate 38,000 downwards.
TGCGTGACCCAGCACGGGATCTGCTGCGGATGCTGCTCGGCACGGCCAAGGAACGAGAAAACCGGCACCGGATCGAGATCGCCCGGCTGCTCTTCGAGCACCGAGAAGTCGATCGTACGGCCGTCGATACGCGGCGGCGTACCGGTCTTGAGGCGGCCTTGCGGCAGCTTCAGTTCCTTCAGGCGCGCCGAAAGCGTGACCGCAGCCGGGTCGCCTGCGCGACCGCCGGTGTAGTTGTTCAGGCCCACGTGGATCTTCCCGTCGAGGAACGTCCCCGCCGTCAGCACCACGGCGCGCGCACGGAAGCGCAGGCCAATCTGCGTCACCGCGCCAACTACCCGATCGCCCTCGACCATCAGATCTTCGACGGCCTGCTGGAACAGCCAGAGATTCGGCTGATTTTCGAGGCGACGACGGATCGCGGCCTTATAAAGAATACGGTCGGCCTGAGCGCGCGTCGCGCGAACAGCGGGGCCCTTGGACGAATTGAGGATACGGAACTGGATGCCGCCCTCGTCCGTCGCTGCGGCCATGGCGCCGCCGAGCGCATCGACTTCTTTGACCAGATGGCCTTTGCCAATACCGCCAATCGACGGATTGCAGCTCATCTGACCGAGCGTTTCGATGTTGTGCGTGAGCAGGAGCGTTTTCACGCCCATGCGGGCTGCGGCAAGCGCGGCCTCGGTGCCGGCGTGACCGCCGCCGACGACGATTACGTCAAACTCTGTGGGAAAAAGCATGGCGGGGACCTCACGCACGGACGAATGGACCGCGTGAGCCTTCTCAGAAAAAGTGGTATGGGCGGATTATAACGGTTTAAGGTTTTCGACCGTTCACGCCCGATTAAGGTTTAGCTTCGCAAAAGAAAAAAGCGGCGTGTTTCACGTGAAACACGCCGCTGATTTCTGCAGAGCCTGACGAGGATGAAGTGACTAAACCGGTTTTTTGGCCAGCCCGAGGTAAGTCTCGATCACGCGTGGGTTCTGCGCCAATTCACTCGCCGGACCTTCCAGCGCGAGATCGCCCGTTTCCAGCACATAGCCGTAGTCGGAAATCTGCAGTGCAGCGCGTGCGTTTTGTTCGATCAGCAACGTTGCCACGCCCGTCTGCCGCAGCGCACTAATGATGTGGAAGATCTCCTTCACGATCAGTGGCGCCAAGCCAAGGCTGGGCTCGTCCAGCATCAGCAGGTCTGGCTTACCCATCAGCGCCCGTCCGACTGCGAGCATCTGACGCTCGCCGCCCGAGAGCGTGCCCGCCGCCTGCGCACGCCTTTCCTTCAGGCGGGGGAACAGGTCGAACACATGATCGAGTTGGTCGAGGAAGTTGCGCTCCCCTGCCCGCTTGCGCCGGTACGCGCCAAGCACGAGATTGTCTTCGACCGTCATCGACGCGAACAACTCGCGCTTCTCCGGTACGAGGCACATCCCGCGCGCCACCCGGCGCTCGATCGGCAACGCGCCGATTTCATCACCGAGATAAGCGATACGGCCGCTCGCGTGTCCCGTCACGGGCAGCGCGCCCATGATCGCATTGAGCAGCGTCGATTTGCCCGCGCCGTTCGGGCCGATCACGGAGACGATCTGCCCGGCGCCGACCTTGATCGATGCCTTATGGAGCGCCTCGATCTTGCCGTAGCGAACTGCAAGACCGGCCACTTCAAGGATAGGTGTCGCCATCACTCCACCCCGCCCAGATAAGCTTCCAGCACCGCAGGATCCTGCTGCACCTCTTGCGGCAGTCCTTCGGCGATGCGCGTGCCGAACTCCATCACGACCAGACGATCGGTGAGATTCATCACGAAATCCATATCGTGTTCGACCAGCAGCACGCTCATCCCCTCTTCTCTCAGCCTGCGCAGCAGGTCAGCCAGTTGCTGCTTCTCCTGATACCGCAGGCCGGCAGCCGGTTCGTCGAGCAGCAGCAGGGTCGGATCGCAACACAGCGCGCGGGCGATTTCCAGAATCCGCTGCTGGCCAAGCGCAAGACTGCCCGCCTCTTCGTACATATATTTCTCAAGACCAACACGCCGCAGTTGCCGGGCCGCTTCGGCCATCAACCGCCCCTCCTCCGCCGAGTTGAGCTTGACGACGCTGCGCAGCACGCCCGAATGGCCACGCAGATGCGCGCCGATCGCCACGTTCTCCAGCACTGTCATCGTCGGCAGCAGCTTGACGTGCTGGAAGGTGCGGCCGATCCCGCGCGCGACGATTTCACGTGAAGTCAGCTTGTCGATGCGCTCGCCGCGGAACGTGATCGCACCGCTAGTCGGCTGGAGCACGCCAGTAACCAGATTGAACGTGGTCGATTTGCCCGCGCCATTGGGCCCGATCAGGCCGATGATCTGCCCGGCCTTCACCTCGAAGCTCACATCGTTCACGGCGACCAGTCCGCCGAACTGCTTGCGCGCCTTGTCGACGTTCAGCAGCAACTCACCCGTCGCCGGCTTGCTGCGCTGCGGCAACGGTTCGGCGTGCTCGGGCACATGCGCTTGCGGCCCACGCGGGAAGAAGCGCGCCACGAACGGCCAGACGCCGCGCCGCGCGTACTGGAGCAGGAGCACCATCAAGATGCCGAAGACGATGATCTCGAAGTTGCCGTTCTCGCCGAGCAGCTTGGGCAGCAAGGTTTGCAGCCAGTCCTGCAGCACGGTGAGAATCGCCGCGCCCAGCACCGCGCCCCAGACGTGCGCCACGCCGCCCACGACGGCCATGAACAGATACTCGATGCCGTGATTCAGGCCGAACGGCGTCGGGTTCACGGCACGCTGCAAATGCGCGTACAGGAAGCCCGACACCGCCGCCAGAACCGCGGCATAGACGAAGATCACCACGCGCATCCAGGCCGTGTTGACGCCCATCGCCTCGGCCATCAGCCCGCCGCCACGCAGCGCACGGATCGCGCGGCCGGTGCGACTATTGAGCAGGTTCTGCACGGAGATCACCGACGCCAGCACCACCACCCAGATCAGGTAATAGATGTGCCGTCCCGACTCCAGCTCGATGCCCAGCACGTTGAGCACCGGGATGCCGTTGATGCCGTCGTACTTGCCGAGCATGTCCAGATTGCCGAACAGGAAGAACAGCGCGAGCCCCCACGCGATCGTCCCGAGCGGCAGGAAGTGACCGGATAGCCGCATGGTCACAAGCCCCAGCACGAGCGCGACGAGCGCAGTAATCACCACGCCGACGATCAGCGCGAGCCACGGCGAGACGCCGTATTGCGTCGTCAGATACGCCGTCGCGTAGGCGCCCAGACCGACGAAGGCGGCCTGCCCGAAGCTCGTCATCCCGCCGATACCGGTGAGCAGCACGAGGCCGATGGCGACGATCGAATACAGCCCGATGTAGTTGAGCAGCGTGATCCAGTACTCGGGCACGCGCACGACGCCGGGCAACACCGGCAGCGCGAACATCACCACGAGGAACAGCCAGAAAAAGCGGTTATGCAAGACGAGTCGTTTCATCGCGTCACTCCTCTTCCTCTTCGGCGTGCGGGGTGGAGAGACTGCGCCACAGCAGCACCGGGATGATCAGCGTGAAGACGATCACTTCCTTGTATGAACTGGCCCAGAACGACGAGTACGACTCCAGCAGGCCCACGAGCACGGAGCCCGCCGCGGCCAGCGGATAGCTCACCAGCCCGCCGATAATCGCGCCCACGAAGCCCTTCAAGCCGATCAGGAAACCCGAGTCGTAGTAGATGGTCGTGAGCGGCGCGACCAGCACGCCGCACAGCGCGCCCAGCCCCGCCGCAAGCGTGAACGCCAGCCGCCCGGCCTGCGTGGTGCCGATGCCGACAAGCCGCGCGCCCAGCCGGTTCACCGAAGTCGCGCGCAGCGCCTTGCCGGAAATCGTGCGGTCGAAATAGAAGTACAGCGCGACGATCAGCACGACGGCCGTACCGATGACCCAGAGGCTCTGCCCCGAGATCGACAGCGCGCCAATGTTGAAGCTGGCGTCCGAGAACGCCGTCGTGCGCGAGCCTTCCGCGCCGAACATCACAAGGCCAAGGCCGACCATCGCGAAGTGCACCGCCACCGCCACGATCAGCAGCAGCAGCGTGGTCGCCTCGGCGATCGGCTCATAGGCGAGCCGGTAGATGAACGGCCCCATCGGCACGACGATGGCGAGCGTGAGCGCGATCTGAGCGAGCATCGGCAGCGGCTGGGCGGCCACGCCGCGCGTGAGCGCGTAGAGCGCGATGGGAAAAAGCAGATACTTGCCCGCGAGCGTAACGAGCGTACGGGCCGCGTGACGCCGCCGTTCGGCATGACGCACGAGCCCGGCCGTCTCGACGACAAAGCACGCAATGCCCAGCGCGACGAGCAGCCAGCAGGTGGCGGGAAACTTCTGCGATTGCAGCGCGGCGAGCGTCAAAGCGCCGTACGAGACGAATTCGCCCTGCGGAATAAAGATCACGCGCGTGACGGAAAACACCAGCACCAGGGCGAGCGCGAGCAGCGCGTAGATCGCTCCAGTGGTGATGCCGTCCTGCGCGAGGATCGCGGCGATCGATAAATCCATAACCCCTCTTTCCTGAAACACGTGAAACCGGCAACGTCAGAACGACGTTGGAAGCGATGCGGGAAGTTGCGGTACAGCCGGAAAGCGCGCGGCGCAGCCAAGGCAGGCTGCGCCGCGTCAGAGACAAACAACGAGGAATAGTGCCGCGGCTCAGTCGCCCTGCAGCTTCCACTTGCCGTTGACGACTTCAACGATCACGCGCGCGCGGTCGTCCAGGCCGTTATGATCGGTCGGCGAGGTATTCATGATGCCGTGCGAGACCGGCAGATCCTTGATGCTTTCAAGCGCGTCGCGCAGCGCCAAGCGGAACGCCTCGGTGCCGGGTTGCGCCGTCTTGAGCGCGGCCGGAATCGCACGCTGCAGCATCTGCCCAGCGTCCCAGGCGTGGCCGCCGAAGGTCGCGACCGTACCCGCGCCATAAGCCTTCTCGTAGGCCGCCTTATAGGCCAGCGCCGACTTCTTCACCGGGTTCGAATCGGGCAGTTGATCGGCGACGAGAATCGGGCCGGCAGGCAGCAGTTCGCCCTCGCAGTCCTTGCCGCACACACGCAGGAAATCGTTGTTCGCCACGCCGTGCGTCTGGTAGATCTTGCCCTTGTAGCCACGATCCTTGAGCGTGGTCGCAGGCAGCGCGGATGGCGTGCCCGAACCAGCGATCAGCACCGCATCCGGGTTCGCCGCCATCAGCTTGAGCGCCTGCCCCGTCACCGACGAATCCGTGCGGTTATAGCGCTCGCTCGCGACGATCTTGACGTTATGCTTCGCCGCCGCCGCGGTGAACTCGCGCAGCCAGCTATCGCCATAGGCATCCGTGAAACCGATGAAGCCCACGGTCTTCACGCCGTGCTTCTCCATATAGCTGGCGATCGCATCGGCCATCAGGCTGTCGTTCTGCGGCGGCTTGAACGCCCATTTGCGCTTGTCGTCCACCGGTTGCACGATCGCCGCCGACGCGGCCAGCGAGATCATCGGCGTCTTGCCCTGCGCGACGACGTCGAGCATCGCCAGCGAGTTCGGCGTCACCGACGAGCCGATGATCGCATCGACGTGATCCTCGTCGATCAGCTTGTGGGTGTTCTGCACGGCCTTGCTGGTGTCCGACGCATCGTCGAGCACGATGTATTGCACGCTCTTGCCGCCGATCTCCTTGGGCAGCAACGCGATCGTGTTCTTCTCCGGAATGCCGAGCGACGCCGCCGGCCCCGTCGCCGAAAGCGTCACGCCGATCTTCACCTGCGCCGCGGCCACGCCCGCCATGCTCATCAATGCCGTTGCGAGTGCGGCATTGACGGCGTTCACTGACCACTTCTTCATCGCCAACTTTGTTTTCATTGCGCGTCTCCAAACGCTTCGTCTGCGTGTCGATTTGTTGTGTCGGCATGTGCTGCGGCAGGCAACAAGCTGCTCGCCGCCGCGCCGGCCTTTGAGTGTAGTAAGGGGGATCGCGCGTGTGACGCATGGTTTTCCCTGCCTGCGGCACTGCACAAGCCGCCGCGCGATCCGCCTGCCCTGGTGCTGCCTTACCGCCCTGCCCTGCCTCCCAGATCGCTCGCCACATCGTTGCGACAGCAACAAAAAAGGCACGTCCGAGGGAGCGTGCCTTTGTATGTCGAGTGAGATGCGTGTGCGTTCCTCGTGAAACTCAATCGCCGGCCAGCTTCCACTTGCCGCCGACGATCTGCACCATCACGCGCGCCCGCTGATCGAGGCCCGCATGATCGGTCGCGCTCATGTTGAAGATGCCATGCGCGCCAGCCACATCGTGCGTAGCTTCGAGCGCCTTGCGCAGCGCCTCGCGAAACGCCGGGGTGCCCGGCTGTCCCGCCTTGAGAGCGACGGGAATCGCATGCTGGAGCAACAGCCCCGCGTCCCACGCATGACCGCCGAAAGTCGAGATGGACCCCGCGCCATACGCCTTCTCATACGCGGCTTTGTAGGCGAGCGCCGATTGCTTCACGGGATTCGCGTCCGGCAGTTGATCGGCGACAAGCAGCGGCCCGGCGGGCAGATACGTGCCGTCGCAATCCTTGCCGCACACGCGCAGGAAATCGTTGTTGGCGACGCCGTGCGTCTGATAATACTTGCCGGCGTAGCCGCGCTCCTTGAGCGTCTTTTGCGGCAGCGCGGCGGGCGTGCCGGCGCCCGCGATCAGCACGGCGTCCGGATGCTGCGAGATCATCTTGAGCACCTGGCCGGTGACCGAGGCATCGTTGCGCGCGAAACGTTCGTTGGCCACCACCTTGATGCCCTGCTTCGCCGCCGCTGCGCTGAACTCCTTGTACCAGCTCTCGCCGTAGGCGTCCGCGAAGCCAATGAAGGCCACCGTTTTCACGCCATGCGCGGCCATGTGCTGCGAGATCGCGCCCGCCATCAACTGATCGTTCTGTGGCGTCTTGAAAACCCACGCGCGCCTGGCGTCCATCGGCTCGACGATCGAGGCGGCGGCCGCCATCGAAATCATCGGCGTGGAGGTTTCTGCGGCGACGTCGATCATCGCCAGCGAATTCGGCACGACCGTCGAGCCGAGCAGCGCATCGACGTGATCCTCGCTCGTGAGCTTGCGCGCGTTTTTCACGGCCTGGGTGGAATCCGTGGCATCGTCCAGAACGACGTAATCGACCTTCTGACCCGCAATTTCCTTCGGCAGCAGCGCAACCGTATTCTTTTCCGGAATGCCCAGCGACGCCGCCGGTCCCGTGGCAGACAGCGTCACGCCGATCTTCACGTCCGCGAACGCCACGCCTGCCGTAGCGGCAAGCATCCCCGTCGCGGCACAGGCCGCACCCATCCAACGCCAAACCAACTGCATCTCCACTCCTTCGATCGTCGTTTTCTTATTGCGCCGCAGAATGTGCGTTTTCCACGTCTGCGGGTTCGAATCAGGCAGGGTTCGCGCGCCGATGCGCCAGAAGCGCAGGTCGATAATGCTGACCGCATGGTCGGCGAATGGCGAGTGTAACGGAGCGATGTTTCGCGCGGCAAGCGCTTTCCGGCACCTTACAGCGTGGATGCAACGGCGGGTAAATACGGCTTGGCGTGAGGCTGACGCAGTGGGTTGTGCCACGCATTGCGACGCAATATAAACCGGTCGAACGACGGGAAAATGACGCGAGAATGCCGATTGGCGGCGAACGCCAGCTGGAACAACGAGGGGGAAAAACGAAGGGAAGGCGGGGATGGAGAACGAGGCGCGCTTCAGCGATATAAGCCAAAGCAGAATATTAAAAGCGCAGTTGGATTCTCATCCAACTGCGCTTCCTTGTCCGGGCACTTTGTGCCTCAGTTGTCTCCTCGTTCTCCACCTGCAAATTCGGTGCATCAGAACTAGGTGAAACTTTAACTTTCGCACCCCTGGCGGGCAACTAGCATTTACCCTAGTGGTGCAGTGCGGCACCGAAATGGGGCGCGCCGACACGGAATTGTCGCAATCCGCACACGTATCCGGGGTCGTGCGCTTTGCACGTTGCATCGCACACGAAGGCAGCCATTTTCACGTGAATTTCCACGTGAAGCAAGCCAGAATCAAAACTCGCAGCACGCGCCGATCAGGCTCAAATCACGCCCGCAGCGGCCGCACCCGCGCGACGATCTCCCCGACGATTCCGCGCCGGAACGCCAGCACGCAGGCAATGAAAATCAGCCCCGTGACGATGGTTGCGGACTCGCCCAGCGAGCGGAACCACTCCACCCCCGTGACCGATGCCAGCGCGCTGCCAATATCGCCCAGCCGGTCTTCCAGCGCGACGATCAGCGCCGCGCCGAGCAGCGGCCCGAACAGCGTGCCCATGCCGCCCACCAGCGTCATCAGGATCACGAGGCCGGACATGGTCCAGTAGGCATCGCCAAGCGTCTCGAAGCCCAGCACCAGCACCTTGAGCGACCCAGCCAGCCCCGCAAGCCCAGCCGACAGCACGAAGGCAAGCAGCTTGAAGCGGTCCGTGTCGTAGCCCAGCGAAATCGCGCGCGGCTCATTCTCCTTGATCGCCACCAGCACCTGGCCGAACGGTGAATGCACGATGCGCACGATTAGCGCGAACGCCAGCACCATCACCACCAGAACGACGTAGTAGAGCGACAGATCGGAGTCGAGCGACAAAAGTCCAAACAGCTTGCCGCGCGGCACGCCCTGCAAACCGTCCTCGCCGTGCGTAAACGGCGCCTGCAGGAACACGAAGTAGACCATCTGCGCGAGCGCGAGCGTGACCATCGCGAAGTAAATGCCCTGACGCCGGATCGCGAAGATGCCGACGATCACGCCAAGCAACGTCGCCACCACGGTGCCGGCCAGCACGCCCAGCTCGGGCGTAAAGCCGAGCGACTGGATCGCGTAGCCGGTGGTGTAGCCCGCGCTCGCGAGGAACATCGCGTGCCCGAACGACAGCAAACCCGTGTAACCGATCAGCAGATTGAACGCGGCCGCAAACAGCGCAAAGCACAGCACCTTCATCACGAAGAGCGGATAGCCGCCCGCGAACGGCGCCACGATCAGCGCGACCAGCAGCAGCGCGTACAGCACTTTTCTTTGCATCACCGTTCCTTGCCGAAGAGGCCAGCGGGGCGAATCAGCAGCACGATCGCCATGATGACGAACACCACGGTCGCAGACGCCTCCGGCCAGAACACGCGCGTGAAGCCCTCGATCACGCCGAGCAGCAGGCCCGTAAGAATCGAGCCCATGATCGAACCCATGCCGCCGATCACGACCACGGCGAACACCGTGATGATCATCGGCTGCCCCATCAGCGGCGAAACCTGGATGACGGGCGCGGCCAGCACGCCCGCAAACGCAGCGAGCGCCACGCCGAAGCCATAGGTCAGCGTGACCATCAGCGGCACGTTGATGCCGAATGCCTCGACGAGCTTGGGGTTTTCGGTGCCGGCGCGCAGATACGCGCCCAGCCGCGTCTTCTCGATCACGAACCACGTCGCGAAGCACACGGCCAACGACGCCACCACCACCCACGCGCGGTAGTTGGGCAGATACATGAAGCCCAGGTTAGTTGCGCCCGCAAGCGCATCGGGCACGTCATAGGGCTGCCCGGAGGCGCCATAGATCGAGCGGAATACCCCTTCCACCACCAGCGTCAGACCGAAAGTCAGCAGGAGTCCATACAAATGGTCGAGCCGATACAGCCAGCGCAGCATCGAACGCTCGATCAATATGCCAAAGAGTCCCACCACCACCGGCGCGATGACGATCATCGCCCAGTACGGCAGGTTGAAATACGCGAGCCCCATCCACGTGAGCATCGCGCCCAGCATGAACAACGCGCCATGCGCGAAATTGATCACGTTGAGCATGCCGAAGATCACCGCGAGCCCCAGGCTCAGGATCGCGTAGAACGAACCGTTCACGAGCCCGAGCAATAGCTGGCTGAGCAAGGCCGGCAGCGGAATGCCAAAAATCATCATGAAAGCCGCCTATAACGGCACGATTAGCGGAAACAACGCTCAAGCGCTTATGGACGCGACGCGGCGCGCTCACGGCGCCGCGCGCGTTCTCATCAGACCAGCGTTGCGATTACTTCCACAGCGCGCATTTCGAATCCGCCTTCGCCGTGTAGGCCTGCTCCCCGGGGATCGTCTGCAGCACCTTGTAGTAGTCCCACTGACGCTTCGATTCCGACGGCTTCTTCACCTCGACCAGATACATGTCGTGGATCAGCACGCCGTCCTGGCGGATGTAGCCGCCCTTCGTGTAGAAGTCGTCGATCTTCGTCTTCTTGAGCTGCGCCATCACCTTGTCGGCGTCGGTCGTGCCGGCCGTCTGGACCGCCTTCAGGTAGTTGGTCACCGCCGAATAATCCGCCGCCTGGAGTTCGGACGGCATCTTCTTCGTCTGGTCGTAATAGCGCTGCGCCCACTTGCGCGTCGCGTCGTTCTGATCCCAGTACCAGCCGGTCGTGAGCACGAGGCCCTGCGTCGTTTCAAGCCCAAGGCTGTTCACGTCCGGCAGGAACATCAGCAGCGCCGCGGTCTTCATGGTCTTGTTGATGCCGAATTCCTTGGCTGCCTTGATTGCGTTGACGGTGTCGCCGCCCGCGTTCGCGAGGCCCAGGATCTGCGCCTTCGAGGCCTGCGCCTGCAGCAGGAACGACGAGAAGTCCGACGCCGAAAGCGGATGCCGCACTTCGCCCAGCACCTGGCCGCCATTGGCCTTCACCACGTCCGCCGTGTTCTTTTCGAGCGACTTGCCGAACGCGTAGTCGGCGGTCAGGAAGAACCACGTCTTGCCGCCCTGCTTGAGCACGGCCAGACCCGTGCCCTTGGCAAGCGCCACCGTGTCGTAGCCGTAGTGCACCGTATAGGGCGTGCACTGTTCGTTGGTGAGCGCATCGGTGCCCGCGCCCGTGTTGAAGTAGACGCGCTTCTTCTCCTGCGCGACCTGATTCATCGCCAGCGCCGTCGCCGAATTCGTGCCGCCGAGCAGCATGTCCAGACCGTCGCGGTCCATCCATTCACGCGCCTTCGAGGCAGCGATATCGGCCTTGTTCTGGTGATCGGCGTACATGATCTCGATCGGCTTGCCGAGCACCTTGCCGCCGAAGTCCGCGATCGCCATCTTGATCGCCGTGAGGCCGCCCTGGCCGTCATCGTCCGCGTAAAGCCCAGACATATCCGTGATGAAGCCGATCTTCACCGCGTCGTTCGCGGCCTGCGCATTCCCCGCGCAAAGCGCCGTAGCCGCCGCCGTGGCGGCAACATAGGCCGCGAGCCGCGCGAACGTGGTTTTCTTCATTGCTGTCTCCTTCACTGGTTACGTTGTTATGCAGCGTTGTTATTCAGGCGAGGCAAAACAATCCGGCGCAGGGAATACAACGCCCGCGCGCCATACGGAAACAGAAACTAGACCCCAAGCAGATCGTGCAGCACCGGCATCTTCCCTTCGAGTTCGGCGATGCCGAAACGCTCGACGATGCGGCCGTGCTCCATCACATAAAAACGGTCGGCCAGCGGCGCGGCGAAGCGGAAGTTCTGCTCGACCATCACGATGGTGTAGCCGCGCGACTTCAGCGTGACGATCATGCGCGCAAGCGTCTGCACGATGACGGGCGCGAGGCCCTCGGAAATCTCGTCGAGCAGCAGCAGATTCGCGCCCGTGCGCAGGATGCGCGCAACAGCCAGCATTTGCTGCTCGCCGCCCGAAAGGCGTGTGCCCTGGCTGTGACGCCGCTCCGCGAGATTGGGGAACATCGAATAGATCTCGTCGAGCGACATGCCTTGCGCGCCCTTCGCGCCGCTTTTTGCACCGATGGCAGGAGGCAAAAGCAGATTTTCTTCGCACGACAGGCTCGAAAAAATGCCGCGTTCTTCGGGGCAATAGCCCACGCCGCAATGCGCGATGCGATACGTCGGCATCTGGATCGTTTCGCGCGCACCGATGCGGATCGATCCAGTGCGGCGGCCCGTGAGGCCCATGATCGCGCGCAGCGTGGTGGTGCGGCCCGCGCCGTTACGGCCGAGCAGCGTCACCACCTCGCCGCGTTTCACGGACAGATCGACGCCATGCAGAATGTGCGATTCGCCGTACCACGCCTGCAGGCCCGCGATCTCCAGCGCGCTTTCACCCTCGCCCGCCGCGGCATCCTGTTCGCCATGCTGCTCCGTCACCGTGCTCATGCGTGCGCCCCTGCGAGCGCCGCATCCGCGCTGCCCATGTAGGCTTCGGCGACAAGCGGATTCTTCGAGACTTCGGCGTAGCTGCCTTCGGCCAGCACCTCGCCGCGTTGCAGAACCGTGATGGTGTCGGAGATGCCCGCGATCACGTTCATGTTGTGCTCGACCATCAGGATCGTGCGTCCCGTCGACACCTTCTTGATGAGCGCCGTGACGCGATCCACATCCTCGTGGCCCATGCCCTGGGTCGGCTCGTCGAGCAGCATCAGCTCCGGCTCCATCGCAAGCGTGGTGGCGATTTCGAGCGCGCGCTTGCGTCCGTAGGCCAGCTCGACGGTGGGCACATCGGCGAAATCGGTCAGGCCCACCTGTGTGAGCAGATCCATCGCGCGGTCGTTGAGTTCGGCCAGCGTGCGCTCGCTCTTCCAGAAGTGATACGCGGTACCCAGTTGCCGTTGCAGGCCGATACGCACGTTCTGCAAGGCCGTGAGATGCGGAAACACCGCGGAAATCTGGAACGAGCGGATGATGCCGCGCCGCGCGATCTGCGCGGGCCGCTCATTCGTGATGTCGATGCCGTTGAAGACGATGCGCCCCGCGCTCGGCACGAGGAATTTAGTCAGGAGATTGAAGCAAGTGGTCTTGCCCGCGCCGTTCGGTCCAATGAGCGCGTGGATCGAACCGCGGCACACGCGCAGGTTCACGCCGTTCACGGCCGTGAAGCCTTTGAACTGCTTCGTGAGGCCGCGCGTCTCCAGAATCGTGTCGCCGAAAATCATGTTCCCTTCCACGCGAAGTAAAGGCTGATGCTTCGACTGGCTTCGATGGGTTCGTGCAGGCCTGCGCACGACGATGCATGACACGCCATGTTCCGGCGCATGCCTCCCCCGCTTTTGTCATTCCGCGCCATTGTCTCGCCATTGATGCAGCGCAATCATTGGGATTTGCACTTACGGGTGAGCGGCAGGAAGCAGGGAATTCGACAAGGAGATTTAAGCGACGATAATCGCGCGATAACAGCACAATGAACGCATGTTAAAGACATTGCATCTGCACCACCGGCGTGCAAACGCGCACGCGCCGCTGATGCGGCGCATGTCCTGGATAGTGGTCCGAAACACTCGCTTTGCTGCGCGCCGCTCACCGTTGCCGATGTCGCCGCGCGCAGTTAAGCACGCGCTTCACCCTATATGAGCGGGAGCGACTGCGTCGGCGTGCGCGGGCGTAGCCGCCTTTGCACGCCGATCCTCGCGCATCATCTGCGCGGCGCGTTCGGCGATCATCAGCGTCGGCGAATTGGTGTTGCCCGAGGTGATCAACGGCATCACCGACGCATCCACCACGCGCAAGCCCTCCACGCCGCGCACGCGCAAACGCGCATCGACAACGGCGTCTGCATCGTCGGCGCGGCCCATGCGGCAGGTGCCCACCGGATGGAAAATCGTCGTGCCGATATTGCCCGCCGCCTCGCGCAATTCGCTTTCGCTCTGGAACGCCAGGCCCGGCAGGATCTCGTGCGGCTGATAGCGCGCCAGCGCCGCCGAAGCGGCAATGCGGCGCGTCAGGCGCAGCGCGTTGGCGGCCACGCGCAGATCGTGTTCGGTCGAGAGATAGTTGGGCGCGATCACAGGCGCGTCCTCCGCGCGCGCGGAAACCGCGTGGATGCTGCCGCGCGAGGTGGGCCGCAGATTGCACACCGACGCCGTGAACGCATTGAAGCGATGCAGCGGCTCACCAAAGCGATCGAGCGACAGCGGCTGAACGTGATACTGCAGATCGGGACGCGTGAGGCCCGGGTCGTTCGTATCCGACTTCGCGAACGCACCCAGTTGCGAGGGCGCCATCGACATCGGCCCGCTCTGCATCAGCGCGTATTCCATGCCGATCATCAGCTTGCCCCACCAGTGCGCCGACGCTGTGTTGAGCGTGCGCACGCCGTTCACGCGAAACGCCATGCGCAGTTGCAGATGGTCCTGCAGGTTCTCGCCCACGCCGCGCAGATCCTGCACGACATCGACGCCAATCTGCGCGAGCCGCGCCGCATCGCCGATGCCGGAGCGCTCCAGCAATTGCGGCGAATTCACCGCGCCCGCGCTCAAAATCACCTCGCAGCGAGCGCGCGCGCGATAAGGCACGTCGCCGCGATAATCAACGCCCACGCAGCGCTTGCCCTCGAAAACCACACGCTCGGTGAGCGCGCCCGTGACGACGGTGAGATTGGGCCGCTTCATCGCCGCGCGCAAAAACGCCTTCGACGCATTCCAGCGCACACCGCGCTTCTGGTTCACGTCGAAGTAGCCCACGCCTTCGTTATTGCCGCGATTGAAGTCGCTGGTCGCGGGAATGCCCTGCTCCTGCGCCGCCCGCGCAAAGGTTTCGAGAATCGTCCATTTGAGGCGCTGTTTTTCGACGCGCCATTCGCCGCCCGCGCCGTGAAACTCGTTCGCGCCGCCGTGATGGTCCTCGCTGCGCTTGAACACCGGCAGCACCGATTCCCACGCCCAGCCCGAATCGCCCGTCACGCGCGCCCACTTGTCGTAATCCTCGCGCTGGCCGCGCATATAGATCATGCCGTTGATCGACGACGATCCGCCCAGCACGCGCCCGCGCGGATACGCGAGCGAGCGTCCGTTGAGGCCTTTTTCGGCGGCGGTTTTATAGAGCCAATCCGTGCGCGGATTGCCGATGCAGTGGAGATAGCCAACCGGAATATGAATCCAGTGATAGTCGTCCTTGCCACCCGCCTCGATGAGCAGGACGGTCACATCCGGGTCCTGCGTGAGGCGATTGGCGAGCACGCAGCCCGCCGTGCCCGCGCCAACGATCACATAATCGAATTCACCTTCGGCGCGGCGCCCGCTTGCGGAATCATGAGTTGCTGACATGGTGGCGCGCCTCGCTTACTTCGCCACCGGCATGGTGAATTCGGCGCCCTTGGCGATGCTGTCCGGCCAGCGCTGCATGATGCTCTTGTAGCGCGTGTAGAAGCGCACGCCCTCTTCGCCATACGCGTGATGATCGCCAAACAGCGAGCGCTTCCAGCCGCCGAACGAATGCCACGCCATCGGCACGGGAATCGGCACGTTGATGCCGACCATGCCTACCTTGATCTGCCGCGAGAACGCGCGCGCCACACCGCCATCGGAGGTGAAACACGACACGCCGTTGGCAAACTCATGCGCGTTGATCAACTCGACCGCGCTCGCGAAATCCGGCACGCGCACCACCGAAAGGACCGGCCCGAAGATCTCCTCGCGATAGATCGACATATCGGTTTTCACCTCGTCGAACAGCGTGCCGCCGAGGAAGAACCCGTTCTCGCGCCCCGCGACCGTATGGCCGCGCCCATCCACCACGAGTTTCGCGCCCGCACCGACGCCCGCATCGATATAGCCCTGCACCTTGGCGCGATGCGCCGCCGTCACGAGCGGCCCCATCTCCGAAGCCTCGTTCATGCCGTCGCCGATATTGAGCGCCTTCACGCGCGGCGTGAGGCGCTCGATCAGCTCATCCGCGATATGACCCACGGCCACCGCCACCGAGATCGCCATGCAGCGTTCGCCCGCCGATCCGTACGCCGCGCCGATCAACGCATCGACGGCCTGATCGAGATCCGCGTCGGGCATCACGACCAGATGATTCTTCGCGCCGCCCAGCGCCTGCACGCGCTTGCCGTGTTTTGTGCCTTCCGTGTAGATGTATTCGGCAATCGGCGTGGAGCCGACAAACGAGAGCGCGGCGATATCCGGATGCGCGATCAGCGCGTCCACCGCCACTTTGTCGCCGTGCACGACGTTGAACACGCCATCGGGCAGACCGGCTTCCTTGAGCAGTTCCGCAAGCCGCAGTGACGCCGACGGATCGCGCTCCGAAGGCTTCAGCACGAAGGTATTGCCGCACGCCAGCGCCACCGGAAACATCCAGCACGGCACCATCATCGGGAAATTGAACGGCGTCACGCCCGCCACCACGCCCAGCGGCTGGCGCAGATTCCAGTTGTCGATGCCGCCGCCGATCTGATCGGTGAAATCGGTCTTGAGCAGATTGGGAATGCCGCACGCGAATTCGACGATTTCGATGCCGCGCATCACCTCGCCTTTGGCGTCGGAGAACACCTTGCCGTGTTCGCGCGTGACGAGCGCGGCCAGTTCGTCGTGATGGCGGTCGAGCAGTTCCTTGAACTTGAAGAGGATGCGGGCTCGCTTGATGGGCGGCGTCTCGCTCCAGGCGGGAAAGGCGGCAAGCGCTGCGGCGACGGCCGCATCGACTTCGGCCACGCTCGCGAGCGGCACGCGCGCGCTCACGGCGCCGGTGGCGGGATTGAAGACGTCGGCATAACGGCCGCTGGTGGCGGCGAGCGCCTGGCCGTTGACGAAATGCGTGAGGTCGCGCGCAGGCGCCTCGCTACGATGTGTCTCGCTCATGTTTCCCTCTTCGATGGAGGTTTATCGTCGGAGCCCGCACGCGGTGTGCGGATCGGCCCTTAGCGTAATCTCACGGCGCCGCGCCAATCCAATGATTAATCCTCAAATGCGATATAAGGCGCGTTAATATCAGCGCATGGACCTGACCTTGTTGCGGGCGTTCGTGACGGTCGCGCGCGAGGGCAATCTCACGCGCGCGGCCACCCATCTGCATCTCACGCAGCCCGCCGTGAGCCTGCAGATCAAGCATCTGCAGGAGACGCTGGGCGTCACGCTTTTCACGCGCGCCTCGCACGGCCTCACGCTCACGCGCGACGGCCAGGCGCTGCTGCCGCATGCCGAGCGTGCGATCGCGGCCGCCGCCGACGTGCAGCGCGCCGCTGCTGCTCTGCGGCACGAGGTACGCGGCAAGCTGCGCATTGGCACCATTCTCGATCCGGCGTTTCTGCGTCTGGGCGGTTTTCTGCGCCAGCTTGTTGAAACCTGGCCGCAGATCGAAACGGCGCTGCGTCACGGCATGTCGGGCTGGGTGCTCGACCAGATACGCGCGGGCGAGCTGGACGTGGGCTACTACATCGGCCAGCCAGGCCCCGATCCCGATACCTTTCACACGATCACGCTCACGCGCTTCCAGTACCGCGTGCTCGCGCCTGCGGGCTGGAAAGATCGCGTGAAAGGCGCGCGCGACTGGCGCGCGCTCGCGGCGTTGCCGTGGATCTGGACGCCGCCGGCGTCGGCGCATAACCGGCTGCTGTCGGGGCTGTTCGAGGCGGCGGGGGTCAAGCCGAACAAGGTCGCGGAAGTGGATCAGGAGCCCTCGATGCTCGACCTCGTGAAATCGGGCGTGGGGCTCACGCTCGCGCGCGACGCAACGGCGATTGCGGAGGCGCACGCGCACGCGCTCACCATCGTCGAAGGCGTGACGGTGCCGACCGAACTCACCTTCATCGTGCTCGCGGCACGGCGCGACGAGCCGACAATCGCGGCGGCGCTCAAGTCGATCGAGACGCAGTGGGCGATATGAGCCGCGCTCATGAACCTGCGGTGCGGCGCGCTGACGTCTGACCCTATCTGTCAGACATTGAAAACATAAAGAACCGTCATCGATGTAACAGCGCGGTCACGCAAGTTTTGCTAGATTCGGAATTCGCGCCGCGTTTTTCGATGCTCCCTGCGGGAGTTCGCTGCGGCGCGTTTCGAGCCTCGCCGGTTGTTCCCTCGTACCAACAGGAGCTTGCATGGCCCGCAACATCGAAATCAAAGCCCGCGCCCGTCACTTCGACGCCCTGCGCGAGCGCGCCGCCCAGCTCGCATCCGATGCGCCGCTGATCTTTCGCCAGCAGGACTTCTTCTACGACGTGCCGCGCGGCCGCCTGAAACTGCGTCAATTCGACGACGGCACGCCGCCCGAACTGATTTTCTACCAGCGCGACGACCGCGACGGCCCCAAGGCCTCGTACTACACGCGCAGCCCCGTGACCAACGCCGAAGCGATGCACTCGCTGCTGGCCACCGCCCTCACCACGCGCGGCATCGTCACGAAGGAACGTCACGTGTACCTGGCGGGCCGCACGCGCATCCATCTGGACCGCGTAGACGGCCTGGGCGACTTCGTCGAACTGGAAGTGGTGCTCGCCCCGGACGACGACGAGCAAGGCGGCGAAGCGGAAGCGGCCGCCGTGTTCAAGAAGCTGGGCGTGGACGAGAGCGATCTCGTGGCCGTGGCGTACGTCGATCTGCTCAATGCGCCGGCTCAGGCCGCGTAAATCGCTTAGGCCTTACTCAAGCGCGGCACGCCTCAAAGCGGCGCCGCGCCCGGCTCCAGATGCCCCAGCGGCAGCGGGCCGTTGCGTTTGAAGGTCGTGAGCACGATATTCGAGCGCACGCTGTCCACGCCGGGCACGCGCATCAGCTTCTTCATCACGAACGACGACAGTGCGTTCAGATCCGGCGCCACGATGCGCAGCAGATAATCGGCGTCCCCCACCACCGCATGGCATTCGAGCACTTCCGGCAGCACGTCGATCTGCTGCTGGAACTGCTCGATGATCGAATCGCCGTGATGCTTCAACTTCAGGCTCGTGAACGCCGTCACGCCCAGACCCAGCTTCTCGGGCCGCAACACCACGCGATAACCGTCGATCACGCCCGAGGCTTCCAGCCGCTGCAAACGCCTGCCGATCTGCGAGGGCGAGAGCGGCACCTGTTCGCCAAGCTGCTGATGGGTGGCGCGGCCAAAGCGCTGCAGTACGTCGAGCAGCGCCAGATCGAAGTGATCGAGTTCGAGCATGAAAATATCCTGCATTGAATAGCTGATTAATGCACGATTATCGCATGCAATGCCGATACATCATCTGAAACGCGCACCTCCCGCACGCACTCCGCTCTAAACTTGCTTTTCAGCAAATGCTTTAGTGGAGCGCAAGAACATGGCCATCGCCGCCACCGCCAAACTGCAGGAACAATTCGACGCGGGCCTGGAAACCCGCGCGGATTTCACCATCGGCCAGCCGCGCGAGCGCTACGGCGCGGTCGATCACGCAGTCTGGGATCAGCTCTACCGGCGGCAGATGGCGCTGCTCGACGGCCGCGCCTGCGAAGCCTTCATTGAGGGGGCGCAGCGCATCGGCCTGAACGTCGCGCACGTGCCCGACTTCGAGGCCGTGAGCGAGCGCCTGATGGCCGCCACCGGCTGGCGTATTGTGGCCGTGCCGGGCCTCGTGCCCGATCGCATCTTCTTCGAGCACCTGGCCAATCGCCGCTTTCCGGTCACCTGGTGGATGCGCCGCCCGGACCAGCTCGATTACCTGCAGGAACCGGACTGCTTTCACGATCTGTTTGGCCACGTGCCGCTGCTCACGGACCCGGTTTTCGCCGATGCGATCCACGCCTACGGCCGCGCCGCGCTCGCCGTGGAGGACCGCGCGCTGCCACTGCTCGCGCGGCTCTACTGGTACACGGTGGAATTCGGCCTGATGCGCGATGCAGACGCCAAAGACGGCGTGAAAATCTACGGCGCAGGCATCGTGTCGAGCAAGGGCGAATCGCTCTACAGCGTAGAAAGCGCGGCGCCCAACCGGCTCGCCTTCGACCTCGATCGCGTGCTGCGCACGCGCTATCGCATCGACACGTTCCAGAAGACCTACTTCGTGATCGACTCGTTCGCGCAGCTGTTCGACGCGCTGGGCGCGGGCATTGCGGCACGTCTGGCCGACCCCGCGCCGCTGATCGCGGTAGAACCGCACGCCGCTGGCGACGTGCTGGCGAGCGACACGGTGTACACGCGCGGCACACGCGAAGGCTGGCTCACCGACGGCGACGTCTGAAGAACGCCGCGCTTGCGGCAACGCAAAACCGCGGGCGGCCTGAGTGCGCCCATTGCCGCAGTTCGCCCGGCGTGCGCTCGCACGCCCAGGCCATCCGTGGAAGAATCGATTATCGGCCCGGCGCGTTGCCGGGCCCGAAACGCATAACGCATACAGGTGCCATCATGATCAACCGCCTCACCTCCGAAGAGCGCGCCTCGCAACTCGCCGGCCTGCATGGCTGGCAATCCGTCGCGGGCCGCGACGCCATCCAGCGTCATTTCCGTTTCGCCGATTTCAACGAAGCCTTCGGCTTCATGACGCGCGTAGCGATCAAGGCGCAGGAAATGAATCACCATCCCGAATGGTTCAACGTCTATAACCGCGTGGAAATCACCCTCTCGACGCATGAAGCCGACGGCCTCACCAAGCGTGACGTGGAGCTTGCGAGCTTCATCGACTCGATCGCGCCGGGGCCGCTGGCGACCTGATCAGCGGCTTCGCAACGAAGCGCCTGGATCGATATCGGGAAAACGCGAGTAAGCGCATTGCGTGCGTCGCGCGTTAGGCAAAGGTAACGCACGGCGCGCACCGCGCAACAACGAGCAAATGCGCTGCAATGAAAGCATAATGCAGGGTATCGGACGTCGAAACCTTCAGCTTTGAAGGCCTTTCTTGAGGGACACGTAAGACTCCCAGGCAATGCGTGCCTGAGGGTCCAAACGATCCGGTGAGAAGACGTTCTGACGCTGTACAATCAGCAGCGCATATGGCCTGGAGAGCGCACTTGCCTCCTGGCACAACGCGAGTTCGTCGCCGCTCGAAGGCGAGCGGTCGCGCCAGAAGTTGATCGCGGCTTCGAGTTCGGTGATCGAAATATCGGACATGTTGGTCGTGATCGTGCAACTGTTGCACGCGGCGCCACTCAGCTAGCGTCGCCGTTTCAATCGCGGCGCCCGCGAACTGCGTGCCTGAACGCTAAACCCATTGTACTTGAGCGAATTCCATGCGACTCCTTCTGATCGAAGACGACCGCCCCATCGCACGCGGCATCCAGTCCAGCCTCGAACAAGCCGGCTTCACGGTCGACATGGTCCACGACGGCATCTTCGCCGAACAGGCTCTCACGCAGAACCGTCACGAGCTCGTGATCCTCGACCTCGGCCTGCCGGGCATCGACGGCATGACGCTGCTCTCGCGCTTCCGTCAAAGCAACCGTCATACGCCCGTGATCGTGCTGACCGCGCGCGACGAGCTCAATGACCGCGTGCAAGGCCTCAATTCGGGCGCCGACGACTACATGCTCAAGCCGTTCGAACCGGCCGAACTCGAAGCGCGCATCCGCGCCGTGATGCGCCGCAGCGGCCCGCATGGCGACGTGCCGCGTCCTGAAGTCTCGCTGGGCGGTGTGCGCCTGTCGGGCGTCGATCGCCGCATCTTCAACGACGACAAGCCGCTCGAACTTTCGCCGCGCGAATTTGCCGTGCTCGAAATGCTGCTGCTGCGTCATGGCCGCGTCGTGAGCAAGGCGCAACTGCAGGACCACCTCACGCATTTCGGCGGCGATCTCGGCGACACCGCAATCGAAGTCTATGTGCACCGCGTGCGCAAAAAGCTCGAAAACTGCCGTGTCGAAATCGTCACGGTGCGTGGCTTCGGCTACCTGCTGCAGGAAATCCGCCAGGCGGCTTAAGCCTTCGGCGTGTCCCTCAAGGCGTCTCGCATCCCCGCGAGGCGCCGGCTTTCTCTCCCTGCGTTTCCCCTTCTGCCCTACGCTGTCCCGCGCCCTGACACCTTCGTCTGTGCCGCACGGGCGTCCACCCGCGTAAAATGATTCAGGCCCGCGTGGACCGCCTCCCGGCCCCGCGCCCACGTCTACCCTAAGCCTGAACCGATCATGTCCCTCCCGGCCGCAACGAGCCTGCGCCGTACGCTGCTGCGCCGCCTCGCCGCTCCACTATCGCTGCTCGCGCTGATGAGCGGCCTGATCGCCTATTGGCTCGCGTGGCAGTACACGCAGCACGTGGTCGATCGATCGCTCGCCGACCTCGCCACCGCGATCTCGAAACAGATCCAGATCGCCGGTCCCGATGCGCCCGTCACCGTACCGCCGCTCGCCCAGGCGATGTTCTCCGACCCCGTCGAGCATCTCGTCTACCGCATCAGCAACGGCGAGACCGAAATCGCCGGCGACCACGATCTCCCGCTGCAAGGCACCAACGTGCGCCGCATGCATTACGCGTATGTGTTCGAGACCGTTTATCAGGGCGTGAGCGTGCGCGTCGCGCAGGTGCGCGTGCCGCAGCCGCACGGCAATCCGATCGTCGTCGAAGTCGGCCAGCCCGTGCATCATCGCTTTCGCATCGCCGCCGAATTCCTCGTGGCGATCATGATGCCGCTGCTGCTGTTGCTGCTCGCGGGCTGGGTGATCGTGTGGCGCGTGGTGAACCAGCAGCTCAATCCGCTGACCGATCTCGCCGATTCGCTCAACCGGCAGACTCACACCTCGCTGGAGCCGGTCGACGAAACCTATGTGCCCGTCGAGATCCGCCCGCTCACGGGCGCGCTCAACGCCCTGCTCGGGCGTCTGAAGACCGCTCTCGAAGGCCAGCGCAAATTCATCGCCGACGCCGCGCATCAGTTGCGCACGCCGCTCACTGCCGTGAAGCTGCACGCCGAACAGGCCGTCAACGCGCGCGAGCCGCAGAAGGTCAGCGACGCCGTGCGCGAACTGCGCGCCGCCGCCGACCGCGCCGTGCGTCTGTCGAACCAGTTGCTGTCGCTCGCGCGCGCGGAGCCTGGCGAACAGGCCGCGCGCTTCGTCGATATCGACATGTCCGCACTGGCCTTCGAGACCGGCGCGGAATGGGTGCCGCGCGCGCTCGCATGGCACGTCGATCTGGGCTTCCAGCGCCTGGACGATCCCGAGAACGACACGCCGCTGATGGTGCGCGGCAATCCCGTGCTGTTGCACGAGGTGATCGCGAACCTGCTCGACAATGCGCTCAAATACCTGCCGCCCGCGCGCGCCGATGGTGGACGCATCACAGTGACGGTTTCGCAAACCATCGCCGAAGGCGTGCCGATGGCGGAGATCATCGTCGAGGACAATGGCCGCGGTGTGCCGCACGGCCAGCAGGCGGACCTCTTCAAGCGCTTCTTCCGCGGCGACGGCCAGAGCGAAAGCGGCGTCGATAGCGGCGCGGGCCTGGGTCTCGCTATCGTCCACGACATCATGACGCTGCATCGCGGCAGCGTGCATTACGAAGACGCGCCCGAAGGCGGCGCGCGTTTCATCGTGCGCGTACCGCTCAATGTGCGGCACTCGGGCGACCGGATGATGCGCAAGAGCATCTCTGCAGACAGCGTCAACGCCGACGATCGCGAAGCAGCCCAGGTGGCTCCGACCACATCGAAAAAACCTTCGCATCAGGCGCCGATCGATCTCTGATCGCAGCCGCACAAAGTTGATCGACAAAAAACATGGGCCGCAATCTGCATTGCGGCCCATGTGCTTTTCAACGCCCCGGCGCGCAAGCGTCAGCGCATCATTTTTTCTTCTTGCCCTTCGACTTTGCGGGCTTTTCCTTGCCTTCGCTCTTCTCGGGCGGAGCGAGCATCGTGCCGCGGCACTTGCGCGCGCCGCAGCGGCATTCGTATTCGCGCTTGAGCTTCTTGGTCTGCTTCGCGTCGATCACGAGGCCGTAGTCGTAGAACAGCTCCTCGCCTTCTGCGATGTCGCGCAGCGCGTGAATGTAGACGTGCCCTTCGATCTCTTCGGCTTCGCAGTTCGGCGCGCACGAGTGGTTGATCCAGCGCGCGCTATTGCCCTTGATCTTGCCGTCGATCACGTCGCCGTCGTCGAGCGCGAAGTAGAAGGTGTGATTCGGTTCGTCGGGATTGTGCGGATGACGCCGCAACGCTTCCTTCCACGAGATGCGCTCGCCCTTGTATTCGATCAGCCGTTCGCCGGCCTCGATCGCATCGGCCGCAAATACGCCCTTGCCGTGTACGCCCGATTGGCGCACGACGATCCTGCGTACACTCATTGATGGAATCCTTGTGAAGTACTGGGACTGGGGAGACGTTCCCACTCACGGCCCACGCATGCCGCGATCTGTTGCGCGTGCCGCGCCATGCAGAAAAAGCCGCGCTTCACGCAAACGCGGCGCCTTGTCGGCGCCGCATTCGTGAGCGTGCATGCATTGCATGAGACATGCGAGGCGCGCCACAACCGGCATCGTACACGCTCGCGTGTCTTTCGTTCAACCTGCGGCGTGCAATGCACAACACCAGTCAACACCACGAAACACCGGGCGCGCATCGCGTATGCGCTCTGCACACGCGCCGCACGCACTTCGCGCGCTCAACGTTGCCCGAGCGTCGTATCGCCGAACAGTTTTTTCAGCTCACGCGGTTGCGAGCGCCAGTATTGCGGCGGCGCGCTCACGGTCGCGCCGAGTTGCGCGGCGGCATGCCACGGCCAACGCGGATCGTAGAGCATCGCGCGCGCCATCGCGATCATGTCGGCTTCGCCGTCTTCGATAATCTGGTTGGCCTGCAACGCGTCGGTGATGAGACCCACGGCAATCGTGGTCATGCCGGTTTCCTGCTTCACCTTGCGCGCGAACGGCACCTGATAGCCGGGCTCAAGCGGAATCTTCTGCAACGGCGACACGCCGCCGGACGAGACGTCGATCCAGTCCGCGCCGCGCGCCTTGAGCGCCTGCGCGAAGACTACGGTGTCCTCGGGCGTCCAGCCGCCTTCCACCCAGTCGCTCGCCGATACACGCACGCCAACAGGTCGGTCGTCGGGAAACTGCGCGCGCACGATGTCGTAAATCTCCAGCGGAAAACGCATGCGGTTTTCGAGCGAGCCGCCGTATTCGTCGGTGCGCTGGTTGGCAATCGGCGAGAGGAACTGATGCAGCAGGTAGCCGTGCGCGCAGTGAATTTCGAGCGCGTCGATACCGAGGCGGGCCGCGCGCCGCGCCGTCGCCGCGAACGCATTGCGCACACGATTCAGGCCAGCGGTGTCGAGCGCGAGCGGCGGCGTTTCATCCTCCTTGTGCGGCAGCGCCGAGGGCGCATGCGGCAGCCATCCGCCATCGGCAACGCTGATCAGCTGGCCGCCTTCCCAGGGCACATGGCTCGACGCCTTGCGGCCCGCGTGCGAGATCTGCATGGCGATGCGGATCGGCGAGTGACGGCGAATCGCGGCGATCACCGGTTCGAGTGCGGCTTCGGTGGCGTCGTCCCACAGGCCCAGATCGCCGGGCGTGATGCGGCCGTCCGGCTCGACGGCCGTGGCCTCGATGCACAGCATCGCCGCGCCCGACAGCGCGAGATGACCGAGGTGAATCATGTGCCAGTCGTTGGCTTCGCCGCGCTCGGCCGAATACTGGCACATCGGCGAAACGACAATGCGATTGGCGAGCGTCACGCCACGCAGCGCGAGCGGAGTGAAAAGCTTGCTCATGGGGAGAGAATGCGGACGGTGGTGAGAAGCGTCCGAGAATAGCACGCGCTTTTGACAGGCGCTTTCAAGGCCGGCGGCCCTGATCTACCGATCAAAGCCCCATCTGGCACTCATGAAAACAAACGACTCAGGGCTGCTTGAGCGATGCGCCCGCGGCCTGGTTGTCGAGTGCCTCGAGCCACTCGTGAAGCATCAGGCTCGCCTGGGTTTCCAGACGCGGCGCATGCTGGGCCGTTTCGGCGCGCAGCGCGTTGATGTCGATGCCTGCGGCGTCGAGTTCGCCCGCGTTGCCGATCAGCCAGGGCTCGAAGCGGTCGGCGCGCACTTCGGGATGGCATTGCAGCCCGAGCACATGATTGCCCCACGCAAAAGCCTGGTTCTCGCACAGCGGGGTCGAAGCCAGACGCGTGGCGCCCGCCGGCAGGTCGAAGGTGTCGCCGTGCCAGTGCAGCATCGAAGTCGACGCGCCATCGAGATGACACAATGGCGACGCGCGGCCCGCATCGGTGAGCGTGAGCGGCGTCCAGCCGATTTCCTTGTGGGCCGCCGCGTAGACGCGCGCGCCGAGCACGCGCGCAATCAGCTGCGCGCCCAGGCAAATGCCGAGCGTGGGCAGCCCCGCCGCGATGCGCTTTTCGATCAGCGCGGCAATCGGTGCAAGTGTGGGATAGCGTGCGTCATCGCAGGCATTGATGGGACCGCCCAGGATCACCATCAGCGACGCAGAAGTGGGATTGAGTGCGCCGACGCGCGCGAAGCCGACATCGACATAGCGAACCGGCCGCCCGCGATCGCCGAGCACGCGCTCGAAACTGCCGAGGTCCTCGAAATATACGTGGCGAACGGCCAATACTTCGCGATTCATCGGCAAATCCCTGGGTCAGCTACACAATTCGACGCGCGGCGCCCGCGTCATGCGGCACGCGCGTGGGGTACTTGGTCAAGAGTTTTCGACACGCTGGCGACACGCCTGTGACAGCGTGGCGCAGGCTCGCTGCGTCGTATCGACGCTTCGTCTGCCTGCCGTCCCACGAAACCGTTCAGACCGCCCCACCGCGCGAGGCGCGGCCGTCCGCCAGGGGACGACGCGCCGCGGCGCGAGGGCGACGTGCAAGTGACATGCAAACAGCAGGCTTCGTGGGCGCTGCGCGGGTCGCCAGGCGATATCAGGCTGCGAAGATCTTCCAGTTTTTCTTCTGGGTCGTCGCGTCAGCCTGTTCGTACACCGAGCAATCGAGACGCAGATCGTTGTCGGTCATCTGGATGCCGAGCAGCGCGCACTTGTGCGGCGTCTTCTTCGGGGTCTTGCTCGGCTCGAAGTGCGAGCACGAGAGGCACATGCGGTGCTGCGGCATGGCTTCCTGCGACTCGAGCACATAGACCGTCTTGAGCAGCGTGCGGTAGAACGCCGACTGCTCGTCTGCGCGCAGCGTGCCGACTGCCTTCGAGAGGAAGTCAGGCCATTGCGCGGCCTTCTTCGCAGCCGTACGGCCACGCGCGGTCAAACGCACCGCGAGCGCGCGGCCATCGTCGAGCGCGCGGCGCTTTTCGACGAGACCCTTGGTTTCGAGCGTGCTCACCGCATCGCTGGTGGTGGCGGCAGTCAGTGCCGTCTCACGGGCGATCTCGCCGAGGCGCATCGGCCCCTTGCGCTGCATCAGCAGCACGAGAATTTCGCCCTGGGTCGGCGTAAGGCCTGCCCCTTCGGCCCAGTCCCACGCCTGGCTCCGCATTGCCGTGCTAAGTCGCAGCAGGCTATGGGTCACCCGCCCGGCTGCCTGCTCTCCGTATACGCCTTCGCTCATAGTCTTTCGCTGGTTATTTGGCAGCTTGCGCTGCATCGTCCGCCGCCGCATGTGCCGACGGCATTGTGGGAAACCTCGCGGACGATTTAGTGAATCGCCCACACCATCTCAAAAAATTCCTGCTTCGCGCGCGCCGAAAACCGCCACAAACGCGTACTGCAAACAGTCATTTCTTCTCGCCTGGCAGGCCCGGCGCTTCCTTCGTAACCCCGTGCCTGCGCAGCAAACCGACATTCTATGCGAGAGTAGCAAATCGCACAGCTAACTTATCAAGCGGTAATTGTGGATAACCCGTTGGTAAGTACACTAACGATATGTGGACAGCTTCTTGACGCTGCACAATCTTCGCCGAATCCGTCTGCCACTTATCGCGCATTTGGGCCTGCCAGGCAAGTGCGAACGATCTTTCCACGCGTGTCGCAGGCCCTTGAGTTTTCAGGCATTTCAGCGGTTACCCACAGACACGCGCAGGCCCTGCTGCACACTATTGCCCATAATGGCGCAAAGATCAAAAAAATAAGAACACCCTGGTATCTTGCCCGGGACAAAAAATTCTTTGAATGACCCGCGCAAAACTGCATTGTGGGCAACGGCCGGGGTCCGGGAGCCCAGTAAGAGCGCGTAACAAACAATAAGGGCAGCCGCCTGGCTGCCCTCTCGCACTGCTTACGCATCACGATTACTGGCGCTCCGGTTGCGCCCTGACCGTCATGCGCGCCAGCGCAGACACTGCTGCCGCACTGCTTCGTGCAGCGATTTTTCGTCGGCGACCACGCTGCGCAGCCAGCTCGCGTCGTTGTTCTGCGAGCGCGCAATCGTGCCGATTTCAGCTAGCGCGCGCGTCGAGCCCAGCGCCTCGCCATGCGGTGCGATCTTGTCGAGCGTGGCAAGAATGTCCTCGGAAATGGTGCGGCGCTCGCTTGTCTGCGGATCGACCACCGTGCCCGCAAGCCCGAAACGGCAAGCCTGGAAGCGGTTGAAGGTGTAGACGAGGTAATCGTCCTCGAGCGGCTGGATCGGCCGGTCGATGAGCAGATGGCGCGCGAGCGTCTGGATATAGCAGGCGATTGCCGCCGCCCGTTCGACCGACAGCGGCGTGTCCATCACCCGCACTTCGATCGTGCCAAAACCGGGCTTCGGGCGAATGTCCCAGTAAAAGTCTTTCATGCTGTTGACAACGCCCGTGTGGACCATCTTCGAGAAGTACTCCTTGAACTCCTCCCAGCTCAGCACGAACGGCGCGCGGCCCGATAGCGGAAACGCAAACACGGAATTCAGTCGTGCCGAATGAAATCCGGTGTCCACGCCCTGCACATAGGGCGACGACGCGGACAACGCAATGAAATGAGGAATGAAGCGCGACAGCGAATGCAGCAAAAAGAGCGCGCTATCCGCATCCGGGCAGCCGATGTGAACGTGCTGGCCGAACACCGTGAACTGCTTGGCGAGATAGCCGTACAGCTCCGAAAGGTACTGAAAGCGCGGTGTATCGACGATACGACGGTCGCTCCACTGCTGGAACGCATGTGTGCCGCCGCCGCACAGGCCGACGTTCAGACGGTCGGCCGCCGTCACCAGCACATCGCGGATCTTGCGCAGATCCGCCACGGCCTGCTCGTGATGCGTGCAGATGCCGGTGGACAGCTCAATCATGCTTTCGGTGATTTCAGGCGTGATGTTGCCGGGAATCTCCTGATCCTTGATGAGGCGCATGAGATCGCTGCCCGCCTTGGTCAGATCGTAATCGTGCGTGTTGACGATCTGCATTTCGAGTTCGACGCCGAAGGTGAACGGCTTCGAATCGACAAAAGTTTCCAGTGACATGACGTCCTCTCATTCGGCCGCGCCACGCGCCGCCGCCCGCTTGTGCAAGCGGCGGCGTGGGTGGCGGGCGGTGTATCTGACGGTGCTTCTAGCCGTGTTTGCGGCGGCAATCTGCCGCATTCATTGTTCGTCGCGCTCGCCCACCAGCGCCAGCGCGCGATAGACGAGCCACGGTCCGATCAGCTGCAACACCACGATTGCGCACATCATGATCGCGCGCAGGCTGGGATCGAAGTTCGGGTACAGATCGTAGGTGTCCTCCATGAGCAGCAGCGCCAGCGCCGACATCGGCGTGAGCGCTACGCCTAGCGCCACGCCCTGCTTCCATTCAAGCCCGCTTGGCTTCGCGAAGATCAGCACGCCCACAAGCTTGCCGACCAGCCGCGCCACGATCAGCCCCGCCGCGGCCAGGCCGCCCACCAGGATGTAGTGCCACTGGAAGGTGGTCATGGTCAGCACGAACAGGATCACGGTGAGCAGCCACCCGGCCGTGCCGAAGTGTTGCGGCCAGAGCTGCGGGCGCACCTCCAGATTCTTCACGATGATGCCGGCGGCCAGCAGGCTCAGGATCGTCGAGAGCTTGAGCAGATGCGCCACGGCGATCGCCAGCAGCACAAGGCCGAATAGCGCGACGAAGGAGTGCTCATCCTGCGGGCTCAGGCGGCGGTAGAACAAGGTGCAGGCGCGCGCGAGCACGTACGCGACCACGATCGAGCCAACCAGCAGATAGAGCGGCTGCAGGATGGTGGCGAACACGTTGCCGTAGATCTCCTGATGCAGCCAGCTCGACGCGAGCTTTTCGACCACCACGGCGTACATGCTGTTGAGCGCCGAGAGCGTCAGAAGCCGCTGCGTGACCTGGCCTTCGGCGCGCAATTCGGTCTTGAGCTGGATCACCATCGCGGGCGACGTGGCCATCGCGATCGAAGCCACGACGGTAGCGACCATCGCCGGCACCGACAGGAACAGCAGGACCACGAGCACCAGCACGAAGGTGAGCGACGACTCCGCGAGGCTCGACAGGATCAGCCAGGAATTGCGGCGGATCCAGCGCAGATCGAGCCGGCTGCCGAGTTCGAACAGCAACAGGCCGAGCGCGACATCGAGCACCGGCCGCGCGGCATTGGCCGTATCGATGTCGATCACGCCAAAGCCCGCCGACCCGGCGATCAGGCCGATGATCGCGTAGCCGGAAATGCGAGGCAGGCGCCAGGCGCGATAACAGAGTTCACCGCACAGACCGGCGGCCAGCAACGCGAGCCCGGCCCAGAAAATGCCGTCTGGATGCAACGGCCACGCGGGAAAGAACGAAAACGCCGACTTCATCGTGAAGGCTTCTCCTTGGCAACACCTTCATGCAGGGGACCGGATCAGGCATCGAGGCCCGCGCCGGCCGGCACAGAAGACAAGTCCAGCTGTCCGACGTACGAGTAACGCTACGGCCCGGCTCATGGGCAAGCCGCGTGCCTCGCAGACATAACACATGCGTGGCGAATGCGCGGCGAGCCGGGCGAGAGGATGTCAGCCTGTCAGACCGCCCTACGCCGACGACGCGCAAGCCCGCAGCCCGGGCCTGCACGGCTGGCATCGGCTGGATGGCGGGACGACAGGGAGACCTCGCACCGGTGCCGCTTGTGCGGCAAACAGCCGGTCCAGGCGCGTTCTTATGGATTGTCAGCGCCCGGGTTGGATGAACGAACGCTGCCGCTTTCCTGAGCCATGAGAGTCAGTTCAGGCGGCATCCGTTCCGTGGACGCGTCGGCCAGTTGATGCAGCCTGTCTGGCGGATGACGCGGAAAAGAACGGCGATTGTGCCATAGCTTTTTTGCAATTGTCCCACTTGCAGCGATGAAGCCCGTCGATGCCGGTAATTGCGCCCGTTTTAGCTGACGATACGGAAAAAATGACCGTCCTTTAGACGATGCCCTAAATGTATCGGTCACACAGCGCGACAGCGCACCTTGAAGAGAGTCTTGCCGATGCCGGTGGCGCCAGCTTCAGGTTTACGGTTTACCGTATGTATACGTAGTAGAAGTTAACAAGGGTGGCACTTTCCTGTGGATAACCCCTGTATACCTATGTGAATCATCGGCTTGGCGTTCGCACAACCCATCGCACAGTGTGTGGCATGTTGCCTGGCAATCAAGAATAACTTTTTGAGGGCGCAAAGCGGGGCGCGAGTTATCCCGTTTACGCCCACAACGCGCCCACACGAAACTTGTCCACAACTCGCGCAGTTATCCACATGTCCGGCGGGATAACTGTATTGGTGGTGTTGTAAGGTTGCTTGTAACGTTTGTTGTCGTCAGAGGCTGCGCTGACGAAGAGCGCGCTGCAAAAAGCGCGCGGGATCGATCTGTTCGGCGAGTTCCCGCTCGATTGGCCAGGGTTCGCCTTCGAGTTGCGAGGCAATCAGCTCCGCGCCCAGCGACGCCCAGACCAGCCCGCGCGAGCCGAACGCAAAGGCGCCAAATAGTCCCGGTGCGCGCGGCAGATCCTGCGGCCACGCGCCCGAGAGACGCTGGGCGTCGCGGCGGGCAGCCTCTTCGTCGCCGAGCTGGCCGAGCATCGGCAGTCGGTCGCTCGTCACGCAGCGCAGCGCCACGCGGCCACGCCAGCCGCCTGGCGGTTCGGTGGCGCTGGCTAGTGCCGGCAGCATCAGCGAGACGCGTTCGAGGTTCTCCAGGTGGCCTGGCGCGCGCAGATCGAGATTCGTATCGTCCACCTCGTAGGTCGCGCCTGCGAGCGTCACGCCGCCATCTAGCGGCACCGCGTAGCCGTCGCCGATCACGGGCACGCGCAGCGCCGCGAGCGGGCTGTGGTCGACCAGCGTGAGCTGGCCGCGCACGCTGCGCGTCGGCGCGAAATCGCGGGCCGATGCGCGCGCCGCATCGTGCGCATTGGCAAAGATCACCGCGCCCGCCTGGGCGATCAACACGCCGGCATCGTCGAATACCTGCCATGACTCGCCCGAGCGGGCGAGGCGGCCGACCTGCACGCCGTAGCGCACGTCCACCTGTGCGCCGCTAAACGCGCTGGCCGCGGCGATCTGCGCACGGCACAGGGAAGCCGGATCGATCGCGCCGCCGCGTGGATAGAACCAGCCGCCCTGCGTGAGCGCAACGCCTGCGATTTTCTGGGCTTCGTCGCGATCGACGCCATGCACGAATTCGTCGGGATAACCAAATGATGCGAGCGCCTGCGCCACGGCGCGCGATTCGTCGTCGGTGGCCAGATGCAGGAGTCCTGCATGACTGCGCTTCGGCGCATGGCCCAGCGCATCGAGCGCGGCCCAGCGTTGTAACGCGTAGAGAAAACCTGCACGCGTGATACGCGACGCGTTGCTGTCGTCGCGCGAAATCAGCGGATGAAACACGCCGGCCGGATTGCCCGAAGCCTCGCACGCGGGCGCCGGGTGGCGCTCCAGCAGCGTGACGCGCCAGCCGCGCGCGGCGAGCCGTTCTACCAGCGCAGTGCCCGCGAGCCCTGCGCCGATCACGACGGCATGGCGCTCGGCAAGCGGTATCGGCAACGGCGGCTCGTAGCGGCGCACGCGCCAGCGCGGCGCGAAGCGGCCGGTCAGCATCGCCCATTTGTCGCCGAAGCCGGATGTCTTGCGAAACTCGAAACCGTTCTGTTCGAGCGCGCGTTTCACGTCGCCGGCGCTGCTCCAGGTGGCGAAGCTGGCGTCCTCGCCCGCAACACGCGCCAGCGCCTTGAAGATAGCCGGCGACCAGAGTTCGGGATTTTTCGCGGGCGCGAAACCATCGAGATAGATCGCGTCGGCGCGTAACCACATTTTGGGAAGCGACTCGGCGGCGTCGCCGAACACGAGCGTGAGCGTCACTCGCCCGCCCTCGAATTCGAGCCGGTGTGTGCCCGGCACGAGCATCGGCCAGGCGTCGATCAGCTCACGCGCGAGCGCCGCGAGGTCGCGATCCAGCGCCTGGGCAACGACGGCATCGAGCACGGCGCGCAGATCTTCGCGCGCAAACGGATGCTTTTCCACCGAAACAAAATGCAGGCGCTCGCAACGAACGGGGTCGGCGCGCCAGGCCGCCCAGGTGGTGAGAAAGTTCACGCCCATGCCGAAACCCGTTTCCAGCACGGTAAAAATGCGCCGGTTTTGCCAGCGTTCAGGCAGACCGTTGCCCTTCAGAAAGACAAAATCGGCCTGTGCAAAGGCGCCCGAAGGGCTGTGATAGACGTCGCCGAAGCGTGGCGAAAACGGCGTGCCGTCCTCGCGGAACGCGAGCGTGGCGGGGATCAGGGTGGCGGTCATGACTAACGGATGCGCACGGAAAGTGGGAAATGCCCGTGGGGACTGGGTTTGCGGCCGCAAAACGTTGGCGCGGCGCAACGCGCGAAGGTCGATTTGATGCATGCCGGCTGCGTTTTGCGCGCGGCGCGGATCAAAAACGCAAGGACATGCAGAAAAACCGGCGCGGACCCCTCGAAATCTTCGAAACCCTTGTCGTTATTGGGTTTGCGCTGCGCTATCATAGCAAGCGCCGCCCAGGGAAGCGGCAGCACGGACGTCACGGGAAGGCGCAGGCTCTTGCAGGCGCTTCAAGCCGCGACGCAAATCCCCGGGGTGCTCCGGGTCCGCGCTGCTCGACGGCGCGGCACGCGTCCGTATAATCGGCGCGTTCGCGCTGTTCGTGTCAACCTAAACACAGAAAGGAATATCTCAATGAATAAACAGGAACTGATCGACGCCGTCGCAGCACAGACGGGCGCTAGCAAGGCTCAAACCGGTGAAACGCTGGATACGCTCCTCGAAGTGGTCAAGAAGGCCGTGTCGAAAGGCGACGCTGTCCAGCTGATCGGCTTCGGCAGCTTCGGCTCGGGCAAGCGTGCGGCACGTACGGGCCGCAACCCGAAGACCGGCGAGACCATCAAGATTCCGGCAGCCAAGACCGTCAAGTTCACGGCTGGCAAGGCGTTCAAGGACGCCGTCAACAAGCGTTAAAGCAAGTTAAAGCAATACCGCTTTAAGTTGACACCCGCCCCTGGCGGGTTTTTTTTCGCCCGTTTTTGCCAGACGGCGCCGCATTGCACGGCGCCGTTTTGTATTTAAGCCGCCCTTTCAGGCGGCTTTTTCATGGGCGATCTGTGATGAAGTCAGTCATGACGATGGACGATTTCGCCTTCGCCATCGTGGTCATGATCGTCTTCGTCGTCGAAATCCCACTGCGGGAACGGGTCGGCGTAAGTTTGCCAGGCGTCGGGGCCGGCGGCGAATTCGGCATCCGTGACGAGGCATGCGTCGAGCTTCGCGCGCCACGCCGCATGGTCCAGATTCACGCCGATCATCACCAGT
The DNA here is from genome assembly GCF_035948235.1 of Paraburkholderia sp. GTDB lineage: Bacteria > Pseudomonadota > Gammaproteobacteria > Burkholderiales > Burkholderiaceae > Paraburkholderia. Next base: position 3,697 of record NZ_DASZJJ010000084.1, on the reverse strand, counting down.
TCCTGGCGACGGTCGCCGATGCGCGTATCGTTCGCGTCGCCGAACCAGTCGCGCGCGATCTCCTGTTCCAGCTCGACATCCTGCGGCCATTCCTCGCGTGGCTGCGCGGCCCACCAGGTGCCTGCCGGACCATGACGGCACACGCCGCCCGCCTGCGAAAGCTGACCGGCCACGTCGTTGCGCGTGGCGAGCCAGAAGAAGCCCTTCGAGCGCAGCACGCCAGTCCATTCCTGGTTGAGCAGTGCCCACAGACGCTCCGGATGGAACGGCTTGCGCGCACGATAGACGAAGTTGCCGATGCCGTAGGTATCCGCTTCGCTGCGATGCTGGTGATCGGGATGGTCGCAGTGCGTGCCGCAATCGCCGTGGTCGTGCGCGTGATCATGATCGTGCGCATGGTCGTGATCGTGCGAATGTGCGTCCTCGTGCAGCGACGCGAGCCAGCCCGGCGCGCTCGCGGCCGCGTCGAAATCGAAGCGACCCGTGTTGAGCACCGCGTCGAGCGGCACCTCGCCGAAGCGGCTCACCACCTGCACCGCGCGCGGGTTGATGCGTGCGAGGATGTGCTGCAGGCGCGCGAGATCGTCGGCGCTCACCAGATCGGCCTTGTTGAGCACGAGCACGTCGCAGAATTCCACCTGCTCGATCAGCAATTCGACGATGGTGCGGTCGTCGCCCTCGCCCACCGTCATGCCGCGCTCGGCGAGCGGGTCGGCGCTGGCGTAGTCGCGCAGGAAATTGAAGGCGTCCACCACGGTGACCATCGTGTCCAGCCGCGCGATATCGGCCAGCGATCCGCCGTCTTCGTCGGTGAACGTGAAGGTTTCGGCTACCGGCATCGGTTCGGCCACGCCGGTCGATTCGATCAGGATGGCGTCGAAACGCTGGCCTGCCTGGGCCGGATCGGCCAGACGGCGGATTTCGGTGAGCAGATCGTCGCGCAGCGTGCAGCAGATGCAGCCGTTGGACAGCTCGACGAGACGCTCCTCGACGCGCGCGAGCGTGGAGGCGTCACGCACGAGCGCCGCGTCGATATTGACGGCGGCCAGGTCGTTGACGATCACGGCCACGCGCAAACCGGCGCGGTTCGCGAGGACGTGACTGAGCAATGTGGTCTTGCCCGCGCCCAGAAAGCCGGAGAGCACGGTGACGGGCAGTGGCGTCGGGTTCATCGCAGTGTGCAGTAAGGAAGGAAAAAACGGCAGGAAAATCGGGCCGCACGGGCCACGGAGGGCAATCTGACGGCGCAAGCCTGCATTTTGCACCATGCGGACTCCGCGCGCTGACGGCGCTGGCCGCTTTGGCGTTGTTGGAACTTTCGGGAAGAGGTCAGCGCGGCCCGTTCAGGGCATCAGCTTCCATTTGCGCAGGATCGCGGCGATCTGCTGGGCGTAGGTGTCGCGCAACGCGGGCGTTTCGGAATGATAGGCACCCACCGCCGCCCAGGTGTTGCCATATTTGTTCATCTTCTGGCGCAGATGCCAGGCGGCAATGTAGACGTTCTTGCACGGCTCCATGAGCGTGCTTTGCGAGATGCCATACTGCGCGAGCGCGGGAAGATGAATCGAGTTGATCTGCATCACGCCGTAGTCGGTAGAACCGTTCGCATTCCTGTGCAGTGCGTCGGGCGTGTTGTGCGATTCCTGCCAGGCGATGGCGCGCAGGATCAGCGGATTGACCTTCTGGTAGCGGGCCGCCTCGTCGAAGCAATCGGCGCGCGCCGGCGCGCTGGCCGCAGCGGCAAGCGTGACTAGAACGGCGATCGTGGCGGACGCAACCTTTTTCATTGCAACGTCGAGTGGAGTGCTGGAGACAAAAGCGTCGTGCAGTAAGGGCCCGATATCGGGAAAACCCGCGTCTTGCGGGCGCAACCCGTGGGTGCACAGGCGCCGCGCCGCCCGTATGATACCGGCAGACCATGACGCGTCAAACTGGCCGAACGGCTTATGCGCCGATGCGGGCAGTCACGACGACAAGGCTTGACGCGGCTCAATCCTTACAAATGCCTTTGTGCGGGATCGCAGGCTTTAGAAGAAATCCCCAGACGTTTGGTCTTTGTGACAAATTCGACATGAAAAACTGCTACTGTTGCTCGTTTTGGTGAGCATCGGTTGCCGGGGAGGAGCGTCGGCAGTCTGCGGCGGTTGGAGCCAGGCGGGTGCGTCGCATCCATCCCGTCGGCCGATTGCACGGGCACGATGTGCACTGAGCACGATAAGTACGACTAGCCGGCGGTGTCCGCTGCCGGCTTCGATATGACACCCATGAGAAGAAATCGTATGGCTTTGCGTCGCGTCGCCACGGCGCTGCTCGTGAGCGGACTGATGACGGCGCAACTCGCGCATGCCCAGGTCACCCTCAACTTCGTCAATGCCGATATCGATCAGGTAGCGAGGGCCATCGGCGCGGCCACCGGCAAAACGATCATTGTCGATCCGCGCGTGAAGGGGCAGCTCAATCTGGTTTCCGAGAATCCCGTGCCCGAGGATCAGGCGCTCAAGACGCTGCAATCGGCGCTGCGCATGCAGGGTTTCTCGCTGGTGCAGGATCACGGCGTACTGAAGGTCGTGCCTGAGGCCGACGCCAAGCTCCAGGGCGTGCCCACCTACGTTGGCAACGCGCCGGCCGCGCGCGGCGACCAGGTCATCACCCAGGTCTTCCAGCTGCGCAACGAGTCGGCCAATAACCTGCTGCCGGTGCTGCGCCCGCTCATCTCGCCGAACAACACCATCGCGGCCTATCCGGGCAACAACGCGCTCGTCGTGACCGATTACGCCGACAACGTGCGGCGTATCGCGGCGATCATCGCGGGCGTCGACACGGCCGCTGGCCAGCAGGTGCAGGTCGTGCCGCTGCGCAACGCCAACGCGCTCGACATCGCGCCCACGCTGCAGAAGATGCTCGATCCGGGCGCGATCGGCGGCTCCGATCCCACGCTCAAGGTCACGGTGCTGGCCGATTCGCGCACCAATTCGATCATGTTGCGCGCGTCCAATCCGCAGCGCCTGGCGGCCGCGAAGGCGCTCGCCAGGGAACTCGACGCGCCCACCAGCATGCCGGGCAACATGCACGTCGTGTCGCTGCGCAACGCCGACGCCGTGCAACTGGCCAAGACCCTGCGCGGCATGATGGGCAAGGGCGGCAACGATTCGTCGTCGTCCGGTGGCAGCGCGAATTCATTCAACCAGAACGGCAACAGCGGCGGCGCGGGTGGTGGCGGCAGCTCGACCGGTCTGTCGGGCACCCCGCCCTTGCCCAGTTCGCTGGGCGGCAGCAGCGGCGCGTCGAACAATCCGATGGGCGGCGGCGGGTCCTCAAGCGGCAACAGCGACTTTCTCGGCGACAACGGCAAGGACAAGGGCGACGACAACTCGTCCGGCGGCGGCATGATCCAGGCCGATGCGGCCACCAATTCGCTGATCATCACCGCGCCCGACGCGCTCTATCGCAACCTGCGCACCGTGATCGACCAGCTCGACGCGCGCCGCGCCCAGGTCTATATCGAAGCGCTGATCGTCGAGCTGAACTCGAATACCAACGCCAACCTGGGCATCCAGTGGCAGATCGGCAGCGGCAACGTGCTGGCCGGCACCAATCTGTCCACCGGCAGCAGCAACAGCATCATCAACCTGACGGCGGGCGCCGTGCAGAGCGGCAGCCTGGTCAGCTCGCTGGGCAATCTCCAGCAGGGCCTGAA
>NZ_DASZJJ010000083.1:0-55975 GCF_035948235.1 Paraburkholderia sp. | reverse complement strand
CCCAGCGCATACAGAAACAGGATGGGTCCGGCGACGCCAAACGGATAGGAAACGCTATACCCCACTGCCGCGCCATCGCTTTTCAATGAGGCCACGGCGGCTTGCAGGCTCGCGGTGCTGGTGCCGGAGCCGGCGAACATCCCCAGCGCCTGGTCCAGCTTCACGCCGAACAAGGGTATCAGCGCGATGGAGACAAAGCCCGCGCCGATCACCCCCGCGATGGCCGCCGCATTGGCCTTGAGTCCGTTGGCGCTGGTCAGCCCCTTGAAGAACTGCTCGCCATACTGAATGCCGATTCCATACAGAAACAACAGCAGGCCGAGCGTGCCGAGCAAGGCAGGCGGCGCTGACTTCGGCGCCCATCCGCCTATCGCGAGACCCACGAACAGCACCGCACCGGACCCGAGCGACACGCCCTTGATATTCAGTTCGCCCACCACGTAGCCAAGCGCCACCGTCACGAAGAGCGTAAGCAGAGGCTGGGCTTCGAGCAGCGTCTTGATCGTGTCCATGCAAGCCATTCCTCGCGAAGAGTTGGAGTGCTACCGCTGCGTTTGCATACGTCGGCCACGCTTTGGCAAGCGGTCGCTTCAGCAGCTTCGGCGTTTCGAATTGTCTGCCATTATTCCCCGCCCTGCGTTTGCGCCGCGCGAACCTGCTCGCTGCCGATAAAGGCGGCGTTAAAGGTTAGTTAACTCGCAGCACACCCGCTGCTATTAACGCCTTAGTCGCGATCTGGCGCGCCCAGCGGAAAGAGCGGCCGATAGGGCCTGGCTTCGTCCACCGCACGCGCGAACGAGGGCCGCGCCAGCAATCGCTCGCGATAAGCGCGCAGCGTGGCGAATCCGGCCGGAATGCGATGCGTCCAGTCTGCATAGAACAGCGAAGGCGCTGCCGCGCAATCCGCCAGCGTGAAATCGTCGCCCGCGGCCCACGTGCGGCCTGCCAGGGTTGCGTCCAGCCACGCGTACGCCAGATCGAGCTTCTGCGCCGCGTGGGCCAGACCTTCTGCGCGCCTGGCATCGTCGCCGGAAAGCGCACCATCGACGGCGCGCTGCACCGGCGTCATCACATGCAGATCGAAGAAGCGGTCAAGAAAGCGCACGTCGAGCGCCGCCATCGGGTCGGCGGGCAAGAAGCGCACGGGCCCGGGATGCGTGAGCTGGAGATATTCGATGATGATGCTGGTCTCGGCCACGTTGCGCTCGCCGTCCACCAGCAGCGGGAATTTACGCAGCGGCCAGCGTTGCAGCCAGTCCGCCGCGTGCGGCGAATCCGGCCCGATGACGCGAAATTCGAATGGCGTAGCGTTTTCGTACAGCGCGACCAGCACCTTCTGCGTGTACGAGGAGAAAGGATGACCGTAGAGTGCGAGCGACATTGTGAAACCTCCCGACAATGCCAGCCAGGCGGAAGCTGGCGACGTCCGCCAGACTACCGCATTCAGGCCGCGACGGGACCGCCCTGGGGCGAGCGGGCACGTTTCAGGCGCAGCGCCGGCGACTCCACCACGCGCCAGCTTACGAACGCGAGCGGCACGCAGATCGCAGTCACGCACGCGAACAGCGCGAGCGGAGCGATCGACGGCAGCCAGAGCGCGAGCAATTGCGTCACGGGCCAGCCGTATAGATAAAGCCCGTAAGAAAGATCGTCATTCATGCGCAATTTCGCGAGCCGGGGCGACTGAAGTTGGCCGATGTAAAAAAGGCCATAGGCGAACAATGTCACGGTGGCTGCGCGCATGACGGCTGCAGGCGCGAACAACGCCACGCAAAAACCGATCAGCGCGAACACCGCAAGGCGGCCGCGCAACGGCAAACGCTCGCGAAACAGATAGAAGCACACGCCCGCCAGATAAAGCGACGCGAACCACAGCATGAAACCCGACACGCCGAACATCGCCTCGCCCTGCTCGCCGCGCTGGACCGGCGCACCGGCAATCGCCGCGAGATTGACGGCCAGCGCGAGCAGAAGAATCGCCCAGCGCCGCTTCATCGCGCCACATAAACCGAGTACGGTCATCAGCAGATAACAGCGCAATTCGAACGTGATCGTCCACATCGAACCGTTGACCGATGGCACCGGCGAGTTCGCAAACACCTCGGGCGTTCGCGGCTGGCGCAATCCGGCAAGATCGGCGAAGAACTTATGCGCCGACCAGTCGCTGAAGTATTGTGCGGTACTTGCGCCCAGCGGTCCCACCACGAATACCGACAGCACCGAAGCGACAATAAACGCCGGATAGAGCCGCAATGCGCGCTTCTTCAGGAACGCGAGCGCACGCGGTTCATGCGACCAGCTTTGCGCGGTCAGATAACCGCTGAGCAGAAAGAAACTGCATACGCCGAGCGTACCCACCGACATCCCCGCTGACGAGCCTTCAAGCGGATCCTGGTGGCGCAGCAACTCAAACGAATGAGAAAAGATCACCCCGACCGCAAATAGCAGCCGCAAAAGATTGAAGTTATTTTTATGCACGCGTTCTGTCTTATGTTTGTTAATTTCCCCGAAGACAGCGCGGACTATAGCATCGATCAATGGCCTTTAAATCAAGCCTGTCGCGCGGAAAGAACAGCCGATAAACGGACATTGCATCTGCTTTAAATCGCTGGTTTAAACGCGTCTCAAAGCGTGGATCGATACACGCTTGCTTGCCCGATATCCGGCCACGCCCAACAACGGCACGGATTCTGCTCAGACACTCCTCACCGGCCCGGCACAGCCCGCACGACGCGGCGCACGGCGCCTTTACCCCAAGGAGGAGGAGCCCCATGAATCACACTGAACTGGGCGCGGGCGTGGCGACACCGCTCGCGGCAACGCAGCACGGCTTCCTGCGAGAGGCGGTTGCCTGGGGGGCGATAGTTGCAGGCGCGGTAGGCATGGCTGCGTTTGCGCTGATCCTGCTCACGCTCGGCACCGGTCTCGGGCTGTCGTCGCTCTCGCCGTGGCCGGGCAGCGGCGCGCACGCCAAAACCTTTGGCGCGGCGGTCGTGATCTGGATTTTCGTCTCGCAGATCATGTCATCGGGGCTGGGCGGTTATCTGGCCGGGCGGTTGCGCCGCCACTGGCCGAGCATCAGCGGCGACGAAACCCACTTCCGCGATACCGCGCACGGCTTTCTTGCGTGGGCGCTGGCGACGCTTCTGATGGCAGGCCTGCTTGCCTCGGCGGCCTCAGGGATCGGGCGCACCGCCGCCGTGGCGGCCGCCGAAAGCGGCGTTCATACCGCGGCGGGGCTCGGCGGCGTCGATCGCGGCAATGCACAGACGGCGTGGCAGACCTGGCCCATGGGTTATCTGATCGACGGCATGCTGCGTCCCGTTGCAGGCGCTGCCGCGCCAGCAGAAACCCGCCCCGAGCAGGCACTCGCGAGCGTCACGCAGAAACAGGAGATCGCGCGCATCTTCCTCAACTCCCTGCCCTCGGGCGCCGCGCTCTCGCCTGAAGACACGTATTACGTCTCGCAGGTCGTCGCCCAGCAAACCGGTCTCTCGCCCGCCGATGCCCAGGCCCGCGTGACCACGACCTACGCGCGCCTGCAGGACAAGATGAATGCCATCGAGACCGCCGCGCGCGCCGCCGCCGACGAGGCCCGCAAGGCCACCATCCACGCCACGCTCTGGCTGTTCGTTTCGCTGCTGATGGGTGCCTTCGCCGCCAGCTACATGGCGACCGTGGGCGGCCGTCTGCGTGAATTCTGATCATTTCCCGAGGAGACTGACATGCGCTCGATTCTTCTTTATATGCTTGGCGTGCCGATTCCGATCATCATCCTGATCGCACTGTTCTGGCATTGATCCCAACAGATCTCATCTAAGACGGCACGCCCCAGGCGCGCCGTCTTTGACATCGCCCCCACGCCCGCAGTAAAATTATTTCATCATGCGTTGAATATAAAGGGCGCGGCGAGTCATGCTGACACGCCAGCCACACGCGCCACGCCCCTTTCATCGCTGCGCCCCCGCGCCAACCCGATGGACCTCACACAAGCGCAATCCAATGGACAAGCTGGGCAGCATGAAGATGTTCGTGGGCGTCGCGGAAGCCGGCGGTTTCGCCAAGGCCGCCGTGCGCGCCTCCCTCAGTACCGCAGCCGTTTCGCGCGCGATCATGGATCTGGAAGCGAGCCTGCAAACGCGCCTGTTCAACCGCACCACGCGCCAGATCTCGCTGACCGAGGCGGGCCGCCGCTATCTGGAACATTGCGAGCGCATTCTCAATGAAGTCGATCTCGCCGACGCCGAAGCCATGGGCGCCGCCGCCCAGCCCAACGGACGACTGCGCGTGCACGCCCCGGCCGGCTTCGGCCAGCATTACCTGACGCCGCTGCTCGCCCGTTACACCCAGCAATTCGAAGGTGTATCCGTCGATCTCGTGCTTTCGCAGCGCACGCCCGATCTGCTGGAAGAGCGTTTTGACGTTGCGATCGTGGTGGCGCAGAACCTCAAGGATTCGTCGCTGGTCTCGCAGCGGCTGGGCATGACGCGCGCGGTGCTGTGCGCCTCGCCGCACTATCTGTCGCGGCGCGGCACGCCCGCCTCGCTCGACGAACTGGCGGCGCACACCTGCGTGCAGCTTTCGCTGCAGGATCAGCCCCCGCTGCCGTGGGTTTTCGAAGACGCCGACGGTAATGAAAACGTGTTGCGTCCCATGCGCGAAGCGCCCTTCACCGTGAATATCGCCGAAGCGCTGGGCGAAGCGATCCGCGCGGGTATGGGAATCGGCATCCTGCCGATTCCGACCGCGCTGCAAGGTCTGCGCGACGGCACGCTCGTGCAGGTGCTGCCGCACGCGCGTCTGAAGCCGATCAACGTACACGCGTTGTATGCGTCGCGCCAATACCTCGACGCCAAGATCAAGACGCTGGTGGAATTTCTACGCGATGCGGTACCGCAACGGGTGGCGGAGCACGAACAGGAACTGGGGCTGTGGCATGCGCGCTATGGGCGCTCGGCAATGTGCCCGGCGTGAATGCTCAATAATTAATTAGCTCGTCGAATCATCGCAAAAGAAAAACGCCGCACGCCCACCGGGAGCGCGCGGCGTTTTGACTTGTGAAGTCAAGCGAGGCGGATCTTCGGCTGCACCCAGCCGTTGATACGCTCGGCGGTCCAGAGTAGCGTTGCCTTGCGCAAGCCGTGCAAGGCCTGCTGATGACGGCGGTACAACATCGCGTGGCTCAATTGCGCGAGCCTGCCGCGAATAAAGCCGCCGCGGAAGAAACCAAAGCGCCCCAGCGTGCCGAACGCGTCGTAATCGCTCAACGAGACCAGCGAGCCAAAATCATGAAACGCAAACGCTGGCATCGGCTTGCCCGCGAGCCAGGCCGGCAGATGGCGCGCGAGGTATTCGGCCTGCTGCGTGGCGACCTGCGCGGTCGGCGCAAGCGCGCGTTCGGCGCCGCCGGGCGTGAAGCTGGCACAGTCGCCGAGCGCGAATACATGATCGTCCTCCGTGGATTGCAAAGTCGGGCCGACAACGATCTGGTTCGCACGATTGGTCGCGAGACCGCCCAGGCCGTTGAGAAAATCGGCGGCCTTCACGCCTGCGGCCCAGACCATCAGATCGGCCTCGGCCAGCGTCCCGCCGTCGTAGACAAAGCCGTTGGCCGTGGCCTCGGTCACGCGCGTGCCGGTCTTGACGCTGAAGCCGATCTTTTCGAGCTGATGCTGGCTCGACGCCGAAATATTGGGCGGAAACGCCCCGAGAATGCGTGGACCGCTTTCGAGCAGCGTCAATTGCAGGCGCTCGCGCACCTTCGCATCGCCATAGGCGCTCGCCACCTCCAGCAGGCGGCTCAGTTCGGCGGCCAGTTCCACGCCGGTCGCCCCGCCGCCGACAATCGCCACGCGCAGGGCCTCGTCGCGCGCCACGCTGCGAAACGCGCGCGCACGCAGCGCTTCGTTGAAGGTTTCGGCCTGCTTCTGGCTGTCGATGAAATAGCTGTGGTGCGCCACGCCTGGCACACCAAAATCATTCGCATGACTGCCGAGCGCGAGCACCAGCACGTCATAGCCGACTTCGCGCGGCTCCAGCACCGTGCCGCCGTCGGTCGTTGTGAGCGCACCCAGTTGTACGCAGCGGCGCGCGCGGTCGAGCCCGAGCATCTCGCCCGGCTCGTAGGTATAGCCGTGTTCGCTCGCATGCGCGAGAAAGATCACCTGTTGCTGCTGGACATCGCGCGTGCCGGCCGCGATCGTGTGCAACATCGGCTTCCAGATGTGCGTCGGGCTTTTGTCGATCAGCCGGATCCGGGCCTTGCCCGCGCGGCCGAGCGTATCGCCCAGTTTCGTTGCCAACAGGATGCCGGCGATACCGCCGCCCACGATTACGATGCGTACCGGATTCGTCATTTTTAATTCAACACGCAATGAATAAAAGCCGATGGTAAACCCCTGGCGTGGCCTGTGTCAAACGGCCACATGCAGACCACATGTGAATCAACTGCGCACCTCACGCAGACCCCAGGCGGCAAGGCGTCGGCGCTCGGTTACACTCACGTCCATCAAAAACAGGGAACGCTGAACCGCATGAAAGAGAAGGCCACTGCATCTCCAACGCCAACGCCCGCGCCGGTGCGGCGCGGCCGCGGCCGGCCGGCACAGCAAGCTTCGGTGGGCCGCGAGGTGCTATTGCGCCGCGCGCGCAAGACTTTCGGCACGCGCGGCTTCGATGCCACCAGCGTGCGCGAGATCGCGCGCGAATCGGGCGTCGATCCGGCCTTGCTCGCGCATCATTTCGGCTCGAAGGATGCACTCTGGGAAGCCGTGGTCGAGCAGATCGCCGCACACGCCCGCCCCATGATCGCGGCCACGGCGGCGCTGCGCGACTCGAAGCTGGATGCGAAGGCGCGCGTGGACCGCGCGCTGGAGCTGTATATCGACAAGGTGTTCGAGGAACCTGATATCGGCCTGTTCTTCTCGACCGCGACGACCGAAGAAGGTACCCGCCTCGATCTGCTGGTCGACCGGCTCATGCGGCCCTACTACGAAGTGATGGTGCCCCTGCTCGACGACGCCGCAAAACAGGGCGTGCTCAAGGTGAAGGACGCCGAGATGCTGTTCTTCGTGCTGCTCAACGGCGTGAGCAAGACTGTGGGCTACGACCACCTGATGCTGGCGTTCTCCACGCTGCCCCGCAATCCGAAGAAGTTCAAGCGCTCCGTGCTGGAGACCGTGCTCGCACTGGTTGCCTGAACGCCGGAACCGCTTCGCCCTCGCGCGGGTGTCTCTCGCCCGCCGCTTCATTCCCGCGCCTTTCCTCCCGATTCCACTCCCTTGCGGCCTGCGCCGGTCGCGAATCTGCGTCAATCCGGCACCCGCGCCGCCGCGCTCGCACACCCAAAAAACCGCTTCCTGTACCCCTGCAGTCGTTTTTTGAACCACAGAGTTGCGAAACTGCGGGCAGGATTTCAATTTTCTTAATAAAATGTACCAACTAGTTAATCTAGAACAAGGCTTGACGTTTGCGCCCCAATAAAGGCGCATGCTCAGGCCGACCTCCGCGGCGAGCCTTTAGCGTCCAATCGAGAATAAAACGATGTCGAAGCAACCAACAGATTCAGATAAACAGATTTCAAAGGCCGTGCGTATCGGCCTACCCCTTATAGGGTTCGTCGGCCTGCTGCTCGGGCTGTATTTCCTCATCGGCGGCGGCATGCTGATCGCCCGCGGCGGCAGCTGGTACTACCTGCTTGCCGGCCTCGCGCTTTGCGCCACCGGCGTGCAGCTCGCGCGCCGCCGCTCCAGCGCGTTCACGATCTTCCTCGTATTCCTGATCGCCACGGCGCTGTGGGCCTTGTGGGAAGTCGGCTTCGACTTCTGGCCGCTCAACACGCGCATCTTCATGTTCTCGATGATCGGCATGCTGCTCGCGCCGCTCGTCCCCGTGCTGCGCAAGGGCGAAGGCAAGTCGTCGGCCTGCAAGCAGGCCTGGGGCATCGCCGCCCTGCTGGCTCTCGTGAACGTCGGCTTCGTGTGGGGCATGTTCGTGCCGCACGGCAAGTTCGGCGCCGAAACCACCCCGCCCATCGCCGGCACCGCCGGCATGGGCGACTGGACCGCTTACGGCCACTCGGCCGGCGGCGACCGCTTCGCAGGCGCTGCGCAGATCAACCGCGACAACGTGAAGGATCTCCAGGTCGCCTGGACGTTCCATACGGGCGACACGCCGCTCAGCCCGGACGGCGGCGGCTCGGAAGACCAGGAAACGCCGCTGCAGGTCGGCAAGACGCTGTTCCTGTGCTCGCCGCATAACACTGTGATCGCCGTCGATGCCGCCAGCGGCACCGAAAAGTGGCGCCACGCGTTCCCGACCAAGACCACGGTCTGGGTGCGCTGCCGCGGCCTCGCCTACTTCGACAGCACCAAGCCGCTCGTGCAGCCCACGGTTACCGGCTCGACGCCGGTGTCGGCAATCGACACGTCGGGCGACCCCGCCGCGTGCCGCCGCCGCATCTACATGAACACGATCGACGGCAAGCTGGTTTCGCTCGACGCCGATAACGGCAAGCTCTGCGACAACTTCGGCGACCACGGCATCATCGACCTGAAGGCGGGTCTGGGCAAGGCGCAAAGCCCGCTGTACCAGCTCACGTCCGCGCCGACCGTGGCCGGCACGACCGTGGTGGTGGGCGGCCGCGTAGCCGACAACGTCTCGCTCGACATGCCTGGCGGCGTGATCCGCGGCTTCGACGTGATGACCGGCAAGATGAAGTGGGCGTTCGATCCGGGCAGCCCGGAAGACCACGCAGCACCGGCCGCCGGCAAGACCTTCACGCGTTCGACGCCGAACGTGTGGGCGCCGATGACCTATGACGCCACGTCGAACACCATCTACATGCCGACCGGCAACGCCGCGATCGACCTGTGGGGCGTCAAGCGCACCGCGCTCGACGAGAAGTACGGCGGCTCGATCCTTGCGCTCGACGCCACCACCGGCGCCGAAAAGTGGCACTTCCAGACCGTCCACCACGACCTCTGGGACTACGACGTGCCGATGCAGCCGACGCTGATCGACTTCCCGATGGAAGACGGCAAGAAGGTGCCGGCGCTGATCGTCGGTACCAAGATGGGCCAGCTGTTCGTGCTCGACCGCCTGACCGGCAAGCCGCTCACGAAGGTTGTCGAACACCCGGTCAAGACCGGCACGATCCCGAACGAGCCGTACTCGAAGACGCAGCCGCTGTCGGTGGGCATGCCGCAGATCGGCGCTGAAGTGCTCAAGGACGCCGACATGTGGGGCGTCACGCCGATCGACCAGCTGATGTGCCGTATCTCGTTCCGCGGCATGCGCTACGACGGCCTGTTCACCGCACCGGACACGGACTACGCGCTGAGCTTCCCGGGTTCGCTCGGCGGCATGAACTGGGGCGGTCTGTCGTACGACCCGAACGCCGGCATGATCTACGTGAACGACATGCGTCTGGGCCTGTGGGTCCATCTGGTGAAGGAAAAGCAGCGCGCGGGCGCGACCTCGGACGGTAACGAAGCCGTCAACGCGGGCATGGGTGCGGTGCCGCTGGGCGGCACGCCGTACTCGGTGACCAAGGACCGCTTCTTCTCGCCGCTGGGCATTCCGTGCCAGAAGCCGCCGTTCGGCAGCCTCACGGCAATCGACCTGAAGACGCGTAGCGTCGCGTGGCAAGTGCCGCTGGGCACGGTCAAGGACACGCGTCTGTATGGCGTGCAGATGCACATGCCCACGCCGATCGGCATGCCGACCATTGGCGGCTCGCTGACGACCGGCGGCGGTCTGGTGTTCTTCGCGGCGACGCAAGACTACTACCTGCGCGCGTTCGACAGCTCGACCGGCAAGGAAGTCTGGAAGGCCCGTCTGCCGGTGGGCAGCCAGGGCACGCCGATGAGCTACACGATCGACGGCAAGCAGTACATCGTGATTTCGGCGGGCGGCGCACGCCAGTCGCCGGATCGCGGCGACTACGTGATCGCCTACGCACTGCCGACGACGCATTAAGGCACTAAACCGTATTGGCCGGAAGTCCGATTGATGGACTTCCGGCCTTCTGGTTTACGGCCTGTTTTAACTACTCAGTCCAAATATTCTTCCGAATCCGGGATGGCCGGCCGCATCGTCCATCATCCGGATCGCTCGTCTGTCTTACGATGAAATCAGAACACTTTTTCTGGGGCGGCTCGCTGCTCGTGTGCGCCGCGACGATCTCGCAACCGGCCATGGCGCAAAACAGCCTCACGCTGTATGGCAACGTGGACGAAGCCATTACCTACGCGAGCAACCAGGGCGGCCATTCGAATGTGTACATGCGCAACGGCAATCTGTACGCCTCGAAGTTCGGCTTCAAGGGCTCGGAGCAACTGAGCTCGACGCTCAACGCGATTTTCGATTTGCAGGAAGGTTTTGATCCGGGCACGGGCGCGCAGCAATCGGCCGGTCTGGCGTTCAACCGCTATGCCTTCGTCGGTCTGCAGGACAGCCGCCTGGGCACGCTGACGATGGGTCGCCAGTACACGCCCTATTACCTGCTCGCCGGCACGCTCGGCCCGGTCACCTACCTGACCGGCGCAACGGGCGCGCATCCGGGCGATATCGACGGTTTCGATACGGACATTCGCGCAAATAGTTCGGTTACCTACACATCGCCGACTATCGACGGTCTGCGCGGCAGCGTGCAGTATGGCTTTGGCGGCCAGGCGGGCAGCATGAAGAGCGGCAGCATGTTCAGCGCGGCGCTGCGTTACGACGGCGGCCCGCTGTCCGTGGGTCTGGGCTATCTGCGCATGAGCAACACGCAATACTCGGGCGGCTTCGATCCGAACGCGAGCGCCACCTTCCCGCATTCGACCATCAATACCGGCTATCTGTCGGCGAATACGGTGCAGCAGGCGGCGGCACTGGCGACCTACACCTTCGGCAATCTGCTGTTTGGCGTGAACTATTCGAATGTGGTCTACCGTCCGGGCAGCCAGTCGCTCTTCACCGATACCGCCGTGTTCAACACGTACGGCGCGCTGGTGAGCTATCGCGTGAGCACGCCGATCGAAGTGTCGGGCGGCTATAGCTACACGCGTGCCTCCAGCGCCAACGGCATTCACGACGCCGCGCGCTATCAGCAGATTTCGCTGCGCGAGATGTATCACCTCTCGAAGCGCACGACGCTCTACACGATTCAGGCGTACCAGCACGCCTCGGGTCAGACGCTGGGCGCGAACGGCGCAGGCGATATCGTCGATGCGGTGGCGATGGTGGGCGACTCGCAAAACACCTCGGCGTCGTCGACGGGCAATCAGTTCGTCGCCATGTTCGGCATTGCGATTGCGTTCTAAGCCGGCGCGTTAAGCCGTAGTTTTTCTCGTTTTAAGCAACGCGCAAAATACCGCGCAATTTCAGGCAGCGACACGGGGCACCACCCGTCTCGCTGCTTTTTTTCGGGCGCGCGAAACGCTCAGGTCTTGCGATGCAGCTTGAGACAGTCGGCGCTGTAGTCGGAGGTCAGGCGTTTCTGCGCGGCTTGCAGATCGGCGGGATAGACACCGTCGTCGTCGCCGGGATGATAGCCGCGCGCTTCGAGTTCGCCGAGTTCGTTCATCAACTGCGCATGCGTGATCTTGCCCGCCGCGACATGCTTGAACGGGTAGCCCATGCATTGCTGCTGGGTGAGATGCGGCCCGGCATGAGCGGCCAGGCTAATGGTCGCCGCGGCAAGCGCAGCAAGATATCGCAGGGTTGCTCTCATCGGGGCCCTCTCCAGTTAAGCTCGCAAGTTCGAAGTCATGAGTCGAGAGCTTATGCGACGGCGCCTATGGGATCGTGATCGGTCAGATGAAGTTTTCTTAATATGCGGTAAGCCGGTTTAAAACAGGCAGCGCGCACGCACAAATCGTCAACGTTGATTATGCTGCTCGCCATACGCCGGAATTGTCACTGCATCGCCGACACCCCATGCCGACCTACCTGACCTCCACCGAAGCCGCCACGCGCCTGGCCGTCTCGCGTCAGACGCTCTACGCCTACGTGAGCCGCGGTCTGCTGCGCGCCGAAAGCGACCCGGTCTCGCGCGAAAGCCGTTATCTCGCCACCGACGTCGAGCGTCTGGCCGCCAACCGCGCACGCGGGCGCAAGCCGAAGGAAGTGGCGCGGGCGGCGCTAGACTGGGGCGCGCCGGTGCTCGAATCGGCGATTACGCTGATTGAAAACGGCCGGCTTTCCTATCGTGGCGTCGATGCACTCGATCTGGCGGCGCGCGCGAGCCTTGAAGACGTGGCCGCGCTGCTCTGGCAATGCGACGTAAGCGCCGCTTTCACGGCGCGCGCGCCGCAAGTGCCCGACGTATTTCAAGCGCTGCTGAAGCATTACCGCGACCAGCGCGCAGAAGCCGCCATGCTGCCGCTCTTTGCGCTCGCAAGCGACGACGCGCCCACCGCAATCTGGCAGCGCAACGCCGAACGCCAGGCCCAGGGTTGCGGCGATCTCGTGCGCCTGCTGGCCGCGTGCCTGCTGGGCAGCGCGCCCGACACCGCGCCGCTGCACGAGCAATGTGCGCGCGCCTGGGGGGTCGGCAAGACGGGCGCGGACTTGATCCGCATGGCGCTGGTGCTGTGCGCCGACCACGAGCTGAACGCGTCGAGCTTTACCGCGCGCTGCATCGCGTCAACCGATGCGAGCCTGCGCTCGGTCGTGATCGGCGGTCTGGCGGGACTTTCGGGCGGCCGCCATGGCGCGACCACGGCGCGCGGCGAGGCGCTGTGGGACGAACTCGGCGACACCGACCCAGAGCGCAAACTGCGCGAGCGCCTCGCGCGCGGCGACGATCTGCCGGGCTTTGGCCACCCGCTTTATCCCGACGGCGATGTGCGCGCGGCGTGGCTGCTCGCGCGCGTGCTACCGCGTCATCCCAAATGGAAAAAACTCATCGATCTGGGCAGTGCGCTTGTCGGGCAACCGCCGTCGCTCGATCTCGCGCTCGTGGCGCTGCGGCGTCATCTGAACCTGCCGCTGGGAGCCGCGTTCGGCCTGTTCGCGCTGGGCCGCTCGGCGGGCTGGATCGCGCACGGGCTGGAGCAGCGCCAGGATCCGCATCTGATCCGGCCGCGCGCCATTTACACGGGCGAAAGACCTCCCGCAAGCGATGCGCACGCCACGCGCCCCGGCACGCGAAAACGCACCGGTAAGTCCCCGCGCGAGACCAAAGCGGCTGCGGACATGTTCACCACCTTGTTCAAGATTACGTAGCTTTCGTCTGCATTGCGCTCGAATATTGCTACTTACGAAATAAAGTGTTTCGCGCAGCCACTTTTGGCGTTTGATGCTGGATTTCAGGGCCATCCGGTGCCGGCGAGCCGTCGCGGAGCGCGCAAATTTGATACGATACGCGCGAGGAGAATTGCAGCGCATAACCTGTCAGGCGTGCAGTTCATTCCGCCTGCCGTATCGGCTGCCATTTCCCGCATTGCCCGGTGTGTCCGCTTTGCCGGACGTCCGCCTGTCCATCCATTTTTCAAGGAGTTCCGCCATGTGGACCAAGCCCGCTTACACCGACCTGCGTTTCGGTTTTGAAATCACGATGTACATTTCGAACCGTTAATCCGCAGCGTCAACATCCTCTCGCAGGATCTTCATAGCCCCGGCCCGCCGGGGCTATTTGTCTGGCGCGTTCAATCCGCAGCCTATATCAGCAAGCATGCACATTCACATTCTCGGCTCCGCAGCCGGCGGTGGCTTTCCTCAGTGGAACTGCAATTGCGCGAACTGCGCGGGCTTCCGTAACGGCCGCCTCAACGCAAAGGCGCGCACGCAGTCGTCGATCGCCGTCTCCGACGATGGCGAATCCTGGGTCCTCTGTAACGCCTCACCGGACATTCGCGCCCAGTTACAGGCATTCGCGCCCATGCAGCCGGGCCGCGCGCTGCGCGACACCGGCATCGCGGCCATCGTGCTGATGGACAGCCAGATCGATCACACAACCGGCCTGCTGAGCCTGCGCGAAGGCTGCCCGCACGAGGTCTGGTGCACCGACATGGTCCACGAGGACCTCAGCACCGGCTTTCCGATCTTTCCGATGCTCAAGCACTGGAACGGCGGCCTGCGCTGGAACCCGATTGTTTCGGGCGAGGCGTTCACGATCGGTGCCTGTCCGAACCTGCGCTTCACGCCGTTTGCGCTGCGCAGCGCCGCGCCGCCCTATTCGCCGCATCGGCACGATCCGCATCCGGGCGACAACATCGGCCTCGTGATCGAGGACACGCGCACGGGCGGCAAACTGTTTTACGCGCCGGGTCTGGGCGAAGTCGATGAAGCGCTGCTCGCGCGCATGCACGAAGCCGATTGCCTGCTGGTGGACGGCACGCTGTGGCACGACGACGAAATGCAGCGTCGCGGCGTGGGCACGCGCACTGGCCGCCAGATGGGGCACCTCGCGCAAAGCGGCCCCGGCGGCATGCTCGAAGTGCTCGAGCAGTTCCCGAACGCGCGCAAGATTCTCACGCATATCAACAACACGAATCCGATCCTCGACGAAGACTCGGCGGAGCGTGCCGAACTCGCGCTACGCCACGTCGAAGTCGCCTTCGACGGCATGAGCATCGATCTGTAAATACCCTGTGGCGCGCGATATTTGCGCGCCGCCCTGCATTTCGCTGCTGCGAATATGCAGCAGCCGCTTTCATTGGAATTGGACCGAATCATGAGCCAAACCGCCCTCACTCCCGAGCAATTCGAACAGGCCCTGCGCGCCAAAGGCGCGTTCTATCACATCCACCACCCGTATCACGTGGCGATGTACGAAGGCCGCGCAACACGCGAACAGATCCAGGGGTGGGTGGCGAACCGCTTCTACTACCAGGTCAATATCCCGTTGAAGGACGCGGCGATTCTCGCCAACTGCCCCGACCGCGAAGTGCGCCGCCAGTGGATCCAGCGTCTGCTGGACCACGACGGCGCGCCGGGCGAAGACGGCGGCATCGAAGCCTGGCTGCGCCTGGGCGAATCGGTCGGACTCGATCCCGATCAGCTTCGTTCGCAGGAACTGGTGCTGCCGGGCGTGCGTTTCGCGGTGGACGCCTACGTGAATTTCGCGCGCCGCGCGAGCTGGCAGGAAGCGGCCAGTAGTTCGCTCACCGAATTGTTCGCGCCGCAGATCCATCAGTCGCGCCTGGACACGTGGCCCACGCATTACCCGTGGATCGACCCGCGCGGCTACGAATATTTCCGCTCGCGTCTGGGCCAGGCGCGCCGCGACGTGGAGCACGGCCTGCACATTACATTGCAGCACTACACGACCTTCGAGAGCCAGCAGCGTATGCTGGAGATCCTGCAATTCAAGCTCGACATTCTGTGGACCATGCTCGACGCAATGTCGATGGCGTATGAACTGGGCCGCCCGCCGTATCATACGGTCACGAACGAACGCGTCTGGCACAAGGGGATCGCACTGTGAACACCATGAACACGCCCTTCGACCGCAACCTCAAGCCCGTCTGGCGACGCGGCTACCGCTTCCAGTTCGAGCCCGCGCAAAACGCGCACGTCCTGCTCTATCCTGAGGGCATGATCAAGCTTAACGACAGCGCCGCTGCAATTGGCGGCCTGATCGACGGCGAGCGCAACGTCGCGGCCATCGTCGCGCATCTGGACACGCAGTTCCCGGGCGTGCCTGAACTGGGCGAAGACGTCGAGCAGTTCATGCTCGTCGCCCGCGAAAAGCACTGGATCGATCTTGTCTGACGAACGCCTCACGCCAGGCGCGGCAACCGTCGCGGCGTCTGCCGACCCCACCCAGCCCGCCGTGGGCCTGCCCTTGTGGCTGCTCGCGGAAGTGACCTACCGTTGCCCGCTGCAATGCCCTTACTGCTCGAATCCGCTGGATTTCGCGCGCCAGGGCGAAGAACTGAGCACGGAGCAATGGATCCGCGTGATGACCGAAGCGCGCCAGATGGGGGCCGCGCAAATCGGCTTTTCCGGCGGCGAGCCCCTGGTGCGCAAGGATCTCGTCGATCTGATCGCGCACGCGCGCAAGCTCGGTTATTACACGAACCTCATCACCTCGGGCATCGGCCTGAACGAGCAGAAGCTCGCCGATTTCCAGCGCGCCGGGCTCGATCACATCCAGATCAGCTTCCAGTCGAGCGACGAGGAAGTGAATAACATGCTCGCCGGTTCGGGCAAGGCGTTCGCGCAAAAACTGGCGATGGCGCGCGCCGTGAAGGCGCACGGCTATCCGATGGTGCTGAACTTCGTCACGCACCGCTACAACATCGACGATATCGACCGCATCATCGAACTCTGCATCGCGCTGGAAGCGGATTTCGTCGAACTCGCAACCACGCAGTTTTATGGCTGGGCCAAGCTCAACCGCGAGCTGCTGCTACCTACGCGCGAGCAGCTCGAACGCGCGGAGCGCATCACCAACGAATA
This sequence comes from Paraburkholderia sp., assembly GCF_035948235.1. GTDB lineage: Bacteria > Pseudomonadota > Gammaproteobacteria > Burkholderiales > Burkholderiaceae > Paraburkholderia. The sequence goes on along the minus strand of NZ_DASZJJ010000083.1, from coordinate 39,583 downwards.
TCGCGCGAAGCTGGAGGCCAGCGGCAACCCGTGCAAGCTGATCTTCGTGACTCCTGATTATTACGAGGAACGTCCGAAGCCTTGCATGGGTGGCTGGGGCAGCATTTTCCTCACCGTCACGCCTGACGGCACAGCGCTGCCCTGCCACGGCGCACGCATGCTGCCAATCGAATTCCCCAACGTGCGCGATCACGATCTGCGCCACATCTGGTACGAATCATTCGGCTTCAACCGGTTTCGCGGCAACGCGTGGATGCCCGAACCGTGCCGCTCGTGCGACGAAAAGGAAAAGGACTTCGGCGGCTGCCGCTGCCAGGCCTTCATGCTGACCGGCGACGCCGCCAACACCGACCCGGTGTGCGGCAAGTCCCCCGAGCATCGCATCATCGTGCAGGCCAGAAGCGAGGCCGCGCAACCCGTGCAACCGATCCAGCGACTCATCTTCCGCAATGACAGGAATTCCCGCGAACTCAGCAAATCCTGAGCGCGTCAGCGCCGAACAGGCCGTCGCCGCCGGCAAGGACTTTGGCGAACTGGCTGCGTCGGCGCGCGGCGTGTTCTGGACGGCCTTCGATCCTGCGGATGCCGCCACGCGCATCTGGCACGCGCGCAGCGGTACGGCGCCGCGCTGCCTGACACCAGACGGTTTCAGCGTACGCGGTCGCGTCTATGAGTACGGCGGCGGCTCCTTCTGCATTGCTGAGGATGCCGTAGTATTTGCCAACGAGAAAGACCAGCGGCTTTACCGCCAGTCGATGGATGTCGATGCCCTGCCGTTTGCACTGACTGAGCCTGGTTGCCGGTATGGCGATCTGCGCTACAGCCACGGCGCGGTGCTCGCAGTCGAAGAAAACGGCGACACGCATCGTATCGTGTCGATCGCGCTCGCGGACGGCGCGCGCACCGTGCTGGTGGAAGGCGCGGATTTTTACGCAGCGCCCAGCCTGCGTGCGGACGGCAAGCGCCTTGCGTGGATCGAATGGCAACGCCCGCATCAGCCATGGACCGCAACGCGACTGCGCAGCAGCGAGCGCGACGCCAGCGGCGCATGGCTGCCGCCACGCACGCTTGCGGGCGACGATATCGAGGACGCGCTGCAACAGCCGCAATTCGACGCGCACGGCACGCTGTATTGCCTGAGCGATCGCGGCGGCTCCTGGCAGCCGTGGCGCGAACACGGCAATGCGCTTGAGGCACTCCCCGCAGCCCTAGCCGACCATGCTTCGGCGCCGTGGCAACTGGGCGGGCGTAGCTGGATCGCGCTCGCCGATGGGTCGAGTCTCGGCACGTGGACCGACGAAGGCTGGGGCGTACTCGGCCATCGCGCGGCCGATGGTGTATTGCGCACGCTCGCGCCACAATACAGCCGCTTTCGCAATCTCGCGGCAGACGACACGCATTTCTATTGCCTGGCCGCTTCGCCCACTTGCCCCGCCGCCGTGCTCGCGATCAGCCGCAACGGCTTCAGCGTACAGGTGCTCGCGGAGGTCTCGCCTATGCTGGCCGCAGAGCGCATTCCCGTGCCCGAACGTCTGCGTTTTTCGAGCGGCGACAGCGAATCGCATGCGTATTTCTACGCGCCGGAACGCGTGGAGAGCAACGATGGCGATGAAAGCGCCCCGCCTGTCGTCGTGTTCATTCACGGCGGCCCGACCTCGGCCTGCTACCCCGTTTTCGATCCGCGCATCCCGTACTGGACACAACGCGGCTTCGCGGTCGTCAACCTCAACTACCGCGGCAGCACCGGCTACGGACGCGCCTATCGACAGGCGCTGCACGAAAGCTGGGGCGTGGTGGACGTGGACGACGCCTGCAACGTCGTCGCGCATCTGGCCGCCCACCAGCGCATCGATCTCGCGCGCGCCTTCATTCGCGGCAGCAGTGCGGGCGGCTATACGACGCTTTGCGCCCTCGCGTTTCGCGACGTGTTTCGTGGCGGCGCAAGCCTCTATGGCGTGAGCGATCCGCTGACGCTGGGCCGCCACACGCACAAGTTCGAAGCCGACTATCTGGACTGGCTGATCGGCGACGCCGTGGCCGATGCCGAGCGCTACAACGCCCGCACGCCGCTACTGCATGCCGATCGTATTCGCGTGCCCGTGGCGTTCTTTCAGGGCGAACTGGACGCTGTCGTCACGCCCGACCAGACGCGCAGCATGGTGAGCGCCTTGCAGGCCAACGGCATCGCCACCGAGGCGCACTACTACGCCGACGAGCGTCACGGCTTCCGCAAGGCCGTCAATCAGGCGCACGCGCTGCAAGCGGAATACGCGTTCTACTGCGGGATTCTCAGGCAAACGCCGCTGTAATCGCGTACCCACAACCGTGCACGCAGATGGCCCAGGCCGCGGGCCAATCTGGTGCACGTCCTCACGTTCATCGTTGCATTGACTCGCGCGGCGTCGCGCAACACTCGCGTAAAACGTTTGCGATCGTTTCATAACGCTTGCGCACGCAACAATCCGGCGAGCATCGACAGGCCCGAACCTTGCATGCATGCACCGTGATATTCACACCCATGTCACGGAACCCTGCATGTCGAATCCGCAAGCCATCGTCGATCTCACCCATGAAGTCAAACGCCTTGCCTCCAGCAAGATCAGCGACATTAACGACATCAACCGCGAAACCACCTTTCTCGCGCTCAACGCACTGATCGAAGCGGCCCGCGCGGGCGATGCCGGCAAGGGCTTCGCCGTGGTGGCGAATCAGGTCAAGCACGTGTCGCGCCGCATCTCCGAGATCACGACAGCCCTGAACAAGGATCTCGCGGGTTCGCTGTCCACGCTCACGCAACTGGGCGACAGCATGATCGACCGGCTGCGCTCGCACGACGGCCAGCGTTGCGCAGACCTCGCGCTCAATATGATTGATGTGATCGACCGCAACCTCTATGAGCGCTCGTGCGACGTGCGCTGGTGGGCCACGGATTCGGCAGTGGTCGAATGCCTCGCGGCACGCGATGGCGTCGATGCGTCAGCGAATGCGGCGCACGCGGCTGAACGTCTTTCAGTGATTCTCGACAGTTACACGGTTTATCGCGATCTCTGGGTGATCGACGAACACGGCGTCGTGATCGCCAACGGACGCCACGCGCAGTATCCCGTGCGCGGCCACAACGTGGGCGATACCGAATGGTTCAAATCGGCGATGAGAACGAAGTCGGGCGCGGACTACGTGGCCGCCGACATCGAAACGCTCGCGCCGCTGCGCCAGGCACAAGTGGCAACCTACGCGACGGCGATCCGCGAAGGCGGCCGCGCGACTGGCCGCGTGCTGGGCGTGCTGGCGATCTTCTTCGACTGGGCGCCACAAGCGGGAGCGGTCGTCAAGGGCGTGCGGCTGAGCGACGAAGAATGGAGCCGCACGCGCTGCATGATCGTCGATTCGTCGTTTCGCGTAATCGCGGCATCCGATGAGAAAGGCATTCTGAACGAGCGCTTCCGGCTGCAGGCCGAAGGCAAGCAGGCGGGCTACTATCGCGCGCTTGATGGCACCGTGGTGTCGTTTGCGGCGACGCCGGGCTACGAGACCTATCGCGGGCTTGGCTGGTATGGCGTGATTTGCCAGAAGCCCGCGCAAAACGCCTAGAGCGTCGCGATTTACTGGCCGCCGCAGGACAGATCGCCTTCCTTGCAATGGATCTGCGCGTCAAGGCGGCGGGTCTGTTCCTGCGTGAGTTCATCGATGCACAAGCCGTACATCGACGAATTGATGCTGCCACCGCTGGTGCCCATCGTGTTGAATTCGCACTGCGCGTCGCGCCACGCCAGCCATGCGCGCTGCGCCTTGCGCAAATGATCCGCACCGTTCTTGCTTACCTTCGCCAGCAGCGCCTTATATGTCTCGTTGAGCTTCTGGTCAGACGCTTTCATGGTACGTCCGATGCAGTCGTCCATGGCCGCCTGTGTGGGAGCGTTGTTCAGGCATTCGGGCTGGGCCGCAAAACACAGCGAAGACAAGGACGCACCGACTAGCACGCCCGTCATCAACACGGCGCGCGCATAAGGGCGAAAAAAACGCATGACACGGCACTCCGGATCTATGGGGGTGCCAGACTATGCCATAGATGCCGTGAAAATCAACGCAGGGCGAGCGGCGTCATGCATGCCGCCTGCCCCGCCGGATGAACTTCCCTTACTGCCCCTTCGTGTCGCTGCTGGCGTCAGCGCCCGGCGTGTTGGTCGTGTCGTTCATCGGCTTCTTCGTCGACTTCTTCGTATGCGACTTGTGCATGGATTTGTGGGGCGTGCTGCTTGCTCCCATCGCTGCGGTCGCCGCGTTCTGGTCACCGCCTTGAGGCGGCGTGGTGGCGTCCGTGCCAGTCCCCGAGCCCGTGCCGCCAGGCCCGTTGCTGCTGCCACCACCGGCTCCTGCCGCAAATGCAGCGCCAGAGACGGCCAGCATGGCGCTCAGGATGGCGGGGGCGATCAAGTGACGTGATTTCATGATTGGCTTCCTGATAAACGTTAAAGGGTGATCGGGCAGCGCGCTTGATGCGCGCTCAACGCACTGCCCGCCAATGACTTCGCGCACATCGCATGCCGCGCCAGGCGCTCGCCATAAAATATTCAGTAGTCCGGTGTATGCCTGATCTGATCCGGCAACACATCGCCGTCCGGACGCAGCGATTCGTCGCCATCGGCCGAGGCGCGCTCGCCCGTGCCGTGGCTATCGCTATCGCTTAGCGCTTCGTCCTCGCCGGCTTCCAGCGCGTGATTGTCAAGCTCCGAGTCACGGTCGAACTCATGGCGCTTCGCGCCGATCGTATCGCTGCCGGAATCGGACGAGTCGCCGGGTCCAAGCGCTTCTATGTCGTGCCCCGGCGGCAGCGGTTGAGCCATGTCGTCGTCGTTGTCGGGATCGAGTGTGCTGGTCATGATCTGAACTCCTGCAAGCGTGCTGCGATGCAAAAACCGCCCGCCAACGGCGCGCGGCGCCACTCTCAATAGCGCACTCCCCGTGCCCCGTTGTGCCGTTCAAATCCACCACCGGGGCACGCCGCTTGCTATAGCGGTTGCGCTTTTGCTCATCGTCGAGATCTGTCCTCTATCGAGCACCCCATGAGATCCATCCCTTTTTCGATCGCGTTGCCGCACGCCGCCGGAGCCGCGCATGGCTGAGCACGAGGCGGCGGGCGGCATTCGCGCATGGTCACGAGCACACCGGGGCAAGCCGCGCCGCGGTGCCGATGGACGTAAAGGCGCGCAGGACGGCAAAGACGACAAGGACAACGGCAAGGGCGCCCGCAAGCGTCCCGGCAAGAAGCCGCTCATCATCCTCGGCCTGATCGTGCTGATCATCGCGATTGGCGCATTCGTCTGGTGGTTCGCGACGCGCAACGAAATCAGCACCGACGACGCTTACACCGACGGCAACGCCATCACCATCGCGCCAAAGGTCTCGGGCTACGTCACGCAGCTCAATATCAACGACAACGTGTTCGTCCATAAAGGCGATCTGATGCTCGAGATCGACCGCCGCGACTACCAGGCGCAGGTCGATCAGGCCAATGCGCAACTGGGGCTGGCGAAAGCGCAATTGCTGGCCGCCCAGGCGCAGCTCGACATCGCCCGTGTGCAGTATCCGGCGCAGTACGAGCAGGCGCGCGCGCAGATCGAAACCGCCAACGCCAACTTCGCGCGCGCCCAGGCCGACTACGCGCGCCAGCATGGCGTCGATCCGCGCGCGACCACGCAGCAGAACATCGACAGCGCCACGGCCCAGCAACGCAGTTCGCACGCCGACGTCATGAGCGCCCAGGCGCAACTCAAAACTGCCAGCCTGGTGCCGCAGCAGATCCGCCAGGCGGTGGCGGCCGTGGAGCAGCGCCGCCAGCAGGTCGCCCAGGCGCAGGCGCAACTGGACACCGCGCAGCTCAATCTGGCGTGGTGCGATCTGCGCGCGCCTTCTGACGGCTACATCACGCGGCGCAACGTGCAGTTCGGCAGCTTTTTGCAGGCCGGCACCTCGCTGTTTTCGATTGTCACGCCGCAGGTGTGGATCACGGCGAATTTCAAGGAGTCCCAACTGGCGCACATGCGCCCTGGCGACAAGGTGAAAATCAGCATCGACGCGTATCCCCAACTCGATCTGCGCGGCCACGTGGACAGCATCCAGCTAGGCAGCGGCTCGCGCTTTTCGGCCTTCCCCGCCGAAAACGCCACCGGTAACTTCGTCAAGATCGTGCAGCGCGTGCCCGTGAAAATCGTTATCGACGACGGCCTGCCCGCCAACCGCCCCTTGCCGCTGGGCATCTCGGTCGTGCCCACCGTCTATCTGAGCCACTGACCATGAGCGACGCCAAACCCGCGTGGCGCCCCGCCGGCAATCCGTGGCTGATTGCCATCGCCGTCACGCTCGCGGCGTTCATGGAGGTTCTGGACACGACCATCGTCAATGTCGCGTTGCCGCACATCGCGGGCACGATGTCGGCGAGTTACGACGAGGCCACCTGGGTGCTCACGTCGTATCTCGTGGCCAACGGCATCGTGTTGCCGATCTCGGCGTTCTTTGGCCGCGTGCTCGGGCGAAAACGCTATTTCCTGCTGTGTATCGTCGCGTTTACGATCTGCTCGTTCCTGTGCGGCGTGGCGACGAGCCTGGGCCAACTGGTCATTTTCCGCCTGCTGCAAGGCTTTTTTGGCGGCGGCCTGCAACCGAACCAGCAATCGATCATCCTCGACACTTTCGAGCCCAGCCAGCGTGGCCGCGCGTTTTCAATTTCGGCCATCGCCATCGTGGTCGCGCCGATCATGGGCCCAACGCTGGGCGGCTGGATCACCGATCATTTCTCGTGGCGCTGGGTGTTTCTGCTCAACGTGCCGGTTGGCGTGCTGACGACCTTCGCGGTCATGGCGCTCGTCGAAGATCCGCCCTGGATCGTGCGGGAAACGCAGCAGCGCATGAACTGGCGCGACGTGGATTTTCCTGGCATCGCGCTGATCGCTGTGGGCCTGGGCTGCCTGCAGGTCATGCTCGATCGCGGCGAGGACGACGACTGGTTTTCCTCGCCCTTCATCGTCACGTTCGCGGTGCTGGCCGTTCTGGGCATGGTGGGCGCGGTGTTCCGGCTGCTCTACGCGAAGCATCCCGTCGTCGATCTGCGCTGCCTGCGCGACCGCAATTTCGCGCTGGGTTGCGTGATGATCGGCGCGTTCGCGACCGTGCTCTATGGCAGCGCCGTGATCGTGCCGCAACTCGCGCAGCAGCAGCTTGGCTATACGGCCACGCTCGCGGGTCTCGTGCTCTCGCCGGGGGCCGTGCTCGTCACGATGGAAATACCGATAATCAGCAAGCTGATGCCCTATGTGCAGACGCGTTTGATCGTCATGACCGGCTTCATTCTGCTGAGCGTCGCGCTGATCTACGCGCGCATCCTGACACCCGATATCGATTACACCACGCTCGTGAAGCTGCGCAGCGCGCAATCGATCGCCATCGGCTTCCTGTTCGTTCCCGTCACCACGCTGGCCTATCTGACGGTGCCGCGCGCGCTCAACAACGACGCCTCCGCACTCTTCACGATGTTCCGCAACGTGGCTGGATCGATTGGCATTTCCGTGTCCACCGCGCTGATCCGCGAGCGCTCCCAGGCGTGGATGGCCCATCTTTCAGGGCATATGTCGCCGTTCTCGCAGAACTATCAGGACACGCTCGCGCGCAACGCGCAGACGGTGATGGACAGCACCGGCGTGCCGCTCGCCCAGGCCTTGCAGACGGCGACCGGGCATCTATACGAAACTTTCGTTTCGCAGGCAACGATCCTCGCCTATATCGACGTGTTCGGCATTCTTGCGGTCTATTGCGCGCTGTTCGTGCCGCTCGCGCTGCTTTTTTCGCCCGTGAAAGCGTCGGGCGGCGCGGGAGGACATTGACATGCGTTTCGCAATCCGAATGATTATTGTGAGCATCCAGGCAGCGATGCTCACCGCCTGCGCGGTTGGCCCCGATTTCAAACCGCCCGAAGCAAACATGCCGGAAGGCTGGAACGCCATGCAAACGCCCGGCGCCACGGCACAAGTCACGTCCAGTCCCACAGTCCAGTCGGACCCCGACCCGAACTGGTGGCAGAGTTTTCACGATCCCGTGCTCGACGCGCTGATTGCGCGCGCCGTACAGGGCAATCCTGACCTGCGCATCGCCGTCGTCCGCATCGCCGAGGCACGCGCACAAACGCAGCAGGCCGCCTCACAAGGCCTGCCCAACGTGCGCGCGAGCGCGAGCTATGAACGCGAGCAACTGGGGGCCAAAGGCATCCTCGAATCCGCGGGCATCTACAACAAGGTCGATTCGCTCGGCGCGCCCGATTCGCCGATCAACACGATTGCGCCGGGCGCAGGCGGCGCCGTCGAGCGCGGCGCGCAAAACGCCCTCGATCAGCTCACCGCGCCCATCAATTTGTGGCAGGCGGGCTTTGACGCTTCGTGGGAACTCGATCTGTTCGGCCGCGTGCGCCGCTCGGTAGAAGCCGCAAATGCACAGACCGACGAGGCCATCGAGTCGCAGCACGATGCCCAGGTGTCGCTCGAAGCCGAAGTTGCCGAGACCTATATGCAGCTACGCGGCGCGCAGATGCTACGCGCCACCGCCGTGGCGCTGATCGACCAGCAACGCGAAGTCGTTGAACTCACGCAGAACGCCTCGAAACACGGGCTGCAAAGCCAGCTCGACGTCGAACGCGCGCAGGCGCAGCGCTCGCAGACCGAAGCCTTGCTGCCGCAGTATGACCAGCAGATTGCGCAGGCGCTCAACGCGCTCGCGGTGCTCACGGGCGAAGCGCCCGGCGCGCTCGACGCCGATCTGTCGCCGGCGGCCACGCTGCCGGACACGCCGCCGGGCGTGCCCGTGGGCCTGCCTGCCACGCTCGCGCGCCGCCGCCCCGACATCCGCCGCGCGGAGGCGTCATTGCACGCGGCAACCGCCAACGTGGGCGTGGCCGTCGCGCAGTTCTATCCGGACATTTCGCTTTCTGCGCAGGCGGGCACACGCGCCACCACGCCGCGCGATCTCGCGCACTGGGCGAGTCTGTTCTGGTCGTGGGGACCGAGCGTGTCGCTGCCGATCTTCCAGGGCGGCGCGCTGGTGTCGAATCTGCGGCTCTCGAAACTGCAGCAGCAGGAAGCCGCGCTCGACTATCGCAAGACAGTGTTGACCGCGCTGCGCGACGTCAACAACGCGCTGGTGGTCTATCGCACCGATCAGGCGCGCCTCGCCTCGCTCGATGAAAGCGTCGCGGACCAGCAGCGCGCGTATCTGCTCGCGCGCGACAGCTATCGTAAGGGCATCGTCTCGTTCATCAACGTGCTGGACGCCGAGCGCCAACTGAGCACCGCACAGCAAAATGCGCAGCAGCAGAAACTCCAGGTCTGTACCGATCTGGTTTCGCTCTACAAGGCGCTGGGCGGCGGCTGGGACGATGCGGGCACGCTGGCTTCAGCGCCGGCAACGGCCCACTGAGGCGGGTCCGATCATGCCGGTCCTGTGCCCGCCTTCACGCGCCGATCAACTTGCCCGCACGCCGCTGGCGCCATTTGCGCTCCTGCCGCAAGGCGTCGAGGGCGGCATCGGCGCTGGTGTCGTCCGCGAAAATCTCGCGATGGTCTTGCAGCAGGTGTTCCGTAGCCACGGCATCGTTCAGATCTCCGAAGCGTTTCTGGAGCTTCTTCAACGGCTTCAGACGCTTTGCATCCCGGCGCACGAGCATTGGCGCGAAGAATTCCAGCGTGTAACGCAATTTCTTCGCGGCCTTGCGTACCTCATGCCACGCGGCGTAGTCGCTTTTCTTCGCCTTGCCCGCGCGGCGCACGCGCTTTTTCAGGCCGATTCTCGCCGCCCGCACGCTTTTGTCTGCGAGGCGTTCGATGGACGCGCGGCGCGACGCGGTGTTGAGCGACTGATTGACCTTGTGCAGCATCTCGCGCAACGCGTGGCGCAGATCGGCGGCGGTGAGCGTTGCACACGCACTTTCGCGTGCAGCGAGGCGCGCGGCCTCCAGCCGTTCGCCCGCCACGTTTGCGCTTTCGGCGTCGAGTTCGCCGAGCATTTGCGTGGCGATGTCCCAGTCACGCGCGGAGCCTGCCGCCGCGCCCACGCGCTTCAGATAGCCGCGGTCGAGCGCCGCCATCTCGCGATCGAGCAACGGCCGCCAGATCCAGAGCAGCGTGCGCAGCCGCCGCAATGCCACACGCAGTTTGTGCAGATCGTCGGCGCTTGGGTCGAGATGCGCGCTGCGCCGCAGCGCTTCGTCCACGAGCGGCTTCGCGTAGCCGGAAAAGCGCGCCTGTGCGTCGTGGCGCGGTTTGACTGTCGTCACTTTCGCGCGCTTGCCTCGCCTCATGATCGTCTCCGTGCGGTCTGCCGTATCCGGGAATTCCGGGAATTGCGCACGGCGCGTGCCCTGCTGCGTTTGCAGCGCTTACAGGGCAACCTGCACGCCCAGTTCGACCACGTGTTCGGCCTGCAGGCCATAATATTCGGCGCTCGACGACGCGTGCAGCGACATGAAAGCAAACAGTCGCGCGCGCCACGCGCTCATGCCGCGCACGGCATGGCCGTGCAGCACCTCGTCGCGCGGCAGATAGAAGGTGGTGCGCGCGGGGTCGAAGCGCCAGTCGGCCAGCCGCGTGCCCAAGGTCGCCAAAAGATTCGGCAGATTGGGCCGCTCGACAAAGCCGTGATGCGCGATCACTTCAAAGCAGCCGCCGCCCAGATCGCGCACTTCGATGCGGGTTTTCTCGTCTGCTTGCGGCGCGGATTCGGAAACGTTGGCAAACACGATCGTCGTCGCGTGCAGCACATGGTTGTGGCGCACGTTGCTCGACAGCGCGGCGGGCACGCGGCCAGGCAGATTGCCCGGATAAACAGCCGTGCCCGGCACGCGCGCGGGCGCGACTTCGCCGTGCTCGTCATGCGGGCCGTTGCAGACCGCATGCAGAAAGGCATCGAGCGATTCGCTTTGCTCCGCATGGCGCGCGGCCAGTTCGCGGCCACGGTTCCAGGTGGTCATCGTCACGCACAACAGCACACCGATCAGCACCGGGAACCAGCCGCCGGTGGGGATCTTGGGCAGATTCGCCGCCAGCAGCAGCGTGTCGATCAGCAGCAGCGGCACGCACACCAGCGCCGTGACAACGCGCGGCCAGCCCCACACCTTGCGGCACACGGCCAGCATCTGCAGCGAGGTCGTCAGCATGGTGAGCGCGACGGCCAGCCCATAGGCGGAAGTGAGTTTCGCGGAACTGCGGAAGAACAACACGAGAAACAGCACGGCGACCAGCAGCGCGATATTCACGGCGGGCACATAGACCTGGCCGCGCCGCGCGCGCGAGGTTTCGATGGTGCGCATGCGCGGCAGAAAACCCAGCTCGATGGCCTGGCTCGTCATCGAGAAAGCGCCCGAAATCACGGCCTGCGAAGCGATCACGGTGGCGAGCATGGCGATGCCCACAGCGGGCACCAGCGCCCAATGCGGCACCGAGCGAAAGAACGGCTGATCCGCGCCCTGCGGGTCGGAAAGAATCGTCGCGGCCTGGCCGAAGTAGCCCAGCACGATCGCGGGCAGCACGACCGCGTAGAAGGCCACTCGAATCGCGCGCGTGCCGAAATGGCCGATGTCGGCGTAAAGCGCCTCGGCGCCCGTCAAGGCGAGAATCACGGCCGCCAGCACGACGAAGGCCAGCGCCGGATGCGCGAAGGCCAGTTGCAGCGCCCAGCCAGGCGACACCGCTGCCAGCACGCGCGGATACAGCGCGATGCGATACACGCCCACGGCCGCGAGGCTCAGAAACCACAGCGCCATCACTGGGCCGAAGGTGCGCCCGACCACGTCGGTGCCGCGCCGCTGGAACAGGAACAGCGCCACGAGGATCGCGATCGACACGGGCAGTACCGCCGCGTCGAAATGCGGGTCGATTTCGTGCAGGCCCTCGACGGCAGACAACACGGAAATCGCCGGGGTAATCATCGAATCGCCGTAAAACATCGCGGCGCCCACCAGTCCCGCCAGCAGCAAGGCGCGCGGCGCACGCTGGCCCGCACGTGCAAAGCCCGCGCGCACCAGCGCGGTGAGCGCGACGATGCCGCCCTCGCCCTCGTTGTCGGCGCGCATCACGAAGCACGCGTACTTGAGCACGACGACAATCGCCACGGCCCAGAGAATCATCGACAGCACGCCCATGACCACCGGCTCAGCACGCGTGTGAGCCGTGAGCACCGCCTCGCGCAGCGCGTAGATCGGACTCGTGCCGATATCGCCGAACACGACGCCAAGCGCGCCGAGCGCGCCCAGCGCCAGGCTGTTGCGTGGCGATTTCGCTGCGGGTTTCGCGCCGTCGCGCTGCGTTTGAACGGGACCTTCTACAAGGCGATCACGAAGCATGATGGCGGGCCGCTTATCGGTGGGCTAGACCTTATTGGCCAGCAAGTAGCGTGCGCGCGATCGGTCAGCTTTTTGTATGATTGCATCTGCATCGATTTCACCCTTTTTGCCCCGTAGAGGGCGCGCCTTTTTTCATAAATGGCGTGAAAAACCGGTCGATATTCCCGCCTTATCTGCATCGACCCGCGAACCATCGGAACGAATCGGAAAATAATGCCTGCACTGAATGCGATCGACCCGCTGCGTTTCAAACGCATCATTCAAAGAAACGTCGCGCTGCCGCTGCTCGCGGGTTTCGCGACCGCCGTGGCTTTTGTCGCGCTGATTGCGTATCTCGTCTCGACAATGAACTGGGCCGAGCACTCGGAGCGCGTGATCGGCGAAGCCTACGAACTGCTGCGCGTGCAGGCCGACCGCGAATCGAGCCTGCGCGGATTCCTGCTGGACGGCGACGAGCGTGGGCTCGCGCCATTCGAAGTGGGCCGCGCCCACTTCGGCGCGCAGGTCGGCAGTCTAAGCGCACTCGTGATCGATAACCCGCCGCAGGTGGAGCGGCTCAAACGCATCCTCGCGCTCGCGCAGCAATGGGACAAATCGGCGAGCGAGGCCGTGCGCTTGCGGCGCGATCACGACGCCGTGCTCGCCACGGTGCAGAACGACAAAGCGCAGCCCAACGCCGACGCGCTGCGCCGCGAATTCGCCGATTTTCTCGCCGAAGAAGGCCGCCTGCGCGAAGCGCGCACCAGCGCCGCGCGCAATCTGACCTTCATCACGGTGGCTGTCTTTCTCGCGCTCACGGTGTTCGTCAACGCCCTGCTTGCGTGGCTGGGCCGCCGCGAGCTGACCGCGCTGTCCGCCACTTACGACGACGCGCTGCGCGGCCAGGCCGAACAGGGCGACGCGCTCGCCGAGCAGGTCTGGTTCCGCTCGGGCCAGCGCCTGCTGGCCGAAAGCGGCATGGGCAAGGAAGCGCTCGCAGAGGTGGGCGGCGCGATGCTCGACTGCCTCGCCGGTTATCTGAGCGCGAGCGTCGCCACGCTCTATGTGCGCGACGCGCATGACGCATCGCTGCGCCGCGTGGCAACCTTCGGCTTTGGCGATGAAAGCGGCTATAACGTGCCGATGTTGCAAAGCGGCCAGACGCTCGTGGGCCAGGCCGCCGCTTCGCGCCGCGTGATCGAGTTGCGCGATGCGCCCGCCGGCTATCTGAAAGTGGAGTCGGGTCTGGGCTCGGCCACGCCCACGTCGCTGCTGATTTCGCCGATCGACGCCACCGGCCAGATCAACGGCGTGGTGGAACTCGCCTTCATGCGCGCGCTGCTGCCGCGCGACACTGAATTCCTCACGCGCGTGGCGGGCACCATGGGCGATCTGGTCGAAGCCGCGGTCTCGCGCGAGCGCCTCCAGGTCGCGTATGCCGACGCGCAGCAACTCAATCACGAACTTCAGGTGCAGCAGGAAGAACTGCGCGTGGCCAACGAGGGCCTGGAAGAGCGCGGCCGCGCGCTGATGGATTCGCAGTCGCGTCTGGAAGCGCAGCAGGTGGAGCTTGAGCAGACCAACGTGCAGCTCGAGGAATACGCGCGACGTCTTGAAACCCAGAAGAGCGAACTCGAACGCGCCCAGGGCGAACTCACGCGCAACGCCGAGCGCCTTGCGCAATCGAGCCGCTACAAGTCCGAGTTCCTCGCCAACATGTCGCACGAACTGCGCACGCCGCTCAACAGCTCGCTGATCCTCGCGAAGCTGCTGCAGCAGAACCGCACCGGCAATCTCAGCGAGGAACAGGTGCGTTACGCGGCCACCATCCACGCTTCGAACACCGATCTGCTCGCGCTCATCAACGACATCCTCGATCTTTCCAAGGTCGAGGCGGGCCAGGTTCAGCTCATGCTGGAAACCGTCAAGCTCGACGATGTGACTGCGTCGCTGCACGAAACCTTCGCGCCGCTCGCGCGCGAAAAACATGTGGCGCTCACCATCGACCGTCTGCCCGGCGTTGCCGACACGCTCACGACCGACGGCCAGCGCGTGCTGCAGATCCTGCGCAACCTGCTGTCGAACGCGCTGAAGTTCACGGCCCAGGGCGAGGTGTCGCTCACGGTCTCGCCGGTCGACGCGAACGTGGTGCGCTTCGATGTGCGCGACACCGGCATCGGCATTCCCGAAGACAAGCTGGAGATGATTTTCGAAGCCTTCCAGCAGGCCGACGGTTCGACGAGCCGCGAATATGGCGGCAGCGGGCTCGGCCTGTCGATCTCGCGCGAGCTCTCGCGTCTCCTGGGCGGACGCATCGGCGTGGCCAGCGAGCCGGGCGTGGGCAGCGTGTTTACGCTGTGGCTGCCGCTCGACAGCACGGCCGCCGCGCGACTCGCGCAAGCCGAAGACGCGGCACAGGCCGTGGTCGCCACGCCGCACGCGGCTGCGGCCAGCAACACCGCTCGCGCGCAACCCGCTCCCGCTGAAACCGTCACCGAAACCACCACGCTCAACGCCGACGCGCGCGCGGGCCAGGCAATCGTGGCCGCCAGCGCCCCCACGGCTCACGCCGCGCATCTCGCCGACGACCGCGGTGGCCGCCAGCATGGCAGCCGCGCGATCCTCGTGATCGAAGACGATCTCACCTTCGCCGAGATCCTGCGCGATCTCGTCCACGAACTGCAGTTCGATTTCCTGCACGCCGCCGACGCCGCCACCGGCTTCGCAATGGTCAAGGACGAGGCGCCCGTGGCCGTGCTGCTGGACGTCGGCCTGCCCGACCGCTCGGGTCTTTCGGTGCTCGAATGGCTCAAGAGCGATCCGCTCACGCGCCATATTCCCGTGCATATCGTCTCGGCAACCGATCATGCCGACAAGGCGCTGCATCTGGGCGCGATCGGCTACACCCTCAAGCCCACCGCGCGCAGCACGCTGGAAGCGGCAATCCGCCGGCTCGAATCGCGGCTGGAACAACGCGTCAAGCGCGTGCTGGTGATCGAGGACGACTATGCGATGCGCGAAAGCATCCGCGCGCTGCTGGTGGGCGACGGCGTCGAGATCGTCGCGGTCGGCACGCTCGCGGACGCGCACGCGCAGATCGCGCAAGGCGTCTTCGACTGCATCGTGACCGACCTCACGCTGCCCGACGGCACCGGCTACGACCTGCTGGAAACGCTCGCGGGCGACGCGGGCGTGGCCCCGCTGCCGGTGATCGTCTACACGGGCCGCATGCTCTCCGACGACGACGAGCAACGCCTGCGCCGCTATTCGAAGTCGATCATCATCAAGGGCGCGCGCTCGCCCGAACGTTTGCTCGACGAAGTCACGCTGTTTCTGCACAGCGTGGAATCGTCGCTTGCGCCCGAGCAGCAGCGCATGTTGCGCGCGGTGCGCCAGCGCGACGACACCTTCGAAGGCAAGACGATCCTGCTGGCCGAGGACGACGTGCGCAACATCTTCGCGCTTTCGCATGTGATCGAGCCGCTGGGCGCGAAGCTGCTGATCGCGCGCAACGGCCGCGAGGCGCTCGACATCCTGGGCGGCCAGGAGCCGGTGGACCTCGTGCTGATGGACGTGATGATGCCGGAGATGGACGGCCTCGCCGCCATGCGCGCGCTGCGCAGCGACGCGCGCTACACGCACGCCGCGCGCCTGCCGGTGATCGCGCTGACCGCCAAGGCCATGGCCGACGACCGCCAGCGCTGCCTGGAAGCAGGCGCGGACGACTACGTTTCCAAACCCATCGACGTGGACAAGCTGGTGTCGCTGTGCCGCGTCTGGCTGCGCAAGTAAGACCATGACTGAACCGAACCACCACGCGCCCCACCACGCGCTGCCGCACGCCACGCCGCATCCGGGCCGGCCTGCGCTCAGCGTGTTCGACATTGAATTGCGCCTGCTGCTCGAAGCGATCTATCTGCGCTATCAGCACGACTTCCGGCACTATTCGCTGCCCTCGCTGCGCCGCCGTCTGGAAGAGGCACGGCGCGACTTCGGCGTGGCGTCGCTGAGCCAGCTGCAGGACCGCGTGCTGCGCAGCCCCGAGGACTTCTCGCGCCTGTTCGGCTACATGACGATCCAGGTGAGCGATATGTTCCGCGACCCGGAATACTTTCTCGCGCTGCGCCAGCATGTGCTGCCGGTGCTGCAGACCTATCCTTCGCTCAAGGTGTGGGTGGCGGGCTGCAGTTCCGGCGAGGAACTCTGGTCGCTCAAGATCCTGTTCGAAGAGGAAGGCCTGGCCGAGCGCACGATCTTCTACGCGACCGACATCAGCCCGCAGGCGCTCGAACGCGCGGAATCGGGCATCTATCCCGTGGACCGCTTCGCGGGCTTTAGCCAGAACTATCTGGCCGCGGGCGGGCGGCGCACACTGTCCGATTACTATCACGCGGCCTATGGCGGCGCGCGCCTGTCCAGCACGCTCAAGGAACGCGTGGTATTCGCCGATCACAGCCTCGCCACCGACGAAGTGTTCCTCGAAGCGCATCTGGTGTCGTGCCGCAATGTGCTGATCTATTTCGACCGGCCGCTGCAGGACCGCGCAATCGGCCTGTTCGAGCGGGCGCTGGTGCGGCGCGGGTTCCTGGGCCTGGGCAGCAAGGAGAATCTGCGCTTCTCCAGCCGCCATGAAGCCTTCGACGAATTCCGCACTGCCGAACGCATTTACCAGAAGCGCTGAACCGTTATCGACACGCCCACCATGTCAGCCCCTCAACCGAATCCAGCGCCAGCGCGCACCGTCGCGGGCCCCTTCGACGCCGTCGTGATCGGCGCGTCGGCGGGCGGCGTGGACGTGCTCGGCCAGATTTTGCCGATGCTGCCGGCTCACTTCGGCGCAGCCGTGCTGATCGTGCTGCACCTGCCGCCCGCCTCGCCGAGCTTCCTGGTCGCCGCGCTGTCCGCCCGCTGCGCGCTGCCGGTCGCCGAACCCGATGCGGGCGAACCGATACTCGGCGGCCGCGTCTATGTCGCGCCGCCCGACTACCACATGCTCGTGGAGTCGGAAGCCGGGTCCACCGATAAAAGCGCGTGCATCGCGCTGTCGATCGGCGGCCCCGTGCGTTACTCGCGCCCGTCGATCGACGTGCTGATGGAATCGGCCGCCGATGTCTATGGCGCGCGCCTGCTTGGCGTGCTGCTCTCGGGCGCCAACGACGACGGCGCGCGCGGCATGGCGGCGATCCGCGACGCGGGCGGCACGACCTGGGCGCAGACGCCCGCCACGGCCGCAGCGCCCCAGATGCCGGAAGCGGCCATTGCGCTTGGCGCCGTCAACGCAACCATGACACCTGCCATACTCGGCGCGCGGCTGGCCGCGTGGCCGCAGATGAAACTGGATTGACCCGGATAAACCGCATGAACCTGCCCATTGTCAATGTGCTGATCGTCGACGATATCGAGCACAACCTCACCGCGCTGTCGGCCCTGCTCGCGCGGCCCGAAGTGCGGCTGCTCGTGGCCCGCTCGGGCGTCGAGGCGCTCGAGCATCTGCTCGAACACGACGTCGCTGTCGCGATCCTCGACGTCAACATGCCAGGCATGAGCGGCTTCGAGCTGGCCTCGCTGATCCGCGGCAGCCCGCGCACCGCCCACGTGCCGATCATCTTCCTCACGGCCACGTCGCAGGACGCGCTGCGCACCTTTCAGGGCTACGAAGCGGGCGCGGTGGACTTTCTCTACAAGCCCATCGAGCCGCGCATCGTGCAGTCGAAGGTCGGCATCTTCGTGCAGCTCGAATTGCAGAAGCGCCAGCTTGCCGAGCAGCTCGCGGCCACCCGCCAGATGCTCGAAGCCAACGAAATGCTGATGGCCGTGCTCAGCCACGATCTGCGCACGCCCTTGTCGGCCGTGATGAGTTCGGCGGAGTATCTGATGCGCGCTTCCACTGACGAAAAAACCATCGCCGTGGGACGCCGGATCGAACACTGCGGGCGGCGCATGTCGCGCATGGTCGAGCAGTTGCTCAATCTCGCGCGTCTGCAGGGCGGACGGCTGCCGCTGCGGCGCTCGGACGTGCAGCTCGACGCGCTATGTCAGGCCGTGATCGAGGAGTTCGCCGCCAACACCGCCGCCGTCGCCGACGGCCGGGTGATCTTCGAGGCGCACGGCGATCTGGCAGGCCAGTGGGACTCGGACCTGATCGCCCAGGCGGTGTCGAACCTCGTCTTCAACGCGCTCACGCATGGCGAGCCCGATGCGCCCGTGCGCGTGCGCGCCAGTGGCGAGTCGCCCGGCGAAGTGCTGGTGACGGTCGCCAATCGCGGCGCGATTCCCGCCGATGTGATGCCGCTGCTGTTCGGCGCGTTCAGCACGGCCACGCGCGCGGAACGCCAGGGTTCGGGACTCGGACTCGGCCTGCATATCGTGCGGCTGATCGCGCGCACGCACGGCGGCGATGTGAACGTGCTGTCCAACGAAGCCGAAGGCACCGTGTTCACCATCCGGTTACCCCGCACGCCGCAACAGGGCGCGCAGCCGGGTGAGCTGGCGCTGATCTGAAACGCTAAAACGTAGAAACGCAGGCAACGGGGCATGCGCAAACCGCGTGCCGCCACTGCCGGCAGCTTCGCCTTGTCTGTGTGGCAGCACACATTATTTGTTTGAATGACGCACGGACTTCATTGCGAGTCCGTGGCGTTTTCCTGACGTTTTCCTCGCGTTTGCATGGCGTTTGCAAGCCATCCTTGAGTGCTTCGCGGAATACGTCGCGTCTGCATCCGTCAGGTTGCTTCGTCATCGATTTCGCGTGGCCCTTCGGTATCCCGATCATCCCTCATGTCGCCCACATTCGGCTAGCGTGATGCAATTCACTGACTACAATGTGTGGGTGCATCCAACGCGCGCAGAGTCCCAGAACGCACTGCACAGCGGGTCTGTTCAGACGTAATCACCGGTCGTGTGACGTTTCGATTCCTTCTTCATGGAGGGCATGCCCATGACGTGCCTGAACGAAAGGATGGTCGGTGCCGTCTTGCTTATGCTAGGCGGTTCTGCGTTCGCGGGCAGTCCCGCGACCGACTTGCCCGAGGCGATGACCGTCGCCAACATCGCGCCGCTGCCGGTCGAGGTTGTCTCGCCCGTACCCGAACCGCAGGCCTACCTGTTCCACTACGAGATGGAATATCAGGCGTCCCAGGCCAAACCCTTCTTCGCGCAGATGGATCAGTTCTACAGCGCCCAGCTTGGCCACACTTATACGTTCGTTAAAAAGCCCGCACCAGGCTCGGGCACGAGCGCCGCCGCCGACGCCACCTCGTCCGCGCAATTCCTCGACACCGGCCCCTCCACGGCGCCGCAGATCTCCATCGTCCAGTTGCCGACTTCGAACACGGCGCTTGGCGCTGCACCGCAGCGCAGGCTGTCGCTGACCGTCGACGACTGGGTCTTCTCCGGCACGGCGCGCGTGGCCGTGCTGCACTCGCACGATTCGGGCGCCACCCTGACCGTGCGTCACGGCTTCTGATTCTTCCGGGCTGCTGATTTTTTCGATCGCGTGACTGCTGAGGAAAGCACGCGCGCCTGGGCGTGCGCGCGCGGCACTTGCGTTTCTCGCGCCTGCCGGGAGCGAGCCGTGCTGGGGAGTTGTCAGGTTCGCATGGGCGCGAGGCCCGCAACCTGACCCCGAGCATCGCGAGAACCCTCGATGGAAAACCTCAAGACGGCGCGCACCGCAGAGCCGGACAACCCGTTCGGATTTCTGCCCGTACACGGCGAGATGGCCCGACGGGTCCGCTCGTTCGACTGGACAGCCACCTCGCTGGGCGGCCCCGGCGGCTGGTCGCCGAGTCTGCGCGCCGCGCTGAGCCTGTGCCTGAGTTCGCGCTTTCCGATTGTGATCTGGTGGGGCAGCGACTACCGGGTGCTTTATAACGACGCTTACATTCCCTTTCTCGGCGCGGCCAAACATCCGCTTGCGCTCGGCCAGCCAGGCCACGAATGCTGGAGCGAAATCTGGCCGAGCATCGGCCCGATGCTCGAAGGCGTGATGCGCAAAGGCAAGGCCGTCTGGTCCGACGACGGCCAATACTTCTTCGATCGCGACCTGCCGCGCGAAGAGGTCTATGTCACCTTCACCTACGGCCCGATCCTCGCGGCGGACGGACGCACCGTAGAAGGCGTGTTCTGCCCCTGCACCGAGACCACCGAGCGCGTCGTCAGCGCGCGGCGGCTGGAAACGCTGCGCATGCTTGGCGTGCGCACGCCGCAGGCGGGCATCGTCGCGGCCTGCGAGCATGCCACCGGCGTCCTCGCGCAGAACCGCTACGACGTGCCGTTTGCCATCGTCTATCGCTGCCACGCAGCCAGCGGGGCATCAGGCGGTCCCGCGGCGGGTGCAACGCGTTTCGAACGGCTGGCCTCGACGGGCGTCGGCAAGACGCGGGCGGCGGCCGCCGTGCACGACCCCGGCTCCTGGCCGCTTGAAGA
Source organism: Paraburkholderia sp. (assembly GCF_035948235.1). Classification (GTDB taxonomy): domain Bacteria; phylum Pseudomonadota; class Gammaproteobacteria; order Burkholderiales; family Burkholderiaceae; genus Paraburkholderia. Next base: position 18,798 of record NZ_DASZJJ010000083.1, on the reverse strand, counting down.
AGTGCTGCGCACGGGCCGGGCCGTCGATGTCGATCTAAGCGCGCGCGAGCTAGAAGCGCCCGGCGGCGCATGGCCCGAAGTCTGCGCCACGGCACGCGTGCTGCCGCTGCGCTGGGGCGGCGACGCCAGCATCTGCGGCCTGATCGTGCTGGGCGTGAGCCCGCGCCGCCCGCTCGAACGCGCCTACGGCACCTTCCTCGATCTGGTCGCCGGGCAGACCGGCTCGGTCGTCGCGAATGCGCTCGACTACGAGCAGGAGCGCCGCCGCGCCGAAGCGCTCGCCGAAATCGACCTCGCCAAGACGGCCTTCTTCTCCAACGTGAGCCACGAATTCCGCACGCCGCTCACGCTGCTGCTCGGCCCGCTAGAAGACGCGCTCGCGCAACCGGACGAAGCGTGGCCGCGCGAGCGCGTCGAGATGCTTCATCGCAATGCGCTGCGCCTGCAGAAGCTGGTCAACTCGCTGCTCGACTTTTCGCGCATCGAAGCCGGACGCGAGCGCGCAAGCTACGCGCCGACCGATCTCGCACGGCTCACGGCGGAACTGGCGAGCGTGTTCCGCTCCGCGATCGAGCGCGCCGACATGCTCCTGACCGTAGACTGTCCGGCACTGGCCGAGCCGGTCTACGTCGATCGGGACATGTATGAAAAGATCGTGCTCAACCTGATGTCGAACGCATTCAAGTTCACGCTCGACGGCGAGATCGAAGTGAAGCTGCACGACGCGGGCGCGAACGTCGAACTGACGGTGCGCGACACCGGCACCGGCATCGCCGAAGAACAGTTGCCGCATATTTTCGAGCGTTTTCATCGCATCGAAGGCGCGCGCGCCCGCACTCACGAAGGCACCGGCATCGGTCTCGCGCTGGTGCTGGAACTGGTCAAGCTGCACGCGGGCACCGTGAGCGTGGACAGCGCGCCGGGCCAGGGCAGCACCTTCACGGTGACGATTCCCAAAGGCTGCGCCCACCTCGCGCCCGAGCGGATCGAATCGGCCTGCGAAACGGAGCTGCCCGCCCACCCACGCTCGACCTACGTCGAAGAGATCGTGAACTGGCTGCCCAGCGACGCGCCGCCGCTGCTGCCCGACGCGACGGCGCCCAACGCAGCGGCGCCCGCAACGCTTGCCGCGCCAGCCGCACGTGCGCGCATCGTCTGGGCCGACGACAACGCCGACATGCGCCACTACGTCGAGCGCCTGCTCGCGCCGCTCTACGACGTGGAGACGGTCAACGACGGCGCAGCCGCGCTTGCGAGCGTGCACCGCGCGCCGCCCGCGCTGCTGCTGGCCGACGTAATGATGCCGGGCCTCGACGGCTTCGCCTTGCTGCGCGCGCTGCGCGCCAATGCGCGCACGCGTGCGGTGCCGGTGATCCTGCTGTCCGCGCGCGCCGGCGAAGAGGCGCAGATCGAAGGCATGCAGGCGGGCGCCGACGATTACCTCGTCAAACCGTTTTCGGCGCGCGAACTGCTCGCGCGCGTCGACGCGCACCTGAAGCTCGCGCACGAACGCGAGCAGACCAACGAGACCCTGCGCGCCAACGAAAAACGTCTGCTGACCATCATCGAGCAACTGCCGGCGGGCGTCGGGGTGATGGATCTGTCTGGCAAATGGACCTTGAGCAACGCGGCGATGAAGCGCTGGCTGCCGGTTGGCGTGCCCTCGATGCACGTCGGGCAGGCTGCGCGCTGGCGCGCCTGGGACCAGTGGGGCAACCCGGTTGCGCCCGAAAACTGGCCCGGCCGGCGCGCGCTGCGCGGCGAAACGGTGATGCCCGGCCTCGAAATGCGCTATACCGACGACGCGGACGAACAGCACTGGATGCGCTCGAGCGCCGCGCCGCTGCGCGACGGCTCCGCGCGGGTGATCGGCGCCTGTGTGGTCGTGCAGGATGTCACGCAGCTCAAATCCGCCGAACAGGCGCTGCGCGAAGCCGACCGCCGCAAGGACGAATTCCTCGCGACACTCGCGCACGAACTGCGCAACCCGCTCGCGCCGATCCGCAACGGCCTGCACATCCTGCGCCTCGCGCGTGCCGACAGCACGGCCGCGCAGCGCACCCACGACATGCTGGAGCGCCAGCTCGATCATATGGTCCGCCTCGTGGACGATCTCATGCAGGTCTCGCGCATCATGGGCGGCAAGATCGCGTTGCGTAAGGAAACCGTCGATCTGGGCGCGGTGCTGCGCCAGGCCATCGAAACGAGCCGCACGCTGATCGACGCCGCCGGGCACCGGCTCACGGTGAGCCTGCCGCCCGAGCCGATCGTGCTGGAAGCCGACCCGGTGCGGCTGTCGCAGGTCGTCGCCAATCTGCTTAACAACGCCGCGAAATACACCGATGCGGGTGGGCAAATCTGGCTCACGGCCTACCGTGAAGATCAGAATCGCGACGGCCATGGCAGCAACGCCGTGGTATCGGTCCGCGACAACGGCATGGGCATTTCCGCTTCGATGCTGCCCAAGGTCTTCGATCTCTTTACTCAGGGCGAACGCAGCTATAGCCGCGGCCAGGGCGGCCTGGGCGTGGGCCTTACGCTGGTGCGCAGCCTCGTCGAGCTACACGGCGGCGGCGTTGAAGCGATCAGCGAGGGCCTGGGCCGCGGCAGCGAATTTATCGTGCGCCTGCCGATGGCGCTGGCCGCGCGCAGCGGCGAGCCTCACGAGCCCTCGGCGCTGCCTACGCAGACGCTGGTTGGCCGCAAGATCCTGATCGTCGACGACAACCGCGACGCCGCCGATAGCCTGGGTGTGCTGCTCGAACTATTCGGCGCGCAGGTGCGCATCGTGCGCGACGGGCCAGCCGCGCTGGCGATGTTCGATAGCTGGCCGCCGGACGCCGTGCTGCTCGATATCGGCATGCCGGGCATGGACGGCTTTGAAGTCGCGCAGCGCGCCCGCGCACATCCCGCCGGGGCAAACGTCGTGCTGATTGCACTCACGGGCTGGGGCCAGGAAGAGCACCGGCGGCGCTCGAGAGAAGCGGGCATCGACTTTCACCTGGTCAAGCCCGTCGATATGCGCGCGCTGCATCAGTTGCTGGTGACGCAGGTGGGTCGACTGGAAGAGTGAAGTGCTCAGATTGACTGATAGACAAGCACGACGCGATGGCCGAGAACCGCGCCAATCGCGTCGGCGAGTTTCTGCTCGACGCCGATTCCATCAAAAGCGAACGCCAGGTTTCCAAATCCCCATGCCATATCCGCGAATCGCCAGTCGGTGATGCTGGATGATTCTGCACAAGCCGGGCACGCCAGGCGATCGTCTTCTTGTTCGTACCACGCGTCCACCGCTTCGCCCCAGGCGATGTCATCGGCGCCATGCATCGTCCTGCAGCGGGGGCATTCGAGACCGTCCACGCCATTACCGCCCGTATGAAATACCTGGCGGCCAGTTTGGGCAACCACACCGCATCGGCTCCACTCGTCCAGCCACTCGACCCAGGCGCTAGCGTTGGGGCCTGCGGTGTGTGTGGCGGGAGCAAAGGCGACCTCCGCGTCCGGCGCGGGAACCGCAATGCCTTGCTCTTCCAGCCATTGCATCACTCTGGATGCTAGCGCGGGCGCCTCTTCCAGCGTTGCGTCCCGGTCGACGATATAGATGGTGTGGTCGCTCATCGATTCTCCTCGTGAATGCTGCTGCGCAGTTTTAACGCATACTTCAAAATCTTGTCTCGAAGCCGAACTAGAAACGTATGCACACACGCCCAACCGTTCCCGTCGCCGCTGCCAGACGTGATCGCTTTGCATTCGGCCATATCGTCGCGTGGCACGTACGCCCGCTCGGCAAGCACGTCTTTCTGGTGACCGAAACGTGTCAGTAAGCGTTCGACCACGGAAGCGCGCAACTACCAGAAACAGTCTTTCGCCCCCGTGGCGTCCCCATACCAACAACTTAGCGCGATCGTTCTATGCGCCACCCCACCTCTGCCGTACCGTTCAAGTCATCCCCGCTCGCGAAGTCAACGTGACTTCAGCGCCGCGCGGCCAACGACACCAGGAGATCCCATGACCGCGCCCCTTTCAACGCCGCCGCGCCCCCACGGCTACGCCCTCACACTCTCCTGCCCGAGCGCGGCGGGCCAGGTGGCCGCCGTGGCGGCCTTGCTCGACCGCCATCGCTGCTATATCGACGAACTTACAGTTTTCGACGACGCCGAAAGCGCGCGCTTTTTCCTGCGCTGCGTCTTTCACGAAGTCGCGGGCAATGGCACGCAGGAAGCGTTGAATGTCGCCGCGCTACGCGACGACTTCGCGCCCACCGGCCGCGCACATGGCATGGACTGGGCGATCCACGACCTGCGCCGCCGCCCCAAAGTGCTGATCCTCGTGTCGAAACTCGAACATTGCCTCAACGATCTGCTGTTCCGTTGGCGCATGGGCGAACTGGAAATGGATATCGCAGGCATCGCCTCGAATCATCCGGACTTCGAATCAATTGCGCAGCAGCATCGGCTGCCGTTCCATCATCTGCCCGTCAATGCGCAAACGCGCGAACAGCAGGAAGCGCAGCTACTCAAGCTGGTCGAAACGAGCGGCGCGGAACTGGTCGTGCTCGCCCGCTACATGCAGATTCTCTCCGACGCCACCAGCGCGAAGCTTGCGGGCCGCGCGATCAATATCCACCACTCCTTTCTGCCCGGCTTCAAGGGCGCGCGGCCTTATCACCAGGCGCACGCGCGCGGCGTCAAACTGATTGGTGCGACGGCGCATTTCGTGACCGCCGATCTGGACGAAGGTCCGATCATCGAGCAGGAAGTCCAGCGCGTCGATCACGCCTACGGACCCGACCGCCTGCTGGCTGTAGGGCGCGATCTGGAATGCGTGACGCTCGCGCGCGCGCTCAAGGCCGTGCTGGAGCATCGCGTGTTTATCAACGGCGCGAGGACCGTCGTGCTGTGAGGGCGCTTACGCGCCGCGCCGGCGCCTGGCCTCGGCGGCGAGGCTAGCGAGCGTTTCGGCGCTCAGGCGCTGCGCAACACGCTGCACGTAATCGTGATGGCGCGCCTGCAGGGGCGCGCTCAGATATTGCGCGTGCAGATAGCGCAGCAGCGCAATACGTCGATGCCCACGCGCCATGCTGTGCTCCAGCAAGGCGAGCGCAGCCTGTGCATCGCCAGCGGTGGCGCGTTCGGAAAGTTCGATGGTCTGTGGGCGCATACTGGCGTTGGTCGCGGCGAGCTGGGCGGGTTCGGTCACGCCAGCATCGCCTGGCGGCCCCGCCGCCGATAGAACAGGCGCGGCATGAGCGTGGAATCGCGCCGCCGCGCGCGCATTCGCGATGATTGATGGCGCAAAATGACAAGTGCGCGTGCGCCGGATCGGCGACGCTTGCCACGCGGGCTTGGTCTTTCAAGCCAGAATCGACTATCCGATTGCACCCCTTGCCGCCGTACCGACACGCCACCATGCACGCCGAACCCGTCCCGCCCGCCTCATCAGCATCGGCCCAATCCGAAGGCCGCATCCGCTTTGGCATTGTGCTGTTGCCGAACTTCACGCTCACGGCCTTTTCGGGCTTCGTGGACATGCTGCGCCTGTCCGCCGACGATGGCGATTACAGCAAGCCCGTGCGCTGCTCGTGGAGCATCGTCGGCGAAACGCTCACGCCCGTGCGCGCGAGTTGCGGCATCCAGATAGCGCCGTGGGAGACCTTCGCGGAGGCCAGCGAGTTCGATTATGTGGTCGTGGTGGGCGGCCTGCTGCATTCCGGCCCGCAGGCGAGCGAAGAGACGTTGCGCTTCATCCGCGCGGCGGCCCAGGGCGGCGCGACGCTGGTGGGCATCTGCACAGGCGCATTCACGCTGATGCGCGCGGGCGTGCTCGACGGTCATCGCGTGTGCGTGAGCTGGTTCCACTACTGGGATTTCATCGAGCGCTTTCCGGCCGTCAATGCCGATGCGCTGGTGGCCGACCGCCTGTTCGTGATCGATCGCCGCCGCATCACCTGTTCGGGCGGCCGCGCTTCGATCGACGTCGCCGCGGCCATTCTGCTGCGCCACTTCGATCACGCGACGGTGCAGAAAGCCTTGCGCATCCTGCTGGTCGGCGAACTGCAGAAAGGCAACGCGCCGCAGCCGCATCCGCCGGGACTCGATCCGGCCACGCATCCCAAGGTCAAGCGCGCGATCCTGCTGATGGAGCAGCACGTCGGGCGCAATGTGCCGCTCGAAGAACTTGCGGGCAAACTCAATCTGTCGCCGCGTCAGCTTGAGCGGCTTTTCAAGGCCGAAACCGGCAGAAGTCCGCGCGCGTTCGCCAACGGTCTGCGCCTGCGCACTGCCGCGTGGCTGCTAACCAGTTCCGATCGCACCGTGGCCGATATCGCGTCCAGTTGCGGGTTTTCCGATGCCTCGCATCTGGGCCGCGAATTCCGCAAGCAGTTTGGCGTGCCGCCGATGATGTTCCGCGAGCAACGCAGCGGTAAGGAAGACACGCGCACGGCCAGCTTCGACGACTTCATGCGCAACACCGTCCCAGCCGGCATTACGCCGCTCGAAGTCGATCCCGACTGACGTTTTTTGCGTCTGGGTTTCAGGGCCGCCCCGCGCGCCGCTCGAAACTCGGCGCGTGTCCGAACTGCACGCGGTACGCCTTGCTGAAATGACAAGGCGAATTGAAACCGCAATTCGACGTGATATGCGCCACCGACATATCGGTCGTGCGCAGCAGTTCGCGCGCGCGTTTGAGACGCAGCGTCAGATAGTAGTGCGCCGGTGAAATATTCAAATACGCCTTGAACATACGCTGCAAATGGCGCTGCGAGAGCCGCACAAGGCGCGCCAGTTCTTCGAGCGAAAGTGGTTCCTTGAGGTTGGCTTCCATGAGCCGCACGACTTCGACGAGTTCGGCGCGCGAAAAGCCCACGCGCGCATCGACGGGAATCGGCTGCAGGTCGCTAGCGCTGCGAATGCGTTCGAGAATGAATTGCTCGGAGACCTTCGCGGCCAGCGGCTGACCCAGACGCACGCTGACGAGATCGAGCATCAGATCGAGCGGCGCAGTGCCGCCCGTGCAGGTCAGACGGTCGCGATCGACCACGAAGAGTTCATCGGCGAAACGCACGCGCGGAAACTCCTCATGCAACGCCGAAAGACTCTCCCAGTGCACCGCGCAGCGATAGCCATCGAGCAGACCGCTCGACATCAGTGCATACGCACCCGTGCAGATACCGCCCAGCGGCTTGCCGCTGCGCGCGATCTGCCGCAGCGCAGCGCGCACGGCATCGTCCACCACGTCGCGGATGTGGATGCCGCCGCACACGATCATCACGTCGGGCAGATTATCGGGGTCGAGCGCCTGCGTGGGGCGCACGGTGATGCCGTTGCTCGCGCGCGCCGGTTGCCCATCGAGCGAATAGATCGACCACCGATAATGCTCGCCGTTGCCGACGTAATTGGCCATGCGCAGCACTTCGACGGCGCTCGAAAACGCGATCATCGAAAAATGTGGCAAGGTCAGGAACCCGAAATGTTTGAACGTCGATTCCTGCGGCGATGCCTGGCGGCCCTGTGGGGCTGCTTCGGCGATGTCGGCAGCGATCTCCGTGCTCATGTCCGCAATCACATTACGCCCCTTCTCTGGAGACGATTCAGGCGAGCCAGGCTCGCCTCTTCAAGCGTGGACGAACAAACTCAGGTCAAGCCTCGGCGGGCACGGCGCGTACGCGAAACACCTGCTTGATGCCTGAAAACAGCGGCGCTTTTGCGGCACCGGGCGCGCGTCCGAAGCTTTCGGTGATGCGGTCGAGAATGATCGCCAGCAGCACCACGGACAGTCCGCTTTCGAAGCCAAGGCCAATATCCAGGCGCTGAATGCTTGCCAGCACGTCGTTGCCCAGGCCGCCCGCGCCCACCATCGACGCGATGATGACCATCGACAGCGCCATCATGATGGTCTGGTTCACGCCCTGCATGATCGACGGCAGCGCATTGGGGAACTGCACCTTGTAAAGCAGTTGCCACGGCGTGCAGCCAAAGGCCTGCCCCGCTTCGACGATCTCGCGGTTCACGTGACGGATGCCCAGACTCGTGAGCCGCACGGCAGGCGGCATCGCAAAGATCACCGTGGACAGAATGCCCGGCACGCGGCCCAGACCGAACAGCATCGCCGCCGGAATCAGATACACGAAAGCGGGCATCGTCTGCATCAGGTCGAGGATGGGCCGCACGATGGTCTGCACGAGTTTGCTCTTCGCGGTCCAGATGCCCAGCGGCACGCCCAGCACGAGGCTGATCAGTGTCGAGGAAAGCGTGAGCGCGAGCGTGACGACGGTCTGATCCCAGAAGCCGGTCGCATAGATGAGTAGCAGCGACGCCAGCGCGAACACCGCGAAGCGCCAGCCCACGCGCCACAGCCCGCCCACCACGAAGATCGCCATCAGGAGCGGCATGGGGATGCCTTGCAGACCCTGTTCGATGAGCTTGGCAAAACTCTCGATCGCACGGCCGATAGCGTCGAAGGTATTGGCGTCGTGGTCCAGCAGATAGTGGACCGACTGGTCCACCCAGCGGCCAAGCGGAATGATCTCAGACATGGTGGTGACTCCCGTTGCGCATCATGACCTTGAGGACGGCCGCCTGATCGATCGAGCCGCAGAAGCGGCCTTCGTCGTCGACTACGGGCAGCGCGACCGGATTCGCGCACACACGCGAAACGACCTGTTCGAGCGGCGCGCCGCGCGAAATGCATTCGATCTTCTTGAGCTGTGGCTTCGCCACGCCAATCGCGTCGCGCGTGACGAAACCGCTGATCCGGCGTTCGGCATCCAGCACGAAGGCATAATCGGCGCTGCCGTTGAGCGATGCGGCTACGCTGGTGGCGTCCAGCGAGCGCACCAGCGGCACACGTTCCGATTGCATCAGATCGCCTGCGGTGAGGTAACGGCTCGTATCTACGCCGTCGAAGAAAGCGCGCACGTACTCATCGGCAGGATTACTGATGATCTCGCGTGGCGTGCCGATCTGCACGATGCGCCCGCCTTCCATGATGGCGATGCGGCTGCCGATACGCAGCGCCTCTTCCAGATCGTGCGAGACGAACATGATGGTGCGGCGTTGCTCCTTCTGCAATTGCAGCAGCACGTTCTGCATTTCCTTGCGCTTGAGCGGGTCGAGTGCGGAGAACGCCTCGTCCATGATCATCAGCGAAGGATTCACGGCCAGCGCGCGCGCAAGGCCCACGCGCTGCTGCATGCCGCCCGACAGCTCGGCGGGCAGCTTGTGCGCGAAGGCAGCCAATCCAACCTGCTCAAGCACGTCCAGCGCGCGGCGCTCGCGCTCCTTGCGGCTCACGCCCGCCACTTCCAGGCCAAACGCCGCGTTGGAGAGCACCGTGCGTTGCGGCATCAGCGCGAAGGACTGGAACACCATACTCATGTCGGTGCGGCGCAGCGAAACGAGTTCCGATTTGCGCACCGCCGCGATATCGCGGCCATCGATCACCACCCGGCCCGCAGTCGGTTCGACCAGGCGGTTGATGAGACGGATCAACGTGGACTTGCCGGAGCCGGACAGTCCCATCAGCACGAAAATCTCGCCTTCCTGGACTTCGAAACTCGCGTTGTTGACGCCCAGGACGTATCCGGTCTGGCGGAACAGTTCGTCCTTGGTCGCGCCGCGCGCCAACATCTCGCGCGCCACCTTGGGGTTGGGACCGAACACCTTGCAGAGTCCGTCAACCACGATCTTGGGGGATTTCATCGAGTCCATCTCCTCGTGATGCAGGCGCCGGCCTGCGCTGTGCTGAACAAGCATGCCGGCGCAGCGAGCGGCGACACGTTTCGGATACCTGACTATGTGTCTTTTGTTCGTTGCGTTATTGCGCGGACGCCACCCAGTCCTGCACGCGCTCGCCGTGCGCGGCGATCCAGCTGTCGGCGGCGGCTTCGGGTTTGGTGCCGTTCTGGATCGCCAGCATTACGCTGTCGATCTCACCCGGCTTCCATTGAAACTTCTTGAGGAAGGCGACCACCGGCGGCGCCTTGGTTTCCAGCCCTGGATTGGCCACGCTGTCCACGTGTTCGGCCGCGCCAAAGACATTCTTCGGATCGTCAAGGAAGCGCAGCTTGTATTTGGCGAACATCCAGTGCGGCGTCCAGCCCGTCACGATCACCGGCTTGTTCGCATTCACCGAGCGCGCCAGTTCCGCCGTCATACCACTGCCGGAACTGGGCATCACCGCATAGTTCAGACCATATTGCTTGATCGCCTGATCGGTCTTGGCCATCACGCCCGCACCGGCGTCAATGCCGACGATGCGCCCGGCAAAGGCCGACTTCTGCGCGTTCAGATCGTCGATACTCTTTGCCGCCACGTATTGCGGCACGACGAGGCCGATTTTCGCACCGGTGAAGTTGGTGCCCAGATCGACCACCTTGCCCTTGAACTGATCCCAGTACGCGCCCTGGGTGACCGGCAGCCAGGCGGACAGCGTGGCGTCCAGGTCGCCGCGCGCCACGCCCTGCCACATGATGCCGGCAGCCACCGGTACGAGTTCGACCTGATAACCGAGGCGCTTTTCGATGATGCGCGCCGCCACGTTCGACGTCGCCACGCTGTCGTCCCAGCCTTCGACGTAGCCGATTTTCAGCGTCGGCTTGCTGTCCGCCAGCGCGCTTGCGCCCAGCGCCACCGACACCACACCCATGCCCAACCATTTCCCTAGCAGCTTCACGGCAATCTCCTGTGATTCGGGCATCAGCGCCCTACACCTCCAGATTCACCCGTCACAAATAGCCAATACCGTTGTTTTCCGACGCGATCTTGTCCAGCGGCGACGCGGTGCGCATTTGCGGACGCATTTGCAATTTACTTATCGACGACCAGATCCGAGCGCGGCGTGCTGCAGCACAGCAGCACCATGCCCTGATCGATTTCGCGCTGACGAATGCCGCCGTTGTGCTTCATCTCCACCTGACCGGATACCAGCTTGACCTTGCAGGTGCCGCACATGCCCTGGGTGCAGGACGCGGGCAGACGCACGCCCGCCTCGCGCGCCGCCGCGAGCACATGCTGGTGTTCACCGCAGGCAATCTCGCGATGGCTTTTTGCAAACGTCACCTTGAAGGTGGCGGTGTCCGTGGACGCCGCCTGTTCGTCAACGGGCGCACTCAAAGACGCGTCGCTGGCTGCCAGTGTCTCGAACGAAAAACTCTCTTCGTGATAGCGCTCGCGTGCAAAGCCAGCTTCATCGAGCAGACCCCGCACGGCCTTCATATAAGGCGCAGGCCCGCAGGTGAAAATCTCGCGCTCCATGAAATCCGGCGCGATCAGCTTGAGCAGCGGCAGCGTGAGAAAACCGGTCACGCCCGACCAATGCGTGCGTGCGCCCACACGCTCGCACACAAACGAAGTGCGAAAACTCGCGTGACTCGCGGCGATCAATTCCAGTTCGCGCGCGAAGATCACGTCGTCGGGCGTGCGCGCGCTGTGTACGAACACGATGTCGCGATCTTCGGCCAGATCGTGATAAGCGCGGCTCATCGACATCAGCGGTGTAATGCCCGATCCCGCCGAAAGAAAGAGATACTTAGGCGCGGCGTGACGCGCGCAGGTGAATTCGCCCGCCGGTCCCAGCACGCGGATCCGCGCGCCCGGCATGAGGTTGTCGTGCAGCCAGTTCGAAACCTTGCCGCCCGGCACGCGCTTGACCGTAATGGACAGCGTGTGCGGACGCGCAGGCGAGGACGAGATCGTATAGCAGCGATTAATCGTTTCGCCGTCGATCTCCAGTTCGAGCGTGATGAATTGCCCCGGCTCGAACGAGAATGTGCGTCCTTGCGGCGAGCGCAGAAAAAAGCTCTTCACGTCATGCGTTTCCTGCCGTACCTGGCAGCATTCCAGCGTCTCTTCGGCGTCGCTCGTCCACTTCTCCGGCAGCGCGCCCCAGAACGCCGGGCGCGTCACGCGGCTGTGGGCGGGATCGAATTGGGCCGCATCTCGCATCATGTCAGACTCCGCCTTCCAGGCTTTCCATGCTTTCCACGCGCAGGGGAATGGACCGCTTGCGCGCGAGCGCGGCGGCCATACGACCCACATACCAGGCCGAGAATTTTTCCACGAGCCCTTCAGTAAAGGGCGAATACGGGCCCGGCTCATAGGCGCTGCTGGCCGCGCCGCGCTGCGAATACTCCACCAGCGTGCGGTCCTGATTGTTGGTGGCGTTCCAGACCGCCGTGAGATTCGCCACGTCGTAATCGATGCCCTCGCGCGCGTCCTTGTGCACAAGCCAGCGCGTGCGCACCAGCGTCTCGCCCGCCGAAAGCGGAATCACCGAGAACGACACAATGTGATCGCTCATGAAGTGATGCCAGGAATTGGGCTGGGTCCAGAACGACAGGCCGCCCAGATCGGCGCTGCGGAACTCGCTGAGCAATTTCTTGCAGGCCACCTTGGCATCGAGCGTCTGCGATTCACCGCTGCGGTCGAGCGGCAGCCGTTGCGTGCGAAAGCCCGTCACGTCCAGCAGTTTTTCGATTTCCACCGAGGGCAGATCCAGTTGCTCCCACTGACGCGCGCGCTCCACGCAGGTGCGCTCGAAGGCGTCCATGCCTTCTGCGTTGGCGGCCGAGCGCTGATAGCCGAAGCCATATTCGTAGAGCGAAATCGTCAACTCGGGATGGTTCGCGACGCAGTGATAGCACTCGCGATTGTTCTCCATCACCAGCTTCCAGTTGCCCTTTTCGACGATATCGACCTGCGCCGCCACCTTGCAGTTAGCCAGATCGTGCGGCAGCATGTACGGCTCCATGGCCGCGCGCATGAGGTCGAAATCGGCAGGCGGTTCATCGGCCAGACACACGAAGATCAGGCCTGCCAGGTTTTGTACGTGGACGCTCTTGAGGCTGTGCTTGCAGCGATCGAACTGCTCGCCCATATGCTCGGCGAACATCAGATCGCCGTTCAGGTTATAGGTCCAGCTGTGGTACGGGCAGACGATATTGCCCACCGTGCCCTTCTCCTCGTTGCACAGGCGCGCGCCGCGATGGCGGCAGACGTTGTGGAAGGCGCGCACCTGCATGTCGTCGTCGCGCACGATCAGGATCGAGTCGCTCCCCAGCTCGACCGTCACATAGTCGCCCGGTTCCGGGATTTCCGGTTCCACGGCCACCTGAATCCAGTGCTCCCTGAAAATCGCCTGCATATCGAGCGCAAAAATCTCCTCGCTCAGATAGAAAGGCGCTTCGAGGCTGTAACCCGTCTTGCGCCGCTCCAACAACTCGCGCATGTGTGCCGCTACGTTTGCCGATACGTTCATCGTGTGCTCCGGATTCTGCGTCCCTGATGCTCTGTTAAATGCGTCTGTCTAGTGCTGGCGTTGTTACGGACCGCTTTCGCGCGGGTCGCTGGCGTCCCGCTGGAATCAGTCGTCGATGAGTTGATGCTCGCGTAAATACGCCAGAATCACTTGTGCTTTTTCGACCGAAGTCCCCGCATTTACGACGTTGCCGCCCCGGCTTTCGGTGGTGGTCGCGCCGAGCATGCGGGCGTGGCCCGAACGGCGTTCGGCAGCGGCGAACTTCACGGGCTTGCGCTCGACGGGGCCAGATTGCCAGGCGGCGGCTTGCGTATCGGCGATGCGCGCTCCGGCCGACGGCCGAACCGACCCTGCGCGCAGCCGCGCGTAGGCATAAGCGGGCCGCGCCTCGGCGAGCGGATGCACAGCCACCACCACGGGCAGCTTCGCTTCCACGCGGCGGCGCAAACCCTTGGGCAGGAACTGGCGCACGCGCGCGTGAGCGTCCTCGACTTCGAGATCCACCGCCGCGCCCACCAGCGCATAGCCGAGCAGCGCCGCGACGCGATACGGCAGCATGCCGCTGTCGTGCGCGCCCTCGGCGCGCGTGCCGGTGAGCACGAGATCGTGCTCGCGCACGCGCGCGGCGAGCGTCTGCGCAATATCGTCAATCGGCGCGCAATCCAGCACTTCAACCTGCTGCGCGCCCAGCGCGAGGTAGTCGGGCAGCGCCGGATCGGCCGGATCGCCCGCATGTATCACGTCGAGTTGCGCGCCGTGTCGCTGCGCGAGTTTGCGGCCCAGTTCGAGCGCGGCCGCGTCGTTGCGGCTGTAGCGCGGCGCGCCGCTCACGGGATGACGCCCCGTGGAAACCAGCACGGCGATACTTTTCAAATTTGCGTTGGCGTTGGCATTCATGCGGCGACTCCTGCTGGCTTGCGTTCTTCAATCGCATCGGCTCCTCGCTGGCGTGCCGCACGCGCGGCCTGCACCTGCGCGATCAGCGCGGCGATGGTCGCCTGCGCGTCGCCGACCACGGTGAGGTTCGCGCGCTTCGCGATGGGCGCGCTGGCGTCCGTATTCACCGCGATCACGTGGCGGCAGTCCTTGATGCCCTGCAAATGCTGCACGGCCCCGGAGATGCCGAAGGCGATATACACGCTCGCCTCCACCGTCTTGCCAGTCGCGCCTACCTGCTTGTCACGCGTGAAGTGGCCGTTATCCACGGCCACGCGGCTCGCGCCGATGGCCGCGCCGAACACGCCCGCCAGCCGCTCGAAGGCAGCGACGTCGCTTACGCCATTGCCCGCCGCGACGATGAAATCGGCCTCTTCCAGCGCGACCTGCGCCGCGTCGATTTCCTCCAGGCCAAGATCGCGATACGGCTGCGCAAGCGCGCTGGCCGGGCGGATAAAATCTCCCGCCAGCCTTTCGCCCGCGCCAACGAAGGGCAGCTTCGTTTCTACCGCATTGGGCGCAAGCAGGATCACATCGGGCAGCGCGCGCGTGGCGAAGGCGCGCTTCGCCTGTTCGTAGACGCCCACGTGATTCGCGTCGATTTCGACCACATGCGTGGCCACGCTCGCCCCAGCGGCGGCTGCAAAGCGGCGGCCCAGATCGCCGTCGCCATAGGCGTTATCGGGCAGCAGCACATGTTTCGGCGCGAGCGCCGCCGCGCAGGCCTGCAATGCACGCAATTCGTTTTCGGGTGCGAAGGCACGGCGCTCGAAGCCCGGCAATTCGATGAGCTTGTCCACGCCACGCGCCCCCACATCTTCTTTCAACTCGCCGAATACGAGCAGCGCGACTTCGGTTTGGGCATCGGCCAGCAGCGCGGCGGCGGCAATCGTCTGGCAGGCGTGATCGTCGAGTGCGCCGCGTTCGCTGTGCGCGACCGCCAGCAGCACGTGCTTGCGCTCGCGCACTTCGCGGCGCGGTTTTGCCGCTGTCGCGCCATGCCCATGCGAGGCGCGCTGCAAGGCGGCGAGGTCGGCGCTGCCCGTCTCGCCCAGCGTGATGCGCCGCAGCCCGTCGGCGGTAATGACGAAAGGCCGGCGCGGATCGATTCGTTTGATGGCGTTCATCGCTTCACTCCAGCGCGGCGGCAACGAGTTCGGCCACGTCGAGGACTTCGGGGCGCGGACCCACGACGCCTTCGAGCATCGCCGTACAGTTAGGACAACCGACCGCGACGACATCGGCGCCCACGGCGCGCGCGTCGGCGATGCGGATATCGGGAATGCGTTGCTTACCGGGGATATCGGTGAGCGGCGCGCCGCCTCCGCCGCCGCAGCAACGTCCACGCATGCCGCTGCGCTCCATCTCCACCACGCGAATGCCGATGGTCTTGAGCAATTTGCGCGGCGCCTCGGTTTCGCCGTTGTAGCGGCCCAGATAGCAGGGGTCGTGATACGTCGTGCGTTTGTCCCGCAAGGCTTCGAGCGCTTTCGGCTCGATGCGGCCTTGGTCGGCCAGCTCCGCGAGCAGCGTGGTGTGATGCAGCACTTCGTAGCGCGCGCCAAGCGCCCGGTATTCGTTGCGCAGGCTGTGCATGACGTGCGGATCGGCAGTGACGATGCGGCCGAACTGCAGCGCGCCGAGCGTGCCCATCATCTGCCGCGCCATCTGACGGAAGGTGGCTTCGTCGCCCAGACGCCGCGCCACGTCGCCCGTGTCGCCTTCGCTCGGCCCCAGCACCGCGTAGTTCACGCCCGCCTTGTTGAGCACCTTGACGAGCGCACGCAACGTGCGCTGATAGCGCATGTCGAACGCGCCCTCGCCCGCCACCAGCAGGATATCGACGGGCTTGCCCGGTTGCGCCACCGGCGCCTCCAGATCCACTGACCAGTCATAGCGCGCGGCCTTGTCGTAACCGCCCATCGTGCCGGTCTCGCGCAGATTGGCCAGCACTTCGGGGCCTTTGCCCGGCACCGTGCCATGCACGAGCGTCTGGTTGCGGCGCATATCGACGATGGCGTCCACGTGCTCGATCAGCATCGGGCACTCCTGCACGCAGGCACGGCAGGTGGTGCAGGACCAGAGCGTCTGCGTCTCGATCAGGCCCGAGACGATCGGGCCGTCGGGCTGACCGCTATGGCGGCCCACCGGAATGCCGGGCGTGGGGCTGCCGGCGTAGGCCGCGTCCGTGCCGCCCGCCATGCCGGTCACGAGATCCTGAATCAGCTTCTTGGGATTGAGTGGCTGGCCCGCCGCGAAGGCCGGACAAGCGGCCTCGCACTTGCCGCACTGCACGCAGGCGTCGAAGCTGAGCAACTGGTTCCAGCGAAATTCAACGGGTTTGGCGACGCCGTATTCCTGTTGCTCGATATCGGGCAACTTGAGCGCGGTTGGCGGCGTAGCTTCGCCCGCGCCGGTCCACGCCGTGCGATCCGCAGCAAAACGCTCCTGGCGCGGATGAAACGCCAGATGCAGCAGCCCAGCGACTGCATGCTTCATCGGCCCACCCTGCGCCGCGCCAAACGTCATGGTGTAAGCGCCCATCACGATCAGCAGCGCGCAGATCAGCGCAAATGCGCCAGACATCGCGTCCGCAGGCACAGCCGTGTATAGCGCAATCCCGAGCGCGAACGCGCCCAGCATCCACGGCAGCGTATTCCAGGGCCCACGCGAGAGGCGCGCGGGCACCTGCTTCGCGTTCCGGCGACGCCACACGAACACGGCGCCCACCAGCATCGCCAGCGCGGCCAGCAGGATCAGCTTGTCGAGCCACGGCGAATAGATCGCCAGCCCATAGTTGATGAACACCAACACCAGTGCGCCAATCGCGCCCCCGGCTGTAGCAACGTGCGTTTTCGCAATGTACGGATCGCGCGCTACCACATGGTGCAGGTCGACGAAATAACGCTTCGGTATACTGAACAGATTGCCGACGCCAAATTTCCCGTAGGCTCCTGGCGCCGCCGCGCGCCCGATCCGCCAGTAGGCGGCACGCTTCGCGACCGCGAACGCGAGCCCCGCCATCGAAAGCCACAGCAGCGCGGTGATGAGGTAGGCAGGCTTCATGGCTCAGAAGTCCTTGACGAGACGCAGCGCGTCGTAGATCGCGCCGTGGATATTGTGCAGGGAGATGCAATCGCCCACGCGGAACAGCAGGAAGCGGCCATTGCCCAGTTCTTCCGAAAGACACGGCTGAGGCTCGGCGGCAAAGAGCTTGTGCACGTCCACCTGGCCGCGATTGAGCGACTCGGGCTTGAGCTTCCAGTAGAGCGCGTCGTTGGGCGTGCTGCCGTTCTCGATCACCACCTGATCGACGGCGCGCTCCTCCTGCTCCTCCGTGTACTCGTTACGCAGCACGGCGATCTTCTTGCCGTTTTCCTCGTACACGCGGTCGAGCCAGTAGTTCGGCGTATGGATCACGCCCTGCGCGTAAAGCCGGCGGTAGAAGATCGGGAAGGTGGTGCCACCCACGTCGTCGGCCACTTTCACGTCGGGTGTGACGATCTCCACGTTCGAACCGCGGCTGGAGATGAAATCGGCCACGCCCGCACCCGCATGCGTGCTCACGCCGTCGTAGACCAGCACGTTCTGCTTCGGCTCCACGCGGCCCGAGAGAATGTCCCACGAACTCACGGCCAGCCCTTCGGCGACGCCCCATGCCGGCACCTGTTGCGTAAAGCTGGAACCACCGGTTGCGAGCACAACGATATCGGGTTGCTCCGCGAAAATGGCCGCCTCGTCGGCTTCCACGCCCATGCGCCGGTCCACGCCCAGGCGCTTCGTCTCCATGTCGAACCAGCGCACGATGCCGGCCATCTGCTCGCGTTGCGGTGCCTTCGCAGCCAGCAGAATCTGGCCGCCCACGGCGTCGCCCTTCTCGAACAGCACCACGTCATGGCCGCGCAAACGCGCGACGCGCGCCGCCTCCAGGCCCGCCGGGCCCGCGCCCACCACCACGACCTTGCGCTTCGGCCCGCGTGTGCGCGCAATCACATGCGGCATGGTGGCCTCGCGCGAGGTCGCCGCATTCTGCACGCAGAGCACGTCATGACCGTTGTACTGGCGGTCGATACAGTAATTCGCGCCCACGCATTGCTTGATTTCGTCCTCGCGGCCATCGCGGATCTTGATGACCATATGCGGATCGGCGATCTGCGCGCGCGTCATACCAACCAGATCGACCATCCCGCTGGCCAGCAGACGCTCGGCCTGGCCCGCGTCGCGAATGCTCTGCGCGTGCATCACCGGCAGTTTCACCACCGACTTGATGCCCGCCGCGAGATGCACGAAAGGCTCGGGCGGCAGCGCCATCGGCGGCATGCAGTTGGCGAGCGTATTGTGTGTATCCGCGCCCGAACCGATCACGCCGAGATAATCGATCAGGCCGGTTTCGGCCATCGCCTGGGCGATCTCTTTCAATTGTTCGTGATCGAGCCCGTCTTCGTGGAATTCGTCGCCGCACATGCGCAGGCCCACGCAGAAGTCCTTGCCCACCGCCTCGCGCACAGCCTGCAGCACTTCGACGCCAAAACGCAGACGGTTTTCCAGCGAGCCGCCCCATTCGTCGGTGCGGAAGTTGGTGCGCGGACTCCAGAACTGATCGAT
>NZ_DASZJJ010000082.1:0-7319 GCF_035948235.1 Paraburkholderia sp. | reverse complement strand
CTACTCGCGTTATACAGCCGCGCGTTGATGGCCTGTTTCAACGCGGCGGCGCGCTGCGCATAGGTCGCGGCTGTGCCCGCATCGCCGGTTGCGGCCGCCAGTTCCGCAGCATCGCTCAATACCTGGTAGTACAACATATTCGTCGATGCCACTTCGCCCACTACCGGACTGGCGAAATCGGGCAACCAGTCCTGCGCGTTGCCCGCGTTCACCGCGATCAAACCATTCGAATCGACTAGCGTTTGCAGATAATTCAATTCGCCCTGCACTGCGGCCCACTGCTGCGTGAGTAACGCCGCATCGCCAGAATACAGGTAATAGTCGTGCAGCACCGTGACGAAATACATCGAATACTGCGCGGAATAAAAATTCGATGAACCATAGGCATCGGCGGTCGTGCTGATCAGGGGGTCCTGCGGGCTGTGCGTGGTCGACACTTCACCGCTCGCGAGCCGATAGCTGCCCATCAGGCGTATCGATCCGGCCACCGCGTCGCTTTGCGCCGACGAATAGAACAAGGTGGGTGCTTCCACGGCAATGTCGCCGGACCACACCGTGCGGTCGCGTTTCGCGCCGTCGATCAGCAAGGGCAACGCATTTGTATTCGCCGAAAAGTCGTCCAGCGCGCTCGACGTCATGAGCGCGTTGGCGTAGAGCGTCGCGCCGTTCGCCGTAATCGCAAGATTGCGGTAAGTGGCCTCGCTCGCGGGCACGTTGAAAAAGCCCGCGCTACCGTAGCTGGTCAGCAGGATCGATGCCGCGCCGGACGCATCCAACGTGCCGAGATTCACGCCGTCCAGCGTCACGCTCACCGTATTGCCGCTGAGCGACGTGCTCACGCTATGCCACGAACCCGTGGCGACGCTCGCCGCCACTGGCAATTCGCCGAGCTTGACCGCGCCGCCCGCAAAGGTGCTGTAGGCGTCGAGTTCGAGCGTATCAGGCGTGCCCTGCGTGTCGCTCGCCGAATGCAGCACGAAACGCAGGCTCGTGAGATTGCCCGAGTCGCGCATTGTCCAGCCCGCGCTGTTGCGGTCCACGCGCACATCGAAGGCCATCGCATAGTCGGACGGCCAGGCGCCGCTCTTTTGCACGATGCCCGTGCCGCTCGTGCCGATCGACAAGCCATCGGCCGAGACCTGCCACGCTAGCGGAAGCGCCCCTGCTGCGAGGCGATCCATTTCCACGGTATACGCGCCCGCGGTCCAGATGCGGTTGAGCGTATCGGAACTGGAAACGAAACTGCCGCGCGTGGCCGAGGTAGGCGCGGCATACAGCGATTGAATGGCAACGTTGTTGAGCGTCACCTCGCCCGGCGTGGCAAGCGAGAGCGTCTCGTAGCGCTCGCCGCCCTGCACAGCGTTCGACTTGATCGTGCCCGTCGCGCTGACGGGAAAGAGGCTCGTGCGCTGCGGATCGACCGAGACGGTCAGGCCCGCGCTCGCGTCGCCAGTCGTCGCGGTGTTGCGGCTTTCGCTGAAGGTGGCCGAGAGTGTCGGCGACCCGCTTTGCGCCGCGACGCCGAAGGTCGGCAGACCACCCACTTCGTGTCCGTAGTCGAGCACGACGACAGGCGCGGCGCCGCCCGCGACATATTTCAGCGTGAGCGCGCCACCTGTGAGCAGCGAGTCCGCGCCCGTCACCGAACCTGACACGCTCACCACTTTCACGGGCCGAACGTTGCCGGTGTCGGGCAGATAGCTGGCCGCGCTCACGCTTGCGGGCCAGGGCGTCGCGCTGTCCGCACTGTTGAGCGCGCCGCCACAAGACGCGAGGGCGACGGCCTGCGCGAGCACGGCGGCTAGCGCCGCAGCGGGCCTGGCGCGCTTGAGCGTACGAGTGGGCATACAGGCCGCGAGCGAGCGCCTGCCTCCGTGATGTCGGGGCATATCTGTCTCCGTTGTTTTGTATTCGGCTTTGTCGTCAATCGAAAGCGATCGAAGCGCGATCGAAGGCGCCGTGTCTCGCGGCGCGATATGGAGCTTGCCCGACTCCTGGGCGCCGATCCCTCGCAAATCGCGATATGTGGCATCGCGAAACGCGCGGGCTGGCGAAGCGATGTCTCTCTACACTTTCCCAACGCGCCCCACTTTGCGCGAAATCAAAACAAATGGAGACAGACATGCCCCCACGCCAAGGATCGAATGGCGCACTGGTGGTCGCCCACGTCGCGGGGATGATCGATCTGGTGGCCCTGCCCGTCTGGGTCAATACACTCATCGAAGGCTTTCACTTCGACGCGCAGCGCGCGGGCGCGCTCGCCACGGCCTATCTCGCCTGCGCCGTGCTCTGCTCGGTGGTGATCGCACCGCTGTTTGCGCGCCTGCCGGGCCGGCTCGCGTCCGCGCTGGGCTTCGCGCTCGCCGCTGTCGGCTTTGGCCTGGCGGCACACGCCACGACATTTGGCGCGATGTTCGCCGCGCACGCTGTGGCGGGCGCGGGCGTGGGTTGCGGCCTGTCGGTCGTGCATGGCGCGATCGGCAAAACGGCCAATCCGCATCGGCTCTTCGCGATGGGCCATCTGGCGCTGGCCGTGTTTGGCGTCCTCTACTTTGCCGCCGTGCCGCCGCTCGTGACGGCGCAGGGCGGATCGTTTCTGTTCCTTGTGTTCGTTGCGCTGTCGCTCGTCGCGTGCATCGCGCTGGTTGTGGCGTGGCCCGCAGGTTTGCAAGGCATCGACGCGAAAGACGCAAACGCGCGCTTTGCAAAACCACGAGTTTCTGGTCGCACGCAACTCGAACGCGGCTGCTGGAGCGCGATCGCGGGCATCGTGTTCATGGCGATCAATCAGGCGATGGTGTTCAGCTTCGCGCAGCGCATTGGTCTGGCGCGTGGGTTCGGCGCGGCGCACGTGAATGCCGTGCTGGTGGCGGTCGGCCTTGTGAACCTGTTGCCGCCCGTGCTCGCGGCCTTGCTCCAGCGCCGCTTCGACGCGCGCAACGTGGCGCTTGCCGGACCGCTCGCACAAGCCGTGCTGGCGCTCGTGATCGGCACCAGCACGACCTTCGTTCCCTACGCGATCGCCGCCAGCCTGTGGGTCTTCGCGATGATCTTCACGCACACCTTCCTGTTCGGCCTGCTCGCAAAGCTCGACCGCACGGGCCGCGCCGTCGCCTGCACGCCCGCCATGCTGATGGCCGGCTCGGCGGTCGGGCCACTGCTGGGCGGCGTGCTGATCGTGCGCTTCGGTTTTGGCGCGCTCGGCATTGCCGCGGTTGGCATCGCGCTAGTCAGCTTTCTGTGCTTTGGCCGTCTGCGCGCGCTCGCCGTGGCGCAGCCCGGCCTGAACCTTCCTTCCACGCACTGATTTTCCCTAATTCGCTTTCGCACCTTATTTGAGGCACAAAAAATGGCAGGCATCGTCTTTAACAACGTTCGCGTTTTCGACGGCAGCGGCACCGCGCCCTTCCCCTCGCAGGTGCGCGTCGAGGGCAACCGCATCGCCGCGCTCGCCACTCCCGGCGCACCTTCGCTCGCCCAGCAAGGCGACGAAATCTACGAGGGCGGCGGCGCGACGCTCATGCCCGGTCTCGTCGAAGCCCACGCGCATCTGTCCTGGCCCAGCTCGGTCGAGAAGTTCGTGCCCGGCATGGCGCTGCCGCCCGAGGAACTCGTGCTCACGACCGCGCGCAACGCACGCATTCTGCTCGATCACGGCTTCACGAGCGCCTATTCGGCGGGCTCGTTGAGCAAGCGCGTGGAAGTGGCGCTGCGCGAGCAGATCGAGAGCGGCGGCATGCCCGGCCCGCGCCTCGTGGCGTCGTCGATCGAGCGCACGCCGCCGGTGGCCGCCGACGAGCAGGCGCTCAACCCCGGCGAAGTCGATCCCCACGGCGTAGGCCCCGAGGCCGTGCGCGCCTTCGTACGCTCCTGCGCGGAGATGGGCGCGCGCTCGGTCAAGTTCCTGCTTTCGGGCGAGGACGCGCTGCAACCCGGCGCGTCGCAGCAACTGCTCTATTCCGAGGAAGAAGCCCGCGCGGCCGGCGAACAGGCGGCGCAGTCGAACGTCTGGCTCGCCGCGCACGCGCAGGCCGGCGAGGCCGTGAAGATGGCGCTGCGCAACGGCTTTCGCGTGCTCTATCACTGCACGTACGCCGACGAAGAAGCGCTCGACATGCTCGAAGCCGCGCGCGAACGCATCTTCGTCGCGCCCGCCATCGGCATCATTCAGGCGACCCTCGACGCAGTGCCGCCGCCGCACTTCGACATGACGCACATGAAGCAGAGCGCCGCCGAAGTGCGCGAACTGCAGCAGCGCCTCGTGCCCGAGCTGCGCCGCCGTGGCGTGCGCGTGCTGCCGGGCGGCGACTATGGCTTCCCGTTCAACCCGAACGGACGCAACGCGCGCGATCTGCAACTGTTCGTCGAGCTGTTCGGCTATACGCCCGCGCAGGCGCTGCACGCGGCGACGGCGCTGGGCGGCGAGCTGATGGGACTCGAAGGCGAACTCGGCCGCATCGCGCCGGGCTATCTGGCCGACCTGCTGCTCGTCGATGGCGATCCCACCGTCGACGTGGCGATCCTGCAGGACAAGCAGCGCCTCACCGCCATCATGAAAGACGGGCGTTTTCACAAGACGCCGCACGCGCTGCGCGCCGCGCGTTAAGCCGCTGGCAGCAAGGACCACGCAAAGAGACTAACCACGATGAGCCACAACGCACTTCCCACGGCGCAGCAACTTGCCGACCTGATCCGCTCGACGGGCGCCGTAATCGACCCGCCGCTGGTGAAAGGCTGGTACGCGCCGTTTCGCGAGACGCAGTCGCGCGAGGGCGCCGAACTGCGCGCCGACATCGCCTATGGCGACGATGAGCGGCAAAAACTCGACGTCTATGTGCCCACGGCTCAGCGCAAACCTGAGGACGCCCAAGGCCGCCCGCTGCTGCTGTTCGTGCACGGCGGCGGCTTCGTGCGCGGCGACCGGCGCGAGCGCGCTAACGTGGGCTGGCGCTTTGCGCGCGAGGGCTTTGTCACCGTGCTGCCCAGTTATCGACTCGGGCCGCAGAACCACTGGCCCGCCGGCGCGCAGGACGTGGCCGCCGCCTGGGCGTGGGCCTATGCAAACGCGCAGGCGCTCGGTGCGGACCCGCAACGCATCTACATCGCGGGCGAATCGGCGGGCGCGGCGCATGTGGCCGCCACCACGCTGATCGCGCGCCTGCGCCCCGCGCACGTATCCGCACCGCGCGCCGCGCTACTGGTTTCGGGCGTCTATAACGTGCATCTGGAAAAGCTCGCGCGCCGCCAGTTCGGCGTGCCCAGCCCCGACCCGCGCAACGAAGCCTATTTCGGCAGCGATTTCGCGAGCTATCCGGCCATGTCCACCGTCGAGCTGATCGACAGCGCGCCGTTTCCGCTGCTCGTCACATGGGCCGAACTCGATCCGCCGCAAATGCAGATCCAGGCAGGCGAGCTGTTCGCGCGGCTCGTCACCCAACACGGCTTCGATCCGGATGTCGCTGTAATACGCGGGCATAACCATCTTTCCCAGCTTGAAGCGATCAACACGATTGACGACACGCTGGCGCAGACGCTGATCGATTTCATGCAGCGCTGCTAGACACCTCCGAAGCACCCGACACACCTCAAAAAAAACGACGCATGGAGACAATGACCTTGAAGAATTTCACATCTTTCGCATTCCGAATCATTGCCATTTCCGCCTGTCTCGCAAGCGCGGCGCACGCCACCGAAGGCGGCGGCACGGTGGTGCCGATTGGCGTACAGACCATCGCCTCCGGCGTACTTCAGGACCCGGGTGACTACCTGCTCAACTACAACACCTGGATTTACGCCAGCAGCTTCCCGAATAACGACGGCAAGAATTCATTGCCCGACGGCAATCTGCGCGTGCAGGCGCATTCGTTGCGCTATCTGCACGTTTTCGAGAACTTCAAGATCGCAGGCGGCGACACGGCCTTCGAAGTCGCCTCGGCGTATGTGGATTCGACGCTCAGCTCGCTCTACGCAAACGGCCATAACAGCGGCATCGGCGACACCTCGCTCGGGCCGTCGATCGGCTGGCATAGCCCGACCTTTCACCAGATGGTCTCGCTGCTCGCCGTGCTGCCGACCGGCTCCTATGAAGCGACGCGCGCGGTCAACGTGGGCCGCAACTACTACGCGCTGCAGGCCGACTACGCCGCAAGCTGGTTCTTCGCGCGCGGCTGGGAATTGAGCGGCATGTTCAAGGTGATCTTCAACGCGAAGAATCACTCGGACGGCTATAAATCGGGTATCGAAACCGATCTGGACTACGCGCTCAACTATCACCTGCCCTACGGCTTTTTTGCGGGCGTGGGCGGTTACTGGCACAACCAGCTCACCAACGACACGCTCAACGGCAACGTGGTCGATGAGGACGGCTATCGCGTGCGCGATGTTGCCGTGGGTCCGCAGCTTGGCTGGGGCACGCAGAAATACGGCGGCTACATCGCGTGGCAGCACCAGGTCTATGCGCGCAACACCTCCAAGGGCGATCTGCTCTGGCTCAATCTGTTCGTAAAGTTCTAACCCAGGCCACGCCGTTCAGGCCGCGAGCGCCGCCGCCGCATCGACCAGGCGCTCGCGCAACCAGCGATGGCAAGGGTCTTTTTCCCGGTACTCGTGCCATTGCAGAAACTCGCGCACGGTGGGAATCGCTACCGGCGGCTCGACAAGACGCAGCGGCAAAATCTTCGCGAGTTCGGCCGCGAAACGCCGGTGCATCGTCGCGACCATCTGGCTGCCGATCAGCGCGGGGGCAATCGAGCTGAAATCCGATGTGGTCACGCGCACGCGCCGCTTGATGCCCTGCGCCTCCATGAAACGGCTGTCGTAAGTGGGCGCGCGCGGCCAGCCCAGCAGCGCCGCCACGTGGTCGAGACGCTCGAATTCCGCCACGCTCAGGCGCTCGCCCACCGACGTATTGCCGTCCCACACCACGCAGGTATAGCTGTCGTCGAACAGCGGCAGGTGCGGATGATCGGGCGCGATAAACGGCTCGGGGATGATGAGCAAATCATATTCGCCGCGCCGCAGCTTTTCCGCCGAGTCTTCCACTTGCGGCATGAATTCCAGCGTGATGTTAGGCGCGCTCTGCTCGATCATCGGAATCACGCGGCGCATCAGCACATTGATCACGTAATCCGAGGTGGCGATCTTGAAGTGGCGGCGCGCATGCACAGGGTCGAAAGCCGGGTCGATGGCGACGATGGTCTGCACCTGTAGTAGCAGATCGCGCACCGGTTGAACCAGTTCCTGCGCAAGCGGCGTGAGTTCGAGATTGCGGCCGACCGGCACAAGGAGTTCATCGTCGAAATATTCCCTGAGCTTCGCGA
>NZ_DASZJJ010000081.1:0-9484 GCF_035948235.1 Paraburkholderia sp. | reverse complement strand
CCGAACAGGACCGTGAAACAGCTCCACGCCGATGATAGTGCGGATTGCCCGTGTGAAAGTAGGTAATCGTCAGGCTCCTTATGCAGTACGTCCAGAACCCCGGTTTCTCCGAAAGAGAGCCGGGGTTCTGGCGTTTGGGCGCGGGAAGCCCACACGCACAACGAAGCAGACAAAAAAGCCGTCCCGGGGGACGGCTTTTTTGCATTCAACAATCCTGCAAACCAATCACTTCTGCGCGAGAAATTTCGTCGTCAACTGCACCCAGTACGAAGAGCCAACCGGTAGCAACTGATCGTTGAAGTCATAGCTCGCGTTATGCAGCATGCACGGGCCAGCGCCGTGCCCGGCGTCGCGATGTCCGCCATCGCCATTGCCAAGAAACGCGTAGCACCCGGGCTTTTCCAGCAGCATGAACGAGAAGTCTTCGGCGCCCATGGTCGGCTCGACGTGATCGTCGACACGATCGGCGCCCACGACTTCCCGCATCACCTCCGCCGCAAACTGCGCTTCCGCGCTGCTATTCACCGTCGGCGGATAATTGCGCAGGAAACTCACTTCGACGGAGCAGTCATACGCTTCGGCCGTGTTTTGCGCGATCTTGCGCAACCGCGCTTCAATCAGATCGAGTGTTTCCGTAGTGAACGTGCGCACCGTCCCCGCGAGCCAGGCGGTATTGGGCACCACGTTGACCGCGTCGCCGGCATGAATCTGCGTGATCGACAGCACCGCGGTATCGAGCGGCTTCTTGTTGCGCGTGATGATGCTCTGCAGTCCATTGGCGATCTGCACCGCGGTAAAGACCGGGTCGCGCCCGTTGTGCGGCAGCGCGGCATGCGAGCCGACACCGCTGATATCGATACGAAATTCGTTGCTCGACGCCATAATCGGTCCTTCGGTCACGCCGAAGAAACCAGCTGGCATGCCCGGCCAGTTGTGAATACCGAATACCGCATCGACGGGAAAGCGCTCGAACAGACCATCCTTGATCATGGCCTTGGCGCCGGCGCCGCCTTCTTCTGCAGGCTGGAAAATGAAGACGACGGTGCCGTCGAACTGTCCATGCTGCGCAAGATATTGCGCCGCGCCCAGCAGCATCGCGGTATGTCCATCATGGCCGCACGCATGCATCTTGCCGTCATTGTGCGAGCGATGATCGAACGTGTTGAGTTCCTGAATGGGCAGCGCATCCATGTCGGCGCGCAGTCCGATCGAGCGTGTGCCGTTACCGCGTTTAAGCACGCCGACCACGCCTGTTTTCCCCAGTCCCCGATGCACCTCGATGCCCCATTCCTCAAGCTTCGAGGCAACGAGCTCAGAAGTGCGGGTCTCTTCGTATCGCAGTTCGGGATGGGCGTGGATCGTTCGTCGTAGCCCCTGGATTTCGCCCTGGGCGGCCTGGATTTCCGGGATCAGTTTCATGGCTGACTCGTAGCTGGCAATGCGCAGAATAGGAGCGCCCGCCACTTCTGATGGCGGGCGTAGTCAGGCCATTTTACGCCCACGGTTTTTTTTCGCAGCAAGCGGCGGGGCACGCAGCAGCGGCGTGCGCCGAACATAATAGAATCACGCCATCGATAGCCCCTTGCCACACGAATCCCCATGAACGCCCGAGCCGAATTTGCCCGCGCAGTCTGTCCCCACGACTGCCCCGACACCTGCGCGATGCGCGTCACCGTCGAGAACGGCCGGGCGATCAAGGTGAGCGGCGACCCTGAGCATCCGCCGACACAAGGCGTGCTTTGCACCAAGGTCACACGCTACGCCGAACGCGTGCACCATCCGAAGCGCCTGACGCAGCCGATGAAGCGCGTCGGCGCCAAGGGAGAAGGGCGTTTCGAGCCAATCAGCTGGGACGAGGCCTGCGCAATCGCGGCCGCGCGCCTGGGCGAGATTGCGCAGCGCGCGCCCGAAGCGATCCTGCCATACAGCTACGCGGGCACGATGGGACTGGTGCAGGGCGACAGCATCGCGCAGCGCTTCTTCCACAAGCTCGGCGCATCGCGGCTCGATCGTGCGATCTGTGCGGCGGCGGGCGCGGCGGGTCTGCGCTACACCTACGGTTCGAGCCTCGGCATGCTTACCGAGCATTTCGCCGAAAGCGAAGTGATCCTGATCTGGGGCGCCAATCCAATCGCCTCGAACCTGCATTTCTGGACTCGCGCGCAGGAAGCCAAGCGCAACGGTGCGAAGCTGATCGCGATTGACCCGTATCGCTCGCTCACCGCCGAAAAATGCCATCAGCACATCGCGCCGAAGCCCGGCACCGATGGCGCACTCGCGCTCGGCATGATGCACGTGCTGATCACCGAAGACCGGCTCGATCACGAATACATCGCGGCGTACACGCACGGCTACGAGCAACTGAAGGCGCGCGCGCTCACCTACACGCCCGCGCGCGTGGCGCAGATCTGCGGCATCGAAGAACAAACCATCGTCGATCTCGCGCGCCTCTACGCGTCCACGCGCAAGGTGGCGATCCGCATGAACTACGGCCTGCAGCGCGTGCGCGGCGGTGGCAACGCAGTGCGCGCGATTGCCTGCCTGCCCGCCCTGACGGGCGCGTGGCGCGACCGCGCGGGCGGCGTGCTGCTGTCCTCGTCGGGTTGGGCGCCTGTCGATGCGAACGCGCTCCAGCGTCCTGACCTGATTCCTGGCTGGCCTAAGCATCAGCCGCGCGTCGTCAACATGAACCAGATCGGCGATGCGCTCACGCACGCGGGCGACGCCCAGTTCGGCCCGAAGATCGAGGCGATCGTCGTCTACAACTCGAACCCGGTGGCGGTCGCGCCGGATTCGGGGAAGGTCGCGGCGGGCTTCGCGCGCGAGGATCTCTTCACGATCGTGCTGGAGCAATTCCAGACCGATACCGCCGACTACGCCGATCTTTTGTTGCCCGCGACGACCCAGCTCGAGCATCTGGACGTCCACAAGTCCTACGGCCACACGCACGTCATGGCGAATCTGCCCGCCATCGCGCCGGTGGGCGAGGCGCGCCCGAATACGGAAATCTTCCGCTCGATCGCACGCGCCATGAACCTGACCGAACCGGCGCTGTTCGAAAGCGACGAAGAAGTGGCCGCGCGCGCCTTCGACTGGAGCGACCCCGCGTTCAACGGCGCTGACTGGTCGACGCTCAAAGAGAACGCGTGGCTCAAGCTCGACATCGCCGATGCTCCGTTCGCCCAGGGCGGTTTCCGCACGCCCACAGGCAAGTGCGAGTTTTACAGCGAAGCCCTCGCGAAAGCCGGACTCGATCCGCTGCCGGACTACCTGCCGCCCTACGAATCGGCCGATCACGCGCCCGAACTGGCCGCGCGTTATCCGCTCGCGATGATCTCGCCGCCCGCGCGCAACTTCCTGAACAGCACCTTCGTCAACGTCGAAAGCCTGCGCGCGACCGAAGGCGAGCCGCACGTCGATCTCAATCCCGCCGATGCCGCACAGCGCAACATCGCCGACGGCGATCAGGTGCGCGTATTCAATGATCGCGGTTCGATGCGTGCGCGCGCACGCGTTTCCGAGCGCGCCCGCGCGGGCCTCGTCGTGGGTCTGTCGATCTGGTGGAAGAAGCTCGCGCCGGATGGCCGCAACGCCAACGAAGTGACGAGTCAGGCGCTCACCGATCTGGGCGGCTCGGCCACCTTCTACGACTGCCTCGTCGAAGTCGAGCGCGCGTAAACCCTTAACCCGTCACGGAAAAATTGTCCCCTCGCGTATTTCGAGGGGGCTTTCTAACTCGCTGTTTCGCGGCAGAAATGCGCCAGGCGCATGCTACGATCGGCGTTTTAGCACGACCATTCGAAAAATACCTGAGGAGGAGACGCCGCATGGATAAAGTCTGGCTGAAATCGTACCCGCCCGGCGTGCCCGCGGAAATCGACGCGAGCCAATACGCGTCCATCACGGCGTTGCTCACGGAGAGCTTCAACGCCAACCGTTCGAAGCCCGCCTTCGCGTGCATGGGCAAGACGCTCACTTACGGTCAGCTCGACGAACTCTCGAAGCGGCTCGCTGCGTGGTTCCAGTCGCGTGGTATCGAGCGCGGCGCGCGCATCGCCATCATGATGCCGAACGTGCTGCAATATCCCGTCGCGCTCGCCGCGATCCTGCGCGCGGGCTATGTGGTCGTGAACGTGAACCCGCTTTATACGCCGCGCGAACTTGAACATCAGCTCAAGGACAGCGGCGCCGAAGCGATCATCATCCTCGAAAATTTCGCCAATACGCTCGAAGCCGTGATCGCGCAGACACGCGTGAAGCACGTCGTGGTGGCGTCGATGGGCGATCTGCTCGGCGCGAAGGGCTTCATCGTCAATTTCGTGGTGCGTCGCGTGAAGAAGATGGTGCCCGCGTGGAGCCTGCCGGGCCATGTGCGCTTCAACGATGCGATCGCGGCCGGTGCGCGCTCGACCTTCAAGCCCGTGGAGCAGACGCCCGACGACGTCGCGTTCCTCCAGTACACGGGCGGCACGACCGGCGTGTCGAAGGGCGCGACGTTACTGCACCGCAATCTGATCGCCAATGTGCTGCAATCGGCCGCGTGGACCGAGCCCGCGCTCGCGCGCCTGCCGGCTGGCACCCAGCCGGTGACGGTCGCGGCGCTGCCGCTTTATCACGTGTTCGCGCTCACCGTTTGCGGCCTGCTGACGATGCGCACGGGCGGCCTCGCGGTGCTGATTCCGAATCCGCGTGACATCGCCGGCATGATCAAGGAACTGCACGGCTATTCGATCACGACGTTCCCGGCCGTCAACACGCTCTACAACGCGATCCTCAACCATCCCGATTTCGACAAACTCGACTTCTCGCATCTGCTGGTCGCCAACGGCGGCGGCATGGCTGTGCAGGAAGCCGTGGCGAAGCGCTGGTACGAGCGCACCCAGACGCCGATCGTCGAAGGCTACGGTCTGTCGGAAACGTCGCCCAGCGTCACCTGCAATCCGACCACGGCGACCGAGTACACGGGCACCATCGGCCTGCCGCTGCCGTCCACGGAAATTTCGATTCGCGACGATAGCGGCAACGAACTGCCGGTCGGCGAAGCAGGCGAGATCTGCATCCGCGGCCCGCAGGTGATGGCGGGTTACTGGCAGCGTCCGGAAGAGACGGCCAAGGTCATGACCGCCGACGGCTTCTTCAAGTCCGGCGATGTGGGCGTGATGAACACGCGCGGCTATGTGAAGCTTGTTGACCGCAAGAAGGACATGATCCTGGTGTCGGGCTTCAACGTCTATCCGAACGAAGTCGAGGACGTGGTCGCCAAGCTGCCGGGCGTATTCGAAGTCGCTGCGGTGGGCGTGCCCGACCAGCACTCGGGCGAAGCGGTCAAGCTCTACATCGTGCGCAAGGACCCGGCTCTCACTGACAAGGACGTGTTCGACTACTGCAAGACGCAGCTCACCGGCTACAAGCGTCCGAAGCTCATCGAATTCCGCAGCGACCTGCCGAAGAGCAACGTCGGCAAGATTCTGCGCCGTGAACTGCGCGACGGCCGCGCCTGAGCGTTCCGGTTGAATCACCATGAAGGCCTGCCCGCGAGGGCAGGCCTTTCTTTTTGCGGCAAAGAAAAAGGGCACCCGAAGGTGCCCTTGAGATTGAAACGGCTGTTCTTCTTAGAACTTGTGGCGGATACCGACGCGCGCCGTGAACTGGTTCTGGTTCGACGAACCGGTCAGGTTGTTGATGTTTGCGGTGGCTGCGACGGTCTCGCCAGCGGCGTTGATCGTGTCTCCCAGTGCGTGCTGGTAGACGCCCGTGATGTAGACGTCGGTGCGCTTGGACAGGAAGTAGTCCACGCCGACTGCGCCCTGGTGATACTGGGCGCGCGAGCCGCCGTTGATCGACACGCCGCGCGTGTAGTCGTAGGCCGCACCGACCAGCAGAGCCGGGGTCAACTGATACTTGAAGTTGACTTCGGCGTTGTTGAACGTTGCCGACTGGCCCTTATAGGCGGCGAGCGCGTAGGTCGAGCCCAGGTTCGCGAAGCGGATGTTCGAGTACGTGATACCGAACGTGGCTGCGCCGAACGTGTAGGCACCGCCCGCACCGATCACCTGGTACGTATTGGCCGACGTGAAGCCTGAGTAGACCGACGAAGTCACGGCGGCGTTGGCCGCTGCTGCGGTGCCGCCATTGTTGAACAGGCCGCCCGATGCTGCCGGCGTGCGTGCGTTCAAGTAAGCGAGACCGAGGGACAGCGGGCCGTTGTTATAGCCTGCACCGACCGAGAAGATCTGATTGTGCGAGAAGTCGCCGGCCGTGCCGCCGAAGCTGTACGTGCCGCCGAAGGTCAGGCCAGCGTAGTTGGCGCTGGTGTACTTGACCGTGTTGTTCGTACGGTACGCGTTGTTGAAGTTGTCGATGTCGCCCGGGTGAGCAGCGATGTAGCCGCCCCACTGGTCGCCGGCTTCGAGCGGGCCGACGTAGTCGACCACGGAGTCGTACTGGCGACCCAGCGTGACCGAGCCGAACTGGGCGCTGTTCAGGCCCACGTAGGCCTGACGGCCGAACATCAGGCCACCCTGGCCGAGCTTGCCGTTGTTCACGTCGAAGCCGTTTTCGAGCACGAAGATCGCCTTCAGACCGCCGCCCAGGTCTTCAGCACCACGCAGACCCCAACGGCTACCCTGCAGTTCGCCGCTCGACAGGTTGTACAGGTGCTTGCCGCCCGAGTTCGTATTGATGTTGAAACCTTCGTCGATGATGCCGTACAGCGTGACGCTGCTCTGAGCGTGGGCGACGCCCGCGAACGCACCCATCGCGGCGAGCGCGAGAAGCGACTTCTTCATTGAATGATCTCCAGTGTTTGACAGCTTTTATGCGTCTTTTTACAAGGCCTGTTTATTTGTCTTGCGGTGGCCTTGGTATCGAACTTCGCGAGAAGTTGACACGTAATGTAACAAAAGGGTTATGGCCCACAAAGGAAAAGCCAGGCGCACCTAAGTACCTGTTTCGTTTACACAACATGGTCTAGAATATGCGCCTGGATATCGGCGCAGCCCCTTATTGACGGGCCTGCGCGTGTTCCTGTAGCGACTTTGAACGGCCGGTCGGTCGGCCTTTCAGGGGCGCTTCAGGCGGTCCTTTTAAGTGGTCCGTTTTGCCGTGCGCACGGAGGAAGGCTGGATGATGTTTGACGAATTGATTACCGAATTCGATCGCGGTTTGCGCTCGATCACTGGCGTGTCGCGCATGTCGCGGCCGATGCCACAACCGTCCCCCGACGCCGTGTCCGCGCAGGTCGCGACCGCCGACGCCGCGGTGGCCACGGGCGGCGCCGTCGCGGCGACGCTGCCCGGCGAACTCACGCCCGCCGAACGCACGCATGCAGCCGGTCTTATGCGCGTGAATCACGTCGGCGAGGTGTGCGCGCAGGCGCTGTATCAGGCGCAGAAACTCGCGACGCGTTCGCCCACGCTCAAGGCCGCGTTCGAGCAGGCCGCGCGCGAGGAAGAAGACCATCTCGCCTGGACGGCGCGCCGTCTGGAAGCGCTCGACTCGCGGCCCAGCCTGCTCAATCCGCTCTGGTACGCCGGGGCGCTGGCGATCGGCCTCGCGGCAGGCCGTCTGGGCGACAAGGTGAGCCTGGGCTTCATGGCGGAAACCGAACGCCAGGTCGAACATCACCTCGACAGCCACCTCGACGCGTTGCCGCCCGCCGACCTCGAATCGCGCGCAATCGTCGAACAGATGCGTACCGACGAAATCGCCCACGCGAAGTCGGCCACGGATCTGGGCGGTATCGAACTGCCGCTGCCGTTGCGCTCGCTCATGCGTGCCGCATCGAAGGTCATGACCCGCACGGCTTACTATATTTAAGCTCTAGTTTGAGACGTGGACACGGACCGGTATGCTTCACCGGTCCGCTGTTTTATGCCGTTCTCAAACGCTTTCCACATCTTTCAGACGCCCGGTTTAATCCCTCCCCAGCCCCCGCACCATCGCGGTTTTCCCCGCGCATTTCACAAATCACCTTCACAACCTGCGTTAGCTCATTCATTCATAACGGTTTTTGGTTTTAGTGCCGACTTGAGCAGGTGCCGCTAAGTCCTTGTTCTAGCGGATAAATTTCGTCAAAAAACGTGCGGCCCACCTTGACCCTCGAAAGGCGTTCCTCTAAAGTGGGAGACAGTGTGAGAAAGTGTATTTTTGTGTGATTTCAGAGATGTATTCGGGTAAATTTCCTGAGATTTAGACGGGCGGCGAGCGGCGCCGCGCAAGGGGAGCGAAGTGTTCCAGGGGGCGTCGGCGCTAACACTCGATGCGAAAGGACGGATGTCGATTCCGTCGCGCTATCGGGACGCGCTGCAACAACAGGCAGAAGGCCGGGTGACGATCACCAAGCACCCGGACGGCTGCCTGTTGCTATTTCCGCGCCCCGAATGGGAAGTGTTCCGCGCGAAAGTCGCAGCCTTGCCGATGGACGCCCACTGGTGGCGCCGCATCTTTCTAGGCAACGCGTCCGACGTCGATCTCGACAGCGCGGGCCGTGTGCTCGTCTCACCCGAATTACGTCTTGCAGCGGGAATGGAAAAGGAAGTCATGCTGCTTGGCATGGGTAGTCATTTTGAGTTGTGGGATGCGCAGACCTACGCCGCGAAGGAACAGGCGGCGATGGCTCAAGGCATGCCCGACGCCTTGAAGAATTTCACGTTCTGATCGCGGGTAAAAAAACGCTATGGCATCTGCGATGGGACAAGGATTGCAGCATCGCACGGTGCTGCTCGATGAAGCGGTCGATGCGCTCGTCACGCGCGCGGACGGCGTCTATGTAGACGGCACGTTCGGGCGCGGCGGCCACAGCCGCGCCGTGCTCGGCCGGCTCGCGGAAGGCGGCCGGCTGATCGCGTTCGACAAAGATCCGCTGGCGATCGCCACCGCCGAACAGGTGGGCGACGCGCGGTTCTCGATCGTGCACGAAAGTTTTGCTTCACTGCGCGACGCTCTGGCCGAGCGCGGGGTAGGGCGTGTGTCGGGTGTGCTGCTGGACCTGGGCGTGTCGTCGCCGCAAATCGACGACCCGGAGCGGGGCTTCAGCTTTCGCGCCAATGGTCCGCTCGACATGCGGATGGACCCGACGCGCGGCGAGTCCGCTGCAGACTGGCTCGCGCGGGCCACGGTGCAGGAACTGACGGAGGTGATTCGAGATTATGGGGAAGAACGGTTTGCTTTTCAGATTGCAAAGGCGCTTGTTGCTCGCCGGGCAGAGTCCGACCGTCTCGGGCCTCTCGACAGCACGGGCGAGCTTGCCCAAATCGTGGCTAACGCCGTCAAAACCCGTGAGAAGGGTAAGGACCCGGCAACCCGCACCTTTCAGGCTATACGGATTCACGTCAATCAAGAGCTTGCGGAGCTGCAAGTCGTTTTAGACGCAGCGCTGTCGTTGCTGGAGCAAGGGGGGCGGCTGGTGGTCATCAGCTTTCATTCGCTCGAGGACCGGATCGTCAAACGATTCATGCAGGCGCACGCGAGCGCGCCTGCGGTC
>NZ_DASZJJ010000080.1:0-52574 GCF_035948235.1 Paraburkholderia sp. | reverse complement strand
GCCCGGCTGGCGGCGATATCCACGCATGAGCAGGCCGATTCGCCTATCCTCATCGTCACGACGGGCGGCGGTCATCCATGTGCCGCGCCTGCGCCATGAGAAGAGCGAGGAGGGGCAGTGACCGTACGCAATCTCGACGCGATATTCCAGCCGAAGTCCGTGGCCGTGATCGGCGCTTCGCAACGCGACGGCAGTATCGGCCAGATGGTCTGGCAGCGCTTGATCCAGGGTGGATTTTCCGGGCCGCTGTGGGCTGTCAACCCGCGTCATGCCGGTGAAACCGCTGAATTCGACGGCCGCCCTGTGGTGGCCGACGCGGGCGATCTGCCCGAAGCGCCCAGCGTGGCGCTGATCTGCACGCGCCCGGCTACGTGGCCCGCGCTCGTGCACCGGCTGGGCGGCATGGGCACGCGCGCGGCCATCATCGTCGGCGAGGTGCGTAGCGAGCAAGACCATGCCGATCTGCGCCACGCACTGGCGGCGGCGCGCCCGCATCTATTGCGCATACTCGGGCCGGGCAGCCTTGGCGCGCTCACGCCCGCGCTCAACGCGCAACTCGGCGCAGCCGCCACGGTGGCGCGCAAGGGCGGCGTGGCGTGGGTCTCGCAGTCCAACGCGCTCACCAATGCCGTGCTGCGCTGGGCCGATGCGCGCGGTTTGGGCTTTTCGCACGCGGTCGCGTTGGGCGACGAGGCTGATATCGACGTCGGCGACGTGCTCGACTATCTGGCGAGCGATCCGTCGACGCGCGCGATCCTGCTCGAAGTCGACAGCATCCGCGCGGCGCGCAAGTTCATGTCGGCGGCGCGGGCGGCGGCGCGCAACAAGCCTGTGCTCGCGCTGCGCAGCGGCCGCGACGAACCCGGCGACGCGCTCTATACAGCGGCATTCCGGCGCGCGGGCCTCGTGCGCGTCGATACGCTCGACGATCTGCTCGACGAAATCGAAACCCTGGGTGTGGGCCGCGTAGCCGCAAGCGACACGGCCACGCTCATCACCAGCGACCGGGGCGTGGCGACGCTTGCGCGCGACGCCTTCAACAAGGCAGGCGACACGCTCGCGCAATGGAGCGACGAAACCCGCGCGGCCGTGGAGGGGGCGTTGCCGCACGCGCAGGCGGGCAATCCGCTTGTACTCGGCGACATGGCAAAGCCTGAACATTTTGGCCAGGCGCTGCAGACGCTGGCTTCGCAGCGTTCGAGCGGCACGGCCTTCGTCGTGCATGCGCCTACGCATAGCGCGCCGGTGAACGAGGTGGCGCGCACGCTGATCGAGCATCAGCGCTTTGCGTATCGCGGCCTGCTCGCGTGCTTTTTTGGCGGCGTGGACGAGGCCACGCGCGACGCGCTGCACGCGCACGGCATTCCCGTGCATACAACGCCGCGGCGGCTCGCGCGCGCGTTTGCGCGTCTGGTCGATTACCGGCTGGGCCGCCAGTTGCTGATGCAGACGCCTGAAAGCTTGCCCGCTCAAGGGGCGGCTGCGATCGAAGCCGCCCAGGGCATTGCGCATGCGGCGCTGGCGGCCGGGCGCGACACGCTGGAGGGCGCGGAGGCGGCGCGTCTGTTTGCCGCGTTCGGTCTGGAGACGGTGGAAGAAGCCGCGCCGCCGGACACCATCGTGGACGTGGGCGTGGAGTTTCGCGACGACGACAACTTCGGCCCGGTGTTTCGCTTTGCGGCGCCGTCGCCGGATGGCTATTCGCCGCCGCTGCGCGTGTACAGCCTGCCGCCGCTCAATCCGGTGCTCTCGCGCGACATCATCGCGCAGTCGCCGTATGCGCGGCGCGTCGCGCCCGAACCGGCGCTGCGCGCGCTGACGGAGCTGTCGCAAACGGTATGCGAGGTGCGCGAGATCGTCGGCATGCAGTTGACGCTGCGCGTGCGCCCGGGCGGCGTCGCGCTGGCCGCGCCGCGCATCCGCCTGGCCGAAAAGCGCAGCCGTTTTGCGATCATGCCGTACCCGCGCCGTCTGGAAGAGACCCTCGACTGGCACGGCGAGCGCCTGACGATCCGGCCGATCCGGCCCGAGGACGAAGACATGCACCGCGCCTTCGTCGAATCGATGACGCCTGACGATCTGCGTTTGCGGTTTTTCTCGGCGGTGCGCAGCTTCGATCACTCGCAGCTCGCGCGCATGACGCAGATCGACTATGACCGGGAGATGGCGCTCATCGCGAGCGTGGTGGGCGAAGACGGCAAGCCGCGCACGCTGGGTGTGGCGCGCGCCGTGTCCGACCCGGACAACGAGACCGCCGAATTCGCCGTGGCGATTCTCTCGACGCTGAAGGGGCGCGGACTCGGCCGTCTGCTGATGGACCGCATCATCGCCTACGCGCGCTCGCGCGGCACGCACTGGCTGGTGGGCGAGGCGCTGCGCGAGAATGCGCCGATGATCGGCTTGGCGCGCGCGATGGGCTTCACCGTGACGCCGACGGATGATCCGGGCGTGGTGGGGTTCCGGATGCCGCTCGACTGAGCGGCATGCCGGGAGGCTGGATCAAGCGGCGATCTTCGCCAGCGCTTCGTCCACCTGCGCGCGCGTGACCGACAGCTCTTCCAGCCAGGCTTCGGCGTACTGCGCGCCGGTTTCCTTCTCCAGACGCGCGATGGTCGCGGCGCAGCGCGCGGCGTCCTTCGGCGTGGCGATGAAGGTCTTGACCGACTGGCCGCCCTGGAACGCCTCGAACAGCGGCGTGCGGATTTCTTCCGGCAGCGCGCGCGTGGTCCACTGGTGCGTCTTGCCGTTGAACGTCAGCGACGGCGGCAGCACGCGCTCCTTGCGCGTGGCCGGGATCAGGCCGAAATTGCGTGCGGCTTCGGCGATCTGCTCGGCCGAAAACAGCTCGTCCGGCGTGATCTCGAATTGCTCGATGGCGTTTTCGACGGTCTTCATCGCGTCTGCGCGGTCGTCGCGCTTCTTTTGCGCGCGCGCGACGATGTCGCGCAGCTCGTCGGCTTCTTCTGCCGAAATCGTGAAGCTCGCCTGTTTCTGCTGAAGCTCGGAAAAACGCTGGAATTCGTGATCGCTGAGAAGTTTCGCCATGAGGTAGTTGTGCGCGTTCGGCCTGTGTCGCGTGCCGGACGGAATTTGAGAGGGCCGCCATTTTAACCGGTTTGCGCGCTGCGCTCCCAGTTGCGCAAACGTGAAATATGTCGCGCCAAACCAGGAACGCTCTGATGGTCGCGCCCCAATCGGCTTCCTATCATCGGGGCATGAAAATCTCCAGCCCGACCCCATCTTCCCGTTCCGCCGATCTGCTCAAGCGTGGCATCGATCGCCTGAACGCCGGCCAATACGCCGTCGCCGAAGCGCTGTTTCGCGAGATTCTGGCGCAGGACCCGCGGCACGCCGCCGCCTGGCACCAGCTTGGCGTGACGCTTGCGCGCCAGCAGCAGTTCGCGCCGGGCGAAGCGGCGCTGCGCCACGCGCTGTCCCTGCATGACAGCGGCGAACTGCAACGCGATCTCGCGTGGGCGCTGCTCTGGCAAGGCCGCGACGACGACGCCATCGCGGCCTACTACTCGGCCATCAATCAGGGCGTGCGCGAAGCGCGCCTGTTCAACAACCTCGGCAACCTGCTCAAGAAACACAACGCCACCGCGCACGCCGAAGCCGCCTATCGCGCCGCCATCGAAACCGATCCTGCCTACGCGCTCGCGCACGGCAACCTGGCCATGCTGCAACAGGACGCGGGCCAGCTCGACGCCGCCGAGGCGAGCCTGAAAAAAGCGCTCGAACTCGATCCGAAAGCGATGCACCTGTGGCAGTGCTATGGCGGCTTGCTGGAGCGCCTGAACCGTCCCGACGAGGCCGACGAGGCGTATCGCCGCGGCGAGCGGTGGGAGTCGGTGCAATTCGTGCGGCGTCGCGCCGCGAACTGGAACGAACTCGATCGTATCGATCAGTCGGCGCTGCAGATGGTGGCGTCGGGCGCGGCGGACAATCTCACGCCGTGGGGTTTGCTGGGCATTCCGGCGCTCACGCCGGGGCTGCATCGCGAAGCGGGGCGGCGTTTTGCCGAAACGCGCTGGCGCGGCGAACTGGCGGCGCAGCCGCTCGTCGCGCGCGGCGCGGGGCTGGCCGAAGCGCTGGCGGCGTACAAGGCGGGCGCACGTCTGCGCATCGGCTATCTTTCCGCCGATTTTCACGAGCACGCCACGCTGCGCCTGCTGGCGGGCGTGCTGGAACTGCACGATGCCGCGCGCTTCGAGATTCATCTGTATTCCTATGGAAACCGCGCGCCGGACGCGTTCTGGCAGACGCGGCTCGCTGCGATGCCCGCGACGTTCCATGCCATCGGCGGCCTCACCGATGCGCAGGCCGCCGCGCAGATCGCACACGACGGCATCCATCTGCTCGTCGATCTGAAGGGCTACACGACCGATATGCGCCTGGGGATCACGGCGCTGCGGCCCGCGCCGGTGATCGTGAGCTGGCTGGGCTATCCCGGCTCGCTGGGCGCGGCGCGCCTGGCGGACTACATCATCGGCGACGCGGTGGTCACGCCGCCTGCTACGGCGCCGCATTACAGCGAAACGCTGGCGCTGATGCCGCATTGCTACCAGCCGAACGATCATCGTCGCGAGCGCGATCCGCAGCGCCCCTCGCGCGCTGCGGCGGGCCTGCCCGAGCGCGGCTTTGTGTTCTGCAGCTTCAATCAGACCTTCAAGCTCAATGCGCAGATGGCGTCGATCTGGGCGCATCTGTTGAGCGCCACGCTAGCCAGCGTGCTCTGGCTGCTCGATCCCGGCAGCGAACGCGCGCGCGCCAATCTCCATGCGTTCTTTGAAACGAAGGGCGTGGCGCGCGAACGTGTGATCTTCGCGCCGCGTTTGCCACAGGACGCGCATCTCGCGCGGCTGCAACTGGCCGATCTCGCGCTGGATACCCTGCCGACCGGTTCGCACACCACGGGCAGCGACGCGCTGTGGGTTGGCGTGCCGATGGTGTCGGCCGTTGGTGGGCTGTTCGCGGGGCGCGTGGGCGCGAGCCTGCTGAACGCGGTCGGGCTGGGTGAACTGGTCGCGCGCGACCTGGACGGGTATTTCCAGATCGCATTGGCGCTGGCGAGCGATCCGGCGTGGCACGCTCAGGTTCGCAAGCGCCTCGCGCAGGCAAGAAGCGAGGCGCCGCTGTTCGACACGCAGCGATTTACCCGCGATCTGGAGCAACTCTACGTGGCGATCGTGAGGCGCGAAGTGGAGGGGGGCTTGGGGCCGGTGGTCGCGCAATAAACTGTTGGAATCGGGTAATCGCTTACGCCTCTTCCTCCCGAAACATCGACAACGCCTGCACGGTTTGCCCGAGCATTTGCGTTGCCTCGTCGAGCGACGGCGCGACGTAATCGTCGATGCGCTTGAGAAACGGGCAGGTCAGCGCCGCAATGGCCTGCCCCGACGGCCCGAGCACCGGGAACGTCACGTCCGTCACACCGAAAATCTGCTGGCTGTCCTTGCGCGAGAACCCCGTCGCCTGGATCTGCTCGCAGGCGCTTTCCAGCGCAGCGTGATCGATGGCGACTTCGCCTTTGACCTTCGTGTGCTCCGCGAGCATGTGGGCGCGTTGCTCGGGACTCTGGTACGCGAGGATCGTGCGGCCCGAACTCGTATCGACAAGACCCACGCGCGATCCCAGCCGCACGGCGATCCCCCATGTGCCCGGCCCGTCCACCTGAGCGATCACGAGCAGATTGCCGCGGTCATAGACAGCCAGATGGCACGATTGCTCCGCGTCGTTGGCGAAGCGCTGCATGAGCGGCAGCGCCTCGGCGATCAGGCGCTCCATCGGCGGATGGCGGTGTGCCAGCGCGAACAGCTTCAGGCTTAGCGCGTAACGGTCGCCAGCCTCCGAGCGCATCACATACTGACGCGCCACGAGCCGCTCCAGCATGCGATAGATCTCGCTTGCATTGCGCCCTAGCGCCTTGGTGATCTCGGCGCGCGTGAGGCCGCCGCGCTGCTCGGCGAGCAGTTCGAGGATGTCTAGCCCCTTGTCGAGCGCGGGCGCGCGGTAGCGGTCCGCGTCGTCTTTCTCGTCCTTGTCGTCCCTTGCGTCGTGTTCCAGCGCTTCCTTCATTTTCGTTCTGTCCTTCCTGGTGGGCGCGCGGCTCTCCGTGCCCCGAAGACCCCGACGGCCCCAGGGAAATCACTCACGGTTGCTGCAGCGCACATTCCTTGACCTTGTGTCGTGCGTATATGAATAATAGGTTCACTGGTGAACATACACCAGCATCGTCTGAAAAGGAAAGAGCAGTCGCAGCGCCGCAGGCGCAGTTAGCTCGCAAAATTCGCCTGATCTCGCGGGCGCGGCGCACACGGATGGTTCCACAACGAAAGAACCGACGAAATCAGCGTCGACAGGAGACAGACATGGCGTTCGCATCCGGGCATCACGAAGCCCGCCGCTCCACTCCATCGCGCCGCACGCGCGCTCTCGCGAAGACGCTTGGCGCCCTTGCGGCCTGCGCCGCGACGCTCGCCGCGCCCGGTGCGTCCCGCGCCGCCGACGCGGGCAAGGTTGGCCTCGGCCTGCCGCTGCTTACCTCGCCGTTCTGGCAGTCGTACAACAACTACCTGGGCGTGTACGCGAAGCAGATGGGCGTCGATATTCTCGCGCCCGTGAATTCGAACAACGATCCCGCGCAGCAGATCACGGACATGAACAACATGATCAATCTGGGCGCGAAGGGCATCGTGGTGGGGCCGATCGATTCGGCCGCCATCAGCCGCGCGCTGGATAACGCGGCGCAGAAGAACGTCAAGGTGGTGGCCGTCGATGTCGCCCCCACGCAGGGCAGCGTGGCGATGGTGGTGCGCGCCGACAACCGCGCTTATGGCGAGAAAGCCTGCCAGTACATCGGCGAACACGTGAAGTCAGGCAAGGTGGTGCAGATCATGGGCGATCTGGCGTCCGTGAACGGGCGCGATCGCTCGGAGGCGTTTCGCGCCTGTTTGAAGCGCTATCCGAATCTCTCGCTGCTGGAGATTCCGGCGGGCTGGAAGGGCGACGTGG
This sequence comes from Paraburkholderia sp., assembly GCF_035948235.1. GTDB lineage: Bacteria > Pseudomonadota > Gammaproteobacteria > Burkholderiales > Burkholderiaceae > Paraburkholderia. The sequence goes on along the minus strand of NZ_DASZJJ010000080.1, from coordinate 45,560 downwards.
CCGCCAGTGCGCTGGACAGCCTGCTTACCGCGAATCCCGACTTGAAAGCGATCTACATGCAGGCGGGCGGCGTCTATCTCTCGCCCACGCTGCAGACGCTGCGCCGCAAGCAATTGCTATTTCCCGCCGGCGACGCGAAGCATATCGTGATTGTCTCGAATGACGGGATTCCGCAGGAATACGAAGCAATCCGCAAGGGCGAGATCGACGCCACGGTTTCGCAGCCTGCCGATCTCTACGCGAAATACGGCCTTTATTACATCAAGGCCGCGCTGGAGGGCAAAACCTTCAAGCCGGGCAAGACCGATCACGACAGCAACATTATCCAGTTGCAGCCCGGCGTGCTCGAAGACCAGTTGCCGGCGCCGCTCGTGACGAAGCAGAACGTCGACGACAAGAACCTCTGGGGTAACACGATCAAATGAGCGGTCCAATGAGCGATCGAAGCGTGGATCGACCCGCCGCCGCTGCGCCGCTCGCGATGTCGCGCGAGCGGGCGGCGATGGCGCTGCCGCCCGTGGTCGAGGCCAGTGGCGTGACGCGGCGCTTCGGCTCCACGGCGGCGCTTTCGAACGTGAGCCTGCGCGTGATGGCGGGCGAATCGCACGCGCTGGTGGGGCGCAACGGCGCGGGCAAATCGACGCTCGTGTCGATCCTCACGGGCCTGCGCAAGCCCGACGAAGGCTCGGTGCGCTTCAACGGCGAAGCCGCGCCATCGATCGCCGACCGCGATGCGTGGCGCGAGCGCGTCGCCTGCGTCTATCAGCATTCGACGATCATTCGCGATCTCACGGTCGCCGAGAATCTCTTCATCAATCGCCAGCCGACGAAGCGCGGCGTGATCGACTGGACCACCATGCGGCGCGACGCGCGCGCGCTGCTCGATCACTGGCGCATCGACGTGCGCGAGGACACGCGCGCGGGCGACCTCACGGTGGAAGCGCGCCAGCTTGTGGAAATCGCGCGGGCGCTCTCGTATGGCGCGCGTTTCATCATTCTCGACGAACCCACGGCGCAACTCGACGGCGAAGAGATCAAGCGGCTCTTTCGCCGTATCGACGAGTTGCAGCGCGAGGGTGTGACCTTTCTGTTCATCTCGCACCATTTGCAGGAGGTGTATGAGATTTGCCAGGCGGTGACCGTGCTGCGCGACGCGCGTCATATCGTCAGCGCGAGCGTGGCCGAATTGCCGCGCGAGCGTCTGATCGAGGCGATGACGGGCGAGCGCGGCGGCCTCAATGTCGCCGATGCGGCGGCGCGTGCGGCCTTGCCCGCCGACGCGCGCGTTGCGCTCGACGTGCGCGATATCGGCGGTGCGGATTACAGCGGCGTGTCGTTTGCGGTGCGGCGCGGCGAGGTGGTCGGCCTCACCGGCGCGACCAGCAGCGGGCGCACGAGCGTGGGCGAGGCGGTGGCGGGCCTCGCGGCGCAGACAGCGGGCGAAATCCGCGTGAACGGCGCGCCGCTCAAGCCTGGCGATGTGCCCGACGCGCTCGCGCATGGCGTGGGCTGTGTGCCGAAGGACCGCCATCACGAAGGCCTCGTGCTGACGCAATCGGTCGCCGAAAACGCCTCGATGACGATTGCCGGTTTGCTGGGGCGTCTGGGTTTCGCTCCGCCCGCGAAGAAGCATCTGGTGGGCCGCCGCATGATTGAAGCGCTCGGCATCGTCGCGCAGGGGCCCGACCATGTGGTGTCTGGGCTCTCGGGCGGCAACCAGCAGAAGGTGGTGATGGCGCGCGCGCTTGCCAGCAATCCCGAGGTGCTGGTGCTGATCGATCCCACGGCGGGTGTGGACGTGAAGTCGAAGGAAGCGCTGCTCTCGGTCGTAGACCGCGTGCGCGAGGAAGGCAAGGCCGTGCTGGTGGTGTCGAGCGAACTCGACGATCTGCGCACCTGCGACCGCGTGCTGGTGATGTTTCGCGGCAACGTGGTGGCGGAGTTCGCGGCTGGCTGGCAGGACCATGAACTGATTGCATCGGTTGAAGGAGTCGATCTACATGAAGCCTAGTATTCCAACGCCCGCTTTCGCAACAGCCCCGGCGGATGCGGCCCAACTGGCCGGCCGCCGTGCGCGACCGCGCATCGAATTCGCGCGCCTGCGCGATCTGGCGCTGCTGCCCGCGCTGGTGCTGCTGATCGCGATTGGCGGCTTCGTGAGTCCGAGCTTTCTCACCAAGGCGAATCTGATCAGCGTGCTGGGCGCTTCGGCGGCGCTCGCGCTGGTGGTGCTGGCCGAGTCGCTGATCGTGCTGACCGGCAAGTTCGATCTCTCGCTCGAATCGACGGTGGGCATTGCACCAGCCGTTGGCGCGATGCTGGTGATGCCGGCGGCGTCGGCGGGCTTTGGTACGCAGTGGCCTGCATTTGTCGGACTCCTGATGATTGTGGTCGTGGGTGCGTTGATTGGCTTCGTCAACGGTTTTCTGGTCGTGCGGCTGCGCCTGAACGCCTTCATCGTCACGCTGGCCATGCTGATCGTGCTGCGCGGCATGCTGGTCGGCGCGACCAAGGGCGGCACGCTGTTCGACATGCCGCCGTCGTTCTTCGCCCTGGCCACCACCATCGTGCTGGGTTTGCCGCTTTCCGTCTGGCTGGCGGCGGCGGCGTTTGCGTTCGCGGCCTTCATGTTGCGCTATCACCGCATCGGCCGCGCGCTCTATGCAATCGGCGGCAATCCCGATGCGGCGCGCGCAGCGGGGATTCGCGTCGAGCGCATCACCTGGGGCGTATTCGTGCTCGGCAGCATTCTGGCGGCGCTGGGCGGGCTGATCGTGACGGGTTACGTGGGTGCGATCAACGCCAACCAGGGCAACGGCATGATCTTTACTGTGTTTGCCGCGGCGGTGATTGGCGGGATTTCGCTCGACGGTGGCAAGGGCACGATGTTCGGCGCGCTGCTGGGCGTGCTGCTGCTGGGCGTGGTGCAGAACCTGCTGACGCTCGCCCAGGTGCCGTCGTTCTGGGTGCAGGCAATTTACGGCGCGATCATCCTCGGCTCGCTGATGGTGGCGCGGCTGGCGGGCGGCGAAGCCCAGAACTGAAGCGCGGAGACCCGTCTTGAACGATCGCGTCAACAACACCGGCACCGATGCGCGCCTGATCCTGCTCGCACCCGACGACAACTGTCTGATCGCGGCGGCGCGCCTAACCGCAGGCGAGACGCTTGATATCGAAGGCGAACGCGTGACGCTCGCGCGGACCATTGAACTGGGCCATAAAGTCGCGCGGCGCGCGCTCGCGAAGGACGAGAAGGTGCTGCGCTACGGCGCGCGCATCGGTCATGTGACGATGGACGTCGCACGCGGCGAGCATCTGCACACGCACAACCTCGAAAGCGATTATCTGCCGACCTATACGCACGACGCGGGCCACGAGTTCATCTCGCACGGCTAGCGCGAAAGCAAGCAGGAACGACCCCATGAGCGACACGCAAATCAACCCGTCCGAAGTCTCCGCACCGATGCTGGAAGGCTGGCCGCGCAGCGATGGCCGCAAGGGCATCCGCAACGTGGTAGCCGTGGCCTATCTGGTCGAGTGCGCGCATCACGTCGCGCGCGAAATCGTCGCGCAGTTTCGCGAACCCTTCGATGCGTTCGACGATCCCAATGCGCCGCACGAGGCGAGCGTGCATCTGATCGGCTTTCCGGGCTGCTACCCGAACGCCTACGCGGAAAAGATGATGACGCGCCTCACCACGCATCCGAATGTGGGCGCGGTGCTGTTCGTTTCGCTTGGCTGCGAGAGCATGAACAAACACTATCTCGTCGAACAGGTGCGCGCGAGCGGGAGACCTGTAGAAGTGCTGACGATCCAGGAAAAGGGCGGCACGCGCAGCACGATCCAGTACGGCATGGACTGGGTGCGCGGGGCGCGCGCGCAGCTTGCACAGCAGGAGAAGGTACCGATGCGGCTGGACGAACTGGTGGTCGGCACCATCTGCGGCGGCTCGGACGGCACTAGCGGCATCACGGCAAATCCGGCGGTGGGGCGCGCGTTCGACCGGCTTATCGATGCGGGCGCGGCGTGTCTGTTCGAGGAAACGGGCGAACTGGTGGGCTGCGAATATCACATGAAAAGCCGTGCGGCGCGGCCCGAACTGGGCGATGAAATCGTCGCCTGCGTGGCGAAAGCGGCACGCTATTACTCGATCCTCGGGCATGGCTCGTTCGCGGTGGGCAATGCCGATGGCGGCCTTACCACGCAGGAAGAAAAGTCATTGGGCGCCTATGCGAAGAGCGGCGCGTCGCCTATTGTGGGCATCGTGAAGCCGGGCGACGTGCCGCCTACCGGCGGTCTCTATCTGCTCGACGTGGTTCCGGATGGCGAACCACGTTTCGGATTCCCAAATATCAGCGACAACGCAGAAATCGCCGAGCTTATCGCGTGCGGCGCCCATGTAATTCTCTTCACGACGGGACGCGGTTCCGTGGTGGGGTCCGCGCTTTCGCCCGTGATCAAGGTGTGCGCGAATCCACTCACCTATCGCAATCTCGCGGGCGACATGGATGTCGACGCGGGCCGCATTCTCGAAGGCCACGCCACGCTGGAAGACGTGGGCCGCGAGGTGTTCGACGTCACGCTCGATGTGGCGCGCGGTGCGCGCTCGAAGTCCGAAGCGCTCGGGCATCAGGAATTCATCCTTACCTACAAGAGTTTTGAGCCGGTCGGTCCCGCATGCCTGCCTGCCAGCGTGCGCGTGCCGGTTCCCGTTGTGGCGTCGCATTGAGTGGAGAGTTCCCGCATGGCGAGCAAGGTGGCAGAGCGACGCGCGATTGGGCGCACATCGCTGCAGGTGAGCGCGTTGAGTCTGGGCACCGCGCCATTGGGCGGCCTCTATCGCGATCTCACCGACGAAGAAGCGCAAGCCTGCGTCGATGCCGCATGGGCCGCGGGCGTACGCTATTTCGACACCGCGCCGCATTACGGGCACACGAAGGCCGAGCATCGGCTGGGCGCTGCGTTGCGGCGTTATCCGCGCGGCGAATATGTGCTGTCGACCAAGGTTGGGCGCCGCTTCGTGCCGCGCACGCACCTCTACGACGGTAGCGAGGGCTGGCAGAACCCGCTGCCCTTCGAGGCGATTTACGACTACACGCGCGACGGCATTCTGCGTTCGTATGAGGACAGTCAGCAGCGTCTGGGTCTGGTCGATATCGACATGCTGCTGGTGCACGACATTGGCACGTACACGCATGGCGAGCGCAACGCGCACTACTGGCGGCAACTGACGGAAGGCGGCGGCTTTCGTGCCCTCGACGAACTACGCGCGGCGGGCGCGGTGAAGGCGATTGGCTTCGGCGTGAACGAGCGCGAGGTGATACTTGATGCGATTCGCGCATTCGATATCGATTGTGCGCTGCTTGCGGGCCGCTACACGCTGCTTGAGCAAGAGCCGCTGGACGATTTGCTGCCTGCCTGCGTCGAACGCGGCGTGAGCATTCTGCTGGGCGGCGCGTTCAATTCGGGCATTCTCGCGCGCGGATTGGAGGGCGACCGCAAGTTCAATTATGGCGAAGCGCCGCCGCAAGTCGTGGCGCGCGTGGCGCAGCTCGATGCGCTGTGCCGGCGCTTTGGCGTGCCGCTCGCGGCGGCGGCGCTGCAGTTCCCCTATGCGCACCCCGCGGTGGCGACGGTGCTCACCGGCGCGCGCAGTGCGGCCGAAGTGCGCGAAAACGCCGCTTCTTTCGATACGCCGTTGCCGCACGAATTCTGGCTGGCATTGCGCGACGAAGGGCTGATCGATGCGCGCGCGCCGCTGCCCGCAACCGGATGCGCCGCACGATGATCGACGCGCATCAGCATTACTGGGACCCGGCGCGCGGCGACTATGGCTGGCTCACGCCGGAACTCACGACGCTTTATCGACGCTTCGTGCCCGCCGATCTCGCGCCGCTGCGCGCGTCGTGCGGGGTGTCGCGCACGGTGCTCGTGCAGGCCGCGCCGACGCTTGAAGAAACGCGCTGGCTGCTCGACCTCGCGCGACATGACGATTCGATTGCGGGTGTGGTGGGCTGGGTGCCGCTCGACGATGCGCGCGCGCCGGACATGATCGCCAAGCTCGCGCGCGAACCAAAGCTGCGCGCCGTGCGCCCGATGCTGCAAGACCTCGCCGACGACGACTGGATCGCCAATGCCGATGTCGCGCGCGGCGTCGAGGCGCTGATCGCGCATGACCTGGCATTCGATGCGCTGATTTTTACGCGTCACGCTGGCGCACTCGAAACCTTCATGACGCGCTATCCGCTGCTGCGCGTGGTGATCGATCACGGCGCGAAGCCGCCCATTCGGGAGGGTGCGGCGGGTTTCGAAACATGGGCGCGCGCCATCACGCGTCTTGCGCGCTTCGGGCAGGTTCACTGCAAGGTTTCGGGCCTCGCGACCGAAGCCGGGCCGGGTTGGGACGACGACACCCTGCTCCCGTATGTCGCGCATCTGCTGGCGAGCTTTGGCGCGCATCGGCTGATGTGGGGCAGCGACTGGCCGGTGCTCAATCTGAACGGCGAGTACGCGCGCTGGCACGCGAGCGCGCAGCGCCTGTTCGCGCACCTGGATGCGCCGGAGCGGGCGGCGATCTTTGGCGGCAACGCGGCGGCGTTTTATCGGTTGAAAGCCATCGCCTGATCGCTCGACGGTATCCAACCGGTTAGACAAGCTCGCCGAAAGGCCCGTGCCGCAAAGCGGCTCGCCATAATGGCCGTTCACGGGCGTCGTCGAATCTTCATCACCCAATACGGCAATCACCGTAACTACCGGAGTGGCAGATGGAACAGCGGGAACCGAGGGGACAAAGACTGGCCGGCAAAACGGCCTTGATCACCGCTGCGGGCCAGGGCATCGGCTACGCCGCCGCAGAACTGTTCGCGCGCGAAGGCGCGCGCGTGATCGCGACCGACGTGCGCATCGACGCGCTCGGCAAGCTGCCCGTCGAAGCGCGCACGCTCGATGTGCGCGACAGCGCGTCCATCGCGGCGTTCGCGCAGGAGCTGGGCGCCATCGACGTGTTGTTCAACTGCGCGGGCTTCGTCCACGCAGGCTCGATCCTGGAAGCCACCGAGGCCGACTGGGACTTCGCCTTCGATCTCAACGCCAAGGCCATGTACCGCACCATCCGCGCCTTCCTGCCGGCGATGCTGGAGGCGGGCGGCGGCTCGATCATCAATATGTCGTCGGCGGCGTCGAGCGTGAAGGGTGTGCCCAACCGCTTCGTCTACGGCGCGTCCAAGGCCGCTGTGATAGGGTTGACCAAGGCCGTGGCCGCCGATTTCATCACGCGCGGCATCCGCTGCAACGCGATCTGTCCGGGCACCGTGGCCTCGCCGTCGCTGGAGGAGCGCATCGTTGCGCAGGCGGCCGCGCAGGGCACCAGCGTGGACGCCGCCCGCGCCGCCTTCGTCGCGCGCCAGCCGATGGGGCGCGTGGGCAAGACCGAGGAAATCGCCGCGCTGGCGCTGTATCTGGCGTCGGACGAATCGGCATTTACGACCGGCCAGACGCATGTGATCGACGGCGGCTGGTCCAACTAATCCGGCGCACTGAAGAAAGACTGTTGAAAGGGAAGATAGACGATGAAACTGCTTCGCTATGGCCCGAAGGGCCACGAAAAGCCGGGCCTGCTCGATGCCGAAGGCCGCATCCGCGCGCTCTCGGGCAATGTCGCCGATATTGCGGGCGACGTGCTCTCCGACGCGGGCCTTGCGCAACTGCGCACGATTGATCCGGAAACGCTGCCGCTCGTGGAAGGCAATCCGCGCATTGGCGCGTGTGTGGGCCATATCGGCAAGATGGTGTGCATCGGCCTGAATTACGCCGACCACGCCGCCGAGTCCAACATGCCGATTCCCGCCGAGCCGGTCATCTTCAACAAATGGACGAGCGCGATTGTCGGCCCGAACGACGACATCGAAATCCCGCGCGGCTCGGTCAAAACCGACTGGGAAGTGGAACTGGGCGTGGTGATCGGCAAGCACACCAAGAACGTGAGCGAGGCCGAGGCGCTCGACCATGTGGCGGGCTATTGCGTCATCAATGACGTGTCCGAGCGTGCGTGGCAGATCGAGCGCGGCGGCCAGTGGGACAAGGGCAAGGGTTTCGACACCTTCGGCCCGACTGGCCCGTGGCTGGTGACGCGCGACGAGGTGCCCGATCCGCAGAATCTATCGCTGTGGCTCGAAGTGGACGGCCATCGCTATCAGAACGGCAACACGCGCACGATGATTTTCACGGTTGCGAAGATCGTGTCCTATGTCTCGCAGTGCATGAGCCTGCAGCCGGGCGATGTGATCTCCACCGGAACGCCGCCGGGCGTCGGCATGGGCGTGAAGCCGAATCCCGTTTTCCTGAAAGCGGGGCAGACCGTGCGCCTGGGTATCGAAGGCCTGGGCGAGCAGACGCAGAAGACGCGCGCGGCGGAATAAGCCACGCCAGAAAGCAGACGGCCGCGGATTCGCCATCCGCGGCCGTTTTTCGTTCAACGTGCGATGTCACATGGGCGAGTGCACCGTCTCGCCGTTCGCGTCGACCATTCTGCTGACGGTTCCCTGCGCCAGCGCCACCAGCCGCTCGCCGCCGTCCTCCATCACGAACACGCTGCATTGGCAGGTGGCCTGCTGACGCCCCGCGTGGACGACGCGCGCCCGCGCCATCAGCGTGCCCGAGAGCGCCGGCCTCAGATAGTTGATCTTGTACTCGCCCGTGACGACGCGCGGGCCGAGCGCCAGCGCGCCTGCGAAAGTCAGTGCGTTATCGGCAAGATAGGAGATGACGCCGCCGTGCACGAAGCCGTGCTGCTGCTTGAGGTCGTCGCGTACCAGCAGGCGCAGCGTCAGCTCGTCGGGGCCGACGTGCATCAACTCGGTGCCCAGCAGCATGCTGAACGGCTGCGCCATCAGCGCGCCGCGCGCGCGGTCCACCAGATCGGTCATGGAAGGATTCCCTGGGACTGCGCCCGCATGGTTGCCCTAACCACTCTAGGAAGCGAGTTGCGGCGGCGCAAGGTGAATCGACGCAAGCCCACCATTTAGATTGTTGCGCAAAACAACAAGAATGAACGGCAGGCGCACTGCAATCGTTCCTGAAACGATCTGTCGCCGTTTTGATGCTGAAATTTCACGTTTTTAGCCTCAATACAACGTTTGCCGATGCCGTAAACGCAGTGCAGGCGCGCGCGATCACATGCGTGCGCTCTACCTACTCACTGCCACCCCAGGTGTTCAAGATGTTCAGCAAGATCAAGGTCGCATCCGGCCTTCTATGCGTTCTAGTCGCATTCTGCGTGCTCCAGCTCGTGACCGAAGGTCTCGGCTTCTGGTCGCTCACCCGCACGCACGACGACGTCAAGGATCTCTCCAAGGTCGCTCTGCGTCAGGCGAGCGCCGCCAACGAAACCACCCAGCATTTGATGGACGCGCGCATTAACCTGTCGCGCGCGGGCACCCGCCTGATCCGTGGCGGCGGCGCGGCGCCGACCGACATCATCGGCCACGCCCAGGAGCAACTGAGCGCCGCCGACCAGTCGTTCCAGGCGCTCAACGCCGTCGAGCCGATCAACGACGAGGACCGCGCGCGCGTCGCCGCGCTCGGCCAGCGTTATCAGGTCTACCACAAGGCGCTCGCCGAACTCGTGGACGACCTCAACGCGAACAATATCCAGGCCTTCCTGGACCAGCCGACCCAGTCGTATCAGGACGCCTATCTGGCCGAGTTGCAGGAGTTCGCACGCTTTAGCTCGGCGGCCAGCCGCAACTCGCTCGAGTCGATCGATTCGCGCCTCGCCGTGTTCCAGAGCGTGGGCATCGTGATCCTGCTCGGCCTGATTGCGCTGGCTACCAGCGTGCACTTCGGGCTGCGCAAGGGCGTGGTCGCGCCGCTCGAAGAAGCGGGCCGCCACTTCGACCGCATCGCCCGCGGGCGACTGGACGAAACCGTGAGCGCACGCGGCGATAACGAGATCGGACGTCTGTTCCGCGGCATTTCGATGATGCAGGCGAGCCTTGCGCGCACGGTTCACACGGTGCGCGAGACGGCTGGCGGCATCAACGTGGGTGCGGACGAAATCGCCACCGGCAATGCCGATCTGTCGGCGCGTACGGAATCGCAGGCCGCTTCGCTCGAAGAGACGGCGGCCAGCATGGAAGAGCTGACCGGCACGGTGCGCAATACCGCCGAAAACGCCCGCGAAGCCAACGCGCTGGCCGAAGCCGCGCTCGACGCGACTTCGCGCGGCGGCGCTGTGGTGGGCGAGGTGGTCGAGCGCATGCACGCGATCGCGCAAAGCTCGGACAAGATCGCCGAGATCATCGGCGTGATCGACGGCATCGCCTTCCAGACCAACATTCTCGCGCTCAACGCGGCCGTGGAAGCGGCGCGCGCAGGCGAGCAGGGACGCGGCTTCGCGGTGGTGGCGGGCGAGGTGCGTGGCCTTGCGCAACGCAGCGCGCAGTCGGCCAAGGAGATCAAGACGCTGATCAGCGAGTCGGTTTCGCAGATTCGCGGCGGCTCGGAACTGGTCGAGCGCGCGGGCGAGTCGATGCGCGAAGTGTCGACCTCGATTTCGCGCGCCACGCAGATGATGGCGGGCATCAGCGCGTCGTCGCTCGAACAGAGCGCGGGCATCGATCAGGTGAATACGGCGGTGTCGCAGATGGACCAGATGACGCAGCAGAACGCGGCGCTGGTCGAGGAAGCGGCGGCCGCGGCGGCCTCGCTGCATCAGCAGACGCGCCAGCTTGCGGAAGCGGTTGCGGCCTTCGAGATTTCGCCGGCTGTGCTGGCCGAAGGCCGCCATCTCGCCGAGATGAGCGCGTCGCGCAAGGAGCCCGAGGGGGCGTTCGCGACGGCCTGAGCGTTGCAGACCGGCATCGCTCGAGGATGTTGAAAGGGCGGCACATGACCCACATGTGCCGCCCTTTTTCGTTTACCTGTTTGCCGGCTGTTCGAGCGCGCTATATGCCGTGAGCAGGTGATACGGCGTGGTCGAGGGCATATCGGCACGGGACACCTCGCCATTCGCGCTGCGGCATTCGACCCAGCCTTGCGGCGTCAGGAAGCGCCCGGCGAACTTGCCGATCTGGCCTTGCAACGTTGCGCGCACAACCGGATCGCCGTGCGTGGCGATCGCGCGCAGATACTCCGTCTGCGCCCAGATGCGCTGGGTGGCGTCGGTTACGCGTCCGGCTTCATCGACCGCCGCCGCCACGGCGCCCGTGGTCGGGTCCACGCCGTGCTTCACCGCAAACGCGAAGGCGCGCGCGAGCGCTTCCTGCAGGCCCGATGCGCCCAGCCGCTGTTCGCCCGCCTGCGCCGCGAGCCAGAACCATTCGAACTGATGCCCCGGCTCCAGCCGGTTGCCCGCCGCGCCAAGCGGCAATTCGGCGATGCAGCCCGTGGGCGCGTGCAGGAAGCCGCGCGCGAGCGCTTCGCAAAGCCGCGTGATGGCGGTGTCGAAGGCGGTGTCGCCGGTGGCGTCGCGGGCCACGAGCCAGGCCTCGGTCAGATGCATCAACGGGTTCTGCAGCGGCCCGCTGGTGACGTTCGCGAACGAAGCGTCGAGCGCGGCATGCAGGAGGCCTTCGGGCGCCTTGAAGCGGTCGAGGATCAGCGCGGAGGTCTCGCGCGCCGTGTCGAGCGCCTCGCTCACCCCAAAACGCTGACCGTAGGCCGAGCACGCGAACACCACGAACGCATGCGTGTAGAGGTCCTGGGTGGTGTCGAGCGGCGCGCCCTGCGGATCGACGCTGTAGAACCATCCGCCGTGCGTGCGGTCCTCAAAGGTATGGCGCAGCGATTCGAACAGCGTATGCGCATGCGCAGCGTCGCCGGCCTGCGAGAACACGAAGAGCTGGCGGGCGCAGGCCATCGCGCGGTAGCGCGTGTCGGGCAGGGGCGTGGCGCCCGTGGCGTCGAGCGCCTCGTGCGGCAGGCGCAGCGTAGCGTTGAAGCCGGCCTGGCGCCATAGCGGCAGGATGGTGTGGTCGTAGTGTTCGCGCAGACCGGCTGCGCTGGTGAATGCGTTCATGGAAGACGTGTGCGCGAAGCGAATACGGTGCCGGCGATTGTACGCCGGGGCGCGGCCCGTCTCGAATCGAAGCCTTACTAAAGCTTGCTCCTGCACGTGGCGCCTGCCCGAGCGAGCGACCAACTCTCTAAATACGACAAGGAGAACGACAACCATGCTGAACAACTGGGAACTCATCTCGCGGCTCATCATCGCGGCGGCGCTGGGCAGCGTCATCGGCTTCGAGCGCGAACGGCTCTCGTGGGCCGCCGGGCTGCGCACGCATATGCTGGTGTGCGTGGGGTCGGCGCTCATCATGATCGTTTCGGCGTTCGGTTTCGCCGATGTGCTCAGCGCCGACCACGTCGTGCTCGACCCGTCGCGGATGGCTGCGCAGGTCGTGTCGGGCATCGGTTTTCTGGGCGCGGGTTCGATCCTGCTGCGCGGCGAGATCGTGCGCGGCCTGACCACGGCGGCGAGCCTCTGGTCCGTGGCGGCGATTGGCCTCGCGGTGGGCGGCGGCCTCTATACGGCGTCGATTGCGGCGACCCTGATCATTCTCATCATCCTCGCGGGCATCAAGCCGCTGGAGCGCCGCTTCATCACCTTCCGGCAGCGGCGGCAGATCTCGCTGCTGGTCCAGCGCGGCGCGCTCACGTTCCATTCGCTGCACGACGCGCTTGGCACCTCCAGCCCGCGCGTCAAGCAGTTCGTGGTGCAGCAGAGCGACGATTCGCCGGAACTGGACGAGGTGATGATCGTGCTGGCCCGCGTGTCGTCGATGGAGTACGAGGCCATCTGCACGGCGCTGCGCAAGCTGGACGTGGTCAAGGAGTTCCGCGAGGACGGCCCGCAGAACTGATACGTCGATGCGTCATGGATACTTCATATTTTAGGGACGCACATCGGCAACGTTTGCGGCTAAGATGCCTGTCCAGGGCGCATGGCCGATCGACGGACGCGCGCCCGACGAGCGATCGCGGCTGTCGCGCTGCGGCCAGGCTAGACCGCCGCGCGACGCGAATTCATCCGAAGCGAGCCTCATCGTTGACCCATGGCCGATCAAGAAGATTACGCAGACAACGCAGAACATGAATCGTCGGGGGCCGGGCGCAATGCGCGCGGCACGACTTCTTCCCGGCGAGCAGCGCCAACTGACACCGCCACGAGCACCACGCTGGGCGGCCAGCCCGCCGAACCCACCCTCGACCTGTTTGGAGACGGCCCCGCGCCGGAACTCATCGGCGTGAACCAGGGCACGAACCAGGGCGTCAGCCCGAAAGTGAACCGCGCGATGGCTTCACCCGCCGCGCGACGCGCGGCGCGGCAGAAAACCGCGCCGCTGGTGGCGGACACGCCGGCCGATGCCACCGAGCCCTATTTCCACGCCGACAAGGCGCAAGAGGACGCGCCGATCGACACCGTGGCCGTCACCGATGCGCCCGCGAGGCAAGGCGAGGTTGAAAGCGCGGAGCCGCCCGCATCGGCAAAAACGGCAGATGCGGAAAATGCGGCCAACGAAGCCACCGAACAGCCCGATGCCGCAGCGCAGCCCGCAAGCAGTTTTTCCTACGCGCCGACGAGTGCAAGCGGAAATCCGGCGCATTTGACCTCGGTGGTGCACGCTGCGGACTTCGAGGCGGCGGTGCATGGTCCCGTGCATGCGCACGCGGACAAGACCCCGCCCGCCGATATCGCTGCCGCGCTAGCCGTGCAGGCGCGCAGAACGAAGTGGATGCTGACGGCGGCAGTGGCCGCGCTCGCGGTCACGGCAGTCGCCGCGGCGGTGCAGACTATCGTGCTCGCCAACATCTCCAGCGCCGCGCAGGCGCAGCAGCAGCGCATCGAATTGCTGCTCCAGAACCAGCAGGCCGCGCTGGACAAGCTCACGGCGCGCCTGGATGCGCCGCCTGTTGTGGCGATGGCGGCAACTGCGCCCGTCGTTGCCGCGCCCGTTGCGCCGACGCCAGCGCGCGCGCAATCGGCATCCGCGCCTTCGCGTCGCGCCGAACGCGCGGCGAAAGCAAAAGCCGCCGAAAAGGCCGCCGAAAAAGCTGAAAAGGAAAAGGCCGCTTCGCGTGCCGCCGCCAAGGCCCACGCGCAATCGGGCACGCGTCAGACGGCGAAAAACTGATCGCCGTCGCCATTTCTTTTGACCCCTAAATAGCAGGAAGCCTATGTGTTGCCTTGATGCAACGCATAGGTCTCCTGTTTACAGGATGCGACGCGGCGTCGCGGTTTTTTTGTTGCACTGCACTGGTAATGGCTCAGGGAAAACCCTATAATGCTTTCAGTCAGGGAAAACCCTTAACTTCCGCCTAACCAGGAGTCATCATGAGCTTTATCCTCGCACTGCTCCAGAAGGTGGACGACTTTTTCGCGTCGCCCTACCTGCCGATGGATGCTGATTATTCGTACGCTGCGCGTAGCCGCGAAGCCGAACGCATCCGCCGCTCGCACTACGCGCCGTTCGGTCTGCCGCGCGACTAAGCTGTTCACTGCTGGAAACGATTTGACCGCAATCGGAGCGCAACGATCAGGCGTTTGATACGCCGTTCGGGAATTCGCCGCCCATCTGCTGGTTGATTGAAATGAAGCCGGTTCTTGTAAAAGAGCCGGCTTTGTTGCATCTGGAGCCAGTAAAAGCACGCAAAAAGGGCGGCGTTCAGCCCGGACGCTTGCCTTCCCGAACCGCCTCCAGCGCGGCAGTAGGCGCGCTTTCGACCTCGGCGCGCGCACGTCCCGGATCGTTGCGCGTGGCCCGCACTGTGCGCAGGCGCGCCTCGAACTCCTCCAGCACGGCGTCGCGTGAAAGCGACGCCACCGCGAACATGCGGCCCGCGCGGCCATACTCCGCACGCCGCGCCGGATCGTCGGCCAGCGCACGGATGGCCTGGGCGAGACTGCGCGCGTCACCGGGCGGCACGACCAGACCGCGCGGCGCGACCACGTCATGCAGTTCGGTGCCGGGGCTGGCCATGGCGACGACCGCGCGCCCGCTAGCGAACATGCCGGTGAGCTTGGACGGCATCACCAGGTCGGCGGCATCGGCGCGTTGCGGCAAGACGTGGATATCGGCGAGATTGAGCAGTTCGTTCAGTTCCTCGACGGGACGCAGGTCGATCACGCGGCAATTGGGCAACTTGCCGCACGCCGCTTCGATCGCCGCACGCGCCGGGCCGCTGCCGCAGAACACGAACGCCAGATCGGGCTGATCTTTGAGCGCGAGCGTCGCGTCGGTCAGCACGTCCAGGCCCTGCTTCATGCCCATATTCCCGGAATAGAGCACGACCACCGCATCGGGCGCGATACCGAGCGCTTCTTTCAGGCGGCTGGTGCGCTCCAGTGGAAACACGGCGTCCGTACTGGCCCAGTTGGGAAAGCGCACGAGTTGCGCGGCGCGTACGCCCTTGCTGGCGGCGCGCTCGAGCATCTTGCCGGAGATCGTCGATACGCTGTCGAAGCGCGTGAGCAGCGTGCGTTCGACCGCGAGCGCCGTGCGCTTGAGCCACGAACCGCGCAGGATGTCGAGTTTGAATGCGGCATCCACTTCGAAGTCCTGAATATGTAGCCACGCGTGCGCGCCGCACAGCCTTGACGCGAGCCAGCCGACGGGTGCGTTGAGCAGACTGGGCGCCACGCAGAACACCACGTCGGGGCGCCAGAAAGCGAAACGCAGCATTAGCGGCAGGGTCGACAGCGCGAAGCTCGCGAGATGGACAAGACGCCCTTTGCCGCGTGGTTTCGACGGCACCCAGAGCGGTGCGCGCGAGACGCGCACGCCATCGCGCGTTTCGCGCGCGTAGCTGTTTGCCGAATACGGTTGCGCGACGCGCCATTCGGGATAGTAGGGCGGCGCCGTCACGACGCGCACCTGATGACCGCGCGCGGCGAGCCACGCGGCCATTTCGCCAGTGTATTTGCCGATCCCGGTCATTTCCGGTGCGTAATTGATGCCGTAGATCAGGATCTTCACTGGGCCTCCGTGCGCGCTGTGGGAACTACCGGAACATCCTCATGCGTGGCCGATTATGGGGCGGCAAAATGCGTGCGCGCCCGCCAGGATCTCGCGACGATCGGACAATCGCTGGAGAGATGTCGTCGATAGATCAGGAGTACCCAGCAAAGCGGTCGCGCATATGGCGCACAGCGCGCAGCATGGTGCGCAATCGGGCCTCAAGACCCGCATCGTAGTGATGGATGATGAGGGAGCGGCGCTCGCCGGCTGCCACATGCAGATTGTGATGCAGCGTGACGAAGCCGTTGAACACGTAGGCGTTGCCTGGCTCGCAACGAATGCGCTCGCAATGACGCATGCCGAAGCCGCTATTGACAAGCGCGCGGCGCAGCCCGAACGGCAGGCCGTGTTCGAAAAAGAGCCACGCCTTGGTAATCAGATGCATGAGCGGCGCAAGCGGTTCGCTGCGGCGTATGTGGACGATCAAATCGCCGTTCTGGTCGCCGTCGGGCGCGCATTGCAGTGGAATCAGCACGGTAAGGACGTGCGAATCGAAATGACGCAGATAGCTTTGCGCGGACATGCGGGGGCCGACACAACGCAGCACATGAATGGGCGCGTCGTTTGCCTCGCGCGCCAGCGTCTGGCCCATCCAGAGGCGCGCCGCCGCGCAGACCTGCGCTTCCATCGCGCTGAAGGCGTCGTGCAGGCGCAGTGCGTCGGCAAACTGGTCTGCGCTCGCCGATGCGCGCCGCCCGTCTGGCGGTTGCCATTCATGACGCGCAGCCTCGATGCTGGCATTGATGCTCGCAAGCAGATCGGCAGGCACAACCCCGACGAATTCCCTGACGAATTCGTTGATGAGGCCGCTTTTAGTCGTTACCCCTTCCTTCATGGCGTGGCCTTTTATTTAGAGCGCGCATGCTGTACCGCCAGGAATCGCCGCCTCTATTCTGACGCGGCCCGCTTCAAAGCTTTCGGCCCACCTTACTACGCGCCTCACTCCCTTCGACGCCAAGCATTCGCCTTGATCGGCCACCCAGGGTTCACGAGCGGTAAATGCGTCCGCACGTTTTTTTGCCATGCACCATACAAAAGCAATTTTTCCCGTGTTTTTTTCGCACTTTATTCACACGGAAAGGGAAAGTACGGGAAAACCCGTTTTCGCCATTCGATTGATTACGTTTTTCATCGGATGAAAAAGCGGGAAAATTACCTCAACTGGAACGGTTAATGCTTTGGGCGCTTTTAGCAGGCCTGTTTGACGGGATACGAAAGGATTGAGAGTTTTAATCAGACAAATAATGCGCCCGGTATTTGCGGCGCCAGGCAATGGTTAAAATCGGCCAGTAAGCCCTATTTACAGGCATTATTGTCGTGTTGCCTTGCAGCATGGAAGTGTCTGGGTGTGGTGTGCATTCTTCGACCTCATCCCGCAAACGGCAATTTGTTTATCAAGTGACTTTCAACCGATTTAGCCGATGATTGGGCCCGGGCCTTGTCTTATCAATGTGCGAAGGCGCACATAACTATCCGATTTATTGATCCGCCAACACCTCGCCATAATCGGTCACGTCACGCGCAATGCATTTCGGCAAGCTATGATGCACTGCACACGGAACAATAAAATCGCATCGCGGAATGCGAAACAAGGGAGCCAGCGGACCGTCCACATTGGGGAACAGTCATGGCATACGTCGTTATAGATGATCGAGGTTCGACCGCGTCGCTGTCGGCTAGAAACACTGCGACGCGAGTCACCCGGGAAAGTGTTACTCGGCAAATCGGGATTGTGCTGTTCGAAGGTTTTTCCCTGCTAGGCGCGGGGATGGTGGCTGAGGTATTTCAACTGGCCAATGATATTGCAATGTCGGAAGGCGCGAAGACGCTGCCGTATCGTGTATGGCTGCTCTCGACGCAGGGGGGAGCGGTGGCCTGTTCGTCGTCGCTCCAGTTGGCGACGTCCGCGATCGACGAAGTGGGCGATTCGTGCATCCGCGGTTTCGACGCGCTTTTTATCGGCGGTGGCCGCGCGGTGGCCAACGCTCTGGGCGATGCACGGCTGAAGGCATGGCTGCATCGCGTCGTGCCGGCCAGCGACGAAGTGCGCGCGATCGGCGAAGGCCATCAGTTATTGAAGGCGGCAGGTCTTGAATCGGAGCAGGGCGGTGCGCCGTTTGGTCAGCGCGTGCGTTTTGCCGGCCCGGAAGAGGACGCGAACGCCGACGATCATCACGAGGCGTTGCGTGCAGCGCTCGTGCTGATCCGGCGCGACATGGGCGCCGACGCCGCGCGCAAGGTGGGCGAGCGCGCGCTGCCGAGTCTTTCCACGCGGCTTTCCGCGCTGTTTGCCGATGCCTCGCGGCCCACTTCGGGCGACAAGGTGTGGGCGTCCGCGCGCTGGCTGCAGGAGAACTGCGAGCGCGCGATTTCGGTGGCGGACGCGGCGCAGGCCTTCGCGATGAGCGAGCGCAATTTCCTGCGGCGCTTCAAGGACGTGCTCGGCATGACGCCTTCGGACTATCTGTTGCAGGTGCGGCTCGAACTGACGTGCCAGTTGCTCGTCAACACCGATCTGCCGGTGGACAAGATCGCACGGCGTAGCGGCATGCGCGATGGCGACCGCCTTTCCAAGGTCTTCCGCAGCCGCCTGGGTGTTTCGCCCACGGAATATCGTAGCCGTCATCGCGTTCGGGTGGACGACATCATCGGCCAATAAACGCCCCTCTGGCGAATCCTCCTCATAGCGCGATCCTGCGCTAACGGTACGTAACGCGCGGCGCAACGCCGCGCGAGGCGAAGACAGTACACGCATTCCTCTTCGACGACGGGCGAGGCGCGCGCGCGCATGCGCGGCGCTGCCCCGGCGGTTTTAACTCGCCATACATCATAGGAGTACGAAGTGATGGAAATCGATTACGGAAAGATCGCTAAGCCCATGGAGACCACTCGTTCGGGCGTTTTCGTGACCGTTGACGTGCTCGACGTGAGTACGCCGGGCGCGCCCATGACGCATGTTCCCACGCTGCGCATCGTGCCCGTGGTGCTGGCGGGCGGCGCGGGTACGAGGCTATGGCCGATGTCACGCGAGCAGTTCCCGAAGCAGCTGATTGGCGTGATTGGTCAGGACACCCTGCTGCAATCGACGATGCGCCGCCTCGACGGCTTTCCCACGCCATGGGAGATCGTGCCCGAGCCAATCGTTGTGTGCGGCGACGAACATCGCTTCCTGACCGCCGAGCAGACCCGCGCCGGCGGCGCGAAGGCCGCGATCATCGTCGAGCCCGAGCGGCGCGACACCGCACCCGCGCTCACGCTGGCCTGTGCCGCCGCGTGTGCGCAGGG
The DNA here is from genome assembly GCF_035948235.1 of Paraburkholderia sp. Classification (GTDB taxonomy): domain Bacteria; phylum Pseudomonadota; class Gammaproteobacteria; order Burkholderiales; family Burkholderiaceae; genus Paraburkholderia. The sequence continues at coordinate 26,262 of NZ_DASZJJ010000080.1, read as the reverse complement.
CGGTGACGCCATCGTCGTGGCGATGCCGGCCGATCACGCGATCGGCGACCTCGCCGCCTTCCAGCGCGCCGTGAGTCGCGCCGCGCGCCACGCGGAGGCAGGCGCCATCGCCACGCTCGGCGTGCCGCCGACGCGGCCCGATACCGGCTTCGGCTATATCCGCCTGGGCACGCCGCTGGAAGAAGGCGCGCGCAATATCGCGGGTTTTGTCGAAAAGCCCGCGCCGGAACTGGCGGCGCATTACGTCGATACCGGCGACTACTGGTGGAACAGCGGCATTTTCGTTGTGCGCGCATCGGTCTGGCTCGACACGCTCCAGCATCTGCAGCCCGCGATGCACGAAGCCTGCATGGCGGCCTACGTGTCGGGGCAGCACGACGGCGCATTCTTCCGTCCGCATCGCGAGTACTTCAAGACCTCGCCGTCCGATTCGATCGATTACGCGGTGATGGAGCGTCTGGGCACCGATCCGGCGCTGGCGCCCGGCGTGGTCGTGCCGCTCGACGCGGGCTGGTCCGACCTGGGCTCGTGGGACGCCGTGTGGGATGCGCTCGACAAGGACGTGGACGGCAACGTGGGACGTGGCCGCGTGATGTTCGAGAACTCCACGTCTAGCCTGGCGCATTCGGAAGGCCGACTGGTGGCCTGTCTGGGCGTGAGCAACGTGGTGGTGGTCGAAACCGACGACGCCGTGCTGGTGGCCGACCGCTCGCGCGTGAAAGACGTCAAGGGCGTGGTGGCGAAGATCAAGGCGCTGCACGCGCCCGAAGCCAACACGCACCGCAAGGTGCGCCGTCCCTGGGGCTATTACGACTCGATCGACAAAGGTGCACGCTTCCAGGTCAAGCGCATTGTCGTGCAGCCCGGCGCGCAGCTTTCGCTGCAACTGCATCACCACCGTGCTGAGCACTGGGTCGTGGTGAGCGGCACGGCGCTCGTCACGCGCGGCGACGAGCAGTTCATGTTGAGCGAAAACGAATCGACCTTCATTCCGATCGGCGTGCGTCATCGGCTGGAAAACCCCGGCAAATTGCCGCTCGAAATCATCGAGGTGCAGTCGGGCGCGTATCTGGGCGAAGACGATATCGTGCGCTTCGACGATACCTATGGCCGAGCCTGAACGCAGTCAAGCCGCACTGGGCGCATTCGTTGCGCCCACAACTGGAGAGCCGGGCCATGAGTACCATCGAGTTCGTGCCGGAATCCCCGGCATCGTTTGGCGGCGTGCAAGGCTTGCTTGCACGCGTGCTGGACGTCACGCTGATTGTTGTCTGCGCGCGCCTGGCCACCAGCCTGCACGCAGCCGATAGCGTTTCGCAGGGCGTGGAGGGCGCGTTCGCCCTGTTTGCCTGCGCATTCACGCTGGCGGTGTTTCCGGTGTTCGGCGTCTATCAATCGTGGCGTGGCCGCTCGATCTTGCGCCTTGTTTCGCAGGTCTTTCTGGCCTGGATGATGGTGGCCGCCTGCGCGCTGGTCATGATGTTCGCGGTGCATCGCGCGGATGCCGTCTCGCGCCTGTGGTTCACCTGGTGGATCGCCTACACGGCGGGCGCGATGGTGGGCGTGCGTTTGATCGTGCGCGCGGCGCTGTCGCGTGCGCGCCATGCGGGCATGAACCTGCGCAACGTAGCGATCGTGGGTTGCGGCGAACACTGCCAGCATATCGTCGAGCGCATCCAGCAGGCGCCCGCCACCGGCTTTCGTGCCATGGCGGCGTTCGATGCGAAGCCGGCGGGCGGTGCGCAGATCATCGGCGTACCGGCTTTTGCGGGCCCGGCGCACTTCACGAATTTCGTCGATTTCGTGCGCCGCAATGGCATTCAGGAAGTGTGGCTCGCGCTGCCGTTGTGCGAGGAACAGACGATCCTGCAATGCGTGAATGCGTTTCGCGACGACCTCGTGAACGTGCGCTTCATTCCGGACGTGCGCAGCATGGCGCTGTTCGGCAGCGCGATGATCGATCTCATCGGCATGCCTGCGATGAATCTGGTTGCCTCGCCCATGCCGGCTCACGCGCTTGCCAAGAAAGAACTCTTTGACCGGCTATTTGCTGCGGCCGCGCTATTGGCGCTGTTGCCGGTGTTCATCGCCGTGGGCATTGCCGTCAAGTTGTCTTCGCGCGGTCCGGTGTTCTTCACGCAAAAGCGCATGGGCGCGGATGGCCGCGTGTTCCGCATCTATAAGTTCCGCACCATGCGCCAGCATGCGCAAGTCGCGGGCCAGGTCATGCAGGCCACGCGCAACGATTCGCGCATCACCAGGGTGGGCGGGATTCTGCGTCGCACGAGCCTGGATGAGCTGCCGCAGTTCTACAACGTGCTGCGCGGTGAAATGTCCGTGGTCGGTCCGCGTCCGCATGCCATCGAGCACGACGAACTCTATCGCAAGGTCGTCAACGGCTATATCCATCGTTATCGCATCAAGCCGGGTATCACGGGCTGGGCGCAGGTCAACGGCTATCGCGGCGAGACGGATCGCGTGGAAAAGATGGAGCGCCGCGTCGAACACGATCTCTACTATCTCCACCACTGGTCGTTTGCGCTCGACATGCGCATTGTCGCGGCCACCATTCTCAAGGGGCTCGTGCACAGCAACGCGTATTGATCGCGCTTTCATCGGTGACGCGATCGGAGGGTGGTGGGTGTGGCGGTTCACAGCTTGCACCTGTTCCGGGGCCTTCGTTCGTCGTCCTTCATTTCCTCTTTACGTTGGGGAAGAATGATCGTGTTCATCCAGATGCTGGAAGGATTCATCGTTGCCGCCGTGCTGCACGCGTGCCAGAGAGCACGCGGCGCGCTGCGCGCACGGGCAACGCAGTCTCGCCGCCTGGGCCGTGGCGGACTCGCGGCGCTCATCGCCATACTCGCGGTTGCCAGCGCGCTCACGGGTTGCTCCACTGCGCCGGGCATGCGCATGTCGCAACCGGCCACCTTGCCGACCGGCGAAGGGACGGACAGCAATTCAGCGCAGGCGCAAACCGATATACCGATCACCGAAATCAATCTGCGCGTGATCCAGCAATTGCGTGCGGCCACAGCGCCCGACAATACCTGGGCCACACTCGGAGCGTCGAACCAGCCTGCTCACTACACGCTGGGCCCTGGCGACGTGCTCGACATCACCGTCTGGGACCATCCCGAACTGATCGCCGCGCAAAGCGGTCAGGCCAACAGCGTGTCGGCGCAACGTTCCGCCGACCCGGCTCCTGGCTTCGTGATTGATCAGGATGGCTATCTACAGTTCCCCTATGTGGGCCGGGAACACGTCGCGGGCATGCATATCGAGGATGTGCAGCGCCTCGTGCATGAACGGCTTTCCGAGGTCTACAACAAGCCGCAGGTGACGGTGCGGATCGTTTCGTACCGCTCCAAGCAGATCTATGTAGACGGCGAAGTGCAGACGCCCGGCTCGCTCGCGATCAACGACGTGCCGATGACGCTCTATCAGGCGGTCTCGCGCTCCGGCGGCTTCACGAAGAACGCGGACCAGAGCCAGATGGTGCTGGTGCGCGATGGCAAGTCGTATCGGCTCGATCTGCCCGCCATGCTCGCGCGCGGCGAAGACCCCGCAAGCATCCGGCTGCGCAACGGCGACCTGCTGCGCGTGGTGGCGCGCGAAGAAAACGGCGTCTACGTGATGGGCGAAGTGTCGAAGCCAGTGACAGCCGTGCCGATGCGCAACGGCAAGCTCATGTTGAGCGATGCGATCTCGCAGGCTGGCAGCGTCAACGCCAATACCGCCGATCCGCAGCAGCTCTACGTGATTCGCGGCGCGGAAGGTACCCAGCCGCAGGTCTATCACCTCGACGCGCGCTCGCCGGTCTCGATGATTCTCGCCAACCAGTTCCAGCTCCAGTCGAACGACGTCGTCTATGTCGACAGCAATGGGCTCGTACGCCTCTCGCGCGTGCTGAACCTCCTTCTTCCGGCCATTAACGCGGGCCTTACCGCAGCGGTGTTGACGAAATGAACGCACCTACTCCTCGCCTCGTACGAGAGCCCGCTGCCGAGCACCTGAGCGCGGTGGCGCCGGTGGAAACGCAGCCGCTCGCCGCGCAAACGGATGTGCCGCTGTCGATGTGGTTTTCGCGCATCGCCGAGAGCTGGCGCCTCATTCTCGCGATGACGGTCCTTGCGCTGTTGCTTGGCGGCCTTTATGCCTTCGTCGCCACGCCGGTATATGAAGCGCAGTCGCTGATCCAGATTCTCGACAACCAGTTGTCGTCGAAAGACCGTGATTCGCTGGGCGAGCTGGCTTCGATCTTCGACAAAGGCGGTACCGCAGCCGCCGAAATCGAATTGCTGCGCTCGGACCTCGTGGTCGGCCAGGCGGTGTCGCGGCTGCATCTGGATATCGACGTGCAGCCGCATTATTTTCCGCTGATTGGCGCGGCGCTCGCGCGCCGTGTTCCGCCCGGCGAGTTGGCGCCGCCGCGCTTCGGTCTCGCGCAATACGCGTGGGGCGGCGAACAGGTGGCGATCAGCGCGCTCGATCTGCCGCCGCGTCTTGCGCGCGAGGGCGTGGTGCTGGTCGCGCAGGGCGGCGATGCGTACAGCCTCGTGACGAAAAGCGGCCAACTGGTGCTGAACGGCCGCGCGGGCACGACGGCAACGGCGCAGTTCGGGAGCGACACCGTGACGATGCGCGTCGATACGCTGGTGGCGCGGCCAGGCACGCAGTTCGGCGTGACGAAGGTGTCGCTCGAACACGCGACGGGCGATCTGCAAAGTCATCTCACGGTGGCGGAAAAGGCCAAACAGTCGGGCATGATCGGCGTGAGTCTGCACGGCAACGACGCCGCGCGAACGGCGCTGATCCTTAACACGATCACCGAGCAGTACGTGAAGCAGAACGTCGACAGCCGCTCCGGCGAAGCTGAGCATACGCTCGCATTTCTCGAGCAACAGTTGCCGCAACTGCGCGCCGAACTCGACGACGCCGAGCAAAAGTACAACCGCTTTCGCAATGAAAACGGCTCGGTCGATCTGAGCGAGGAAAGCCGTCTGCTGCTCCAGCAAGTGGTGGATGACAAGACCAAACTCGTCGATCTACAGCAGCAGCGCGACGAGATGCTGCAACGCTTCACGCCCAAACACCCCGCTGTGGCTGCGCTCGACGCGCAGATGGGCACGCTTCGCGACCAGATGGCCGATCTCACCGCACGCGTGGAGAAGATGCCCAACACCGAGCAGAACGCGCTGCGCCTGATGCGTGACGTACGCGTTGATACGCAGCTGTACACGAACCTGCTCAACAGCGCGCAGCAATTGCGCGTGGTGAAGGCGGGGCAGGTGGGCAGCGTGCGCGTGGTCGATCATGCTTCGCCGCCTGAGTATCCGGTGCGTCCGAACCGCTCGGTGATTCTGGTGTTTTCTGCGCTGCTCGGCGTGCTGGTGGGCGTGGGCATCGCGCTGTGCCGCAAGATGGTATTCGGCGGCGTGGAAAACTCGAAGGAAATCGAGCACGTGATTGGCGTGCCGGTCTATGCGGTCGTACCGCGCAGCCCCGCGCAACTGAAGATCTATGAAGCGATGAAGCGTGGCACGCGTGCCCAGCATGTTCTGGCCGGCTGCGCCGCGCATGATGTGGCGATCGAAGGTATCCGCAACCTGCGCACGGCGATGCAGTTCGGACTCCTTGCGGCCAGCAACAACATCGTCGCGATCACGGGGCCGCGCAACAAGGTCGGCAAGTCGTTCGTGTCGGTGAACTTCGCCGCCGTGCTCGCGCTGGGCGGCAAGCGCACCATCATCGTCGATGGCGATATGCGGCGCGGAGATATTCACGAGTATCTCAACATCCGCCGCCGGCCTGGGCTTTCAGACGTGATCGCGGGCGCGGATCTCGACAGCGCGCTGGTGCGCAACGTGTTGCCGGGCCTGGACGCCTTGCCGCAAGGCACGGTGCCGCCGAATCCCTCTGAACTGCTGATGAGCGAGCGCTTTCGCTCGCTGCTCGACGAGCTATCCGCGCGCTATGACGTCGTGCTGATCGATACGCCGCCGGTGCTGGCCGTGACCGACGCCGCGCTGATCGCGCGCCGTGCGGGCGCGACGCTGCTGGTGTGCCGCCATGGCCGCGATGCGCTCTCCGGCATCGGCGAGACCGTGCGGCGGTTGCGTCATGGCGGCATTGCCGTGAAGGGCGTGGTGCTCACCGACGTGCCGCGCGGCCCCTTTGGCTACGGCTCGAATTTCCCCACCTACGCGGCAGACGCCGTGGAATTGCACTGAATCAGCCACACCACACGCACACTGGAGAGCGCCATCATGGAACGCAAGGTTGCACTGGTTACCGGCATCACGGGGCAAGACGGCTCGTATCTCGCGGAGCTGCTGCTCGACAAGGGTTATGAAGTCCACGGCGTGAAGCGCCGCGCTTCGCTGTTCAATACCGACCGTATTGACCATCTGTATCAGGACCCGCATCAGAAGGGCCGCAACTTCGTGCTGCATCACGGCGATCTGACCGACTCGACCAATCTCATCCGCATTATCCAGTCCGTGCGGCCCACGGAAATCTACAACCTCGCAGCGCAGAGTCACGTCGCGGTGTCGTTCGAAGAGCCGGAATACACGGCCAATGCCGACGGCACCGGTACGCTGCGGATTCTGGAAGCGATCCGCATCCTTGGCATGACTAAGGAAACGCGTTTCTATCAGGCATCGACATCGGAGCTTTATGGGCTTGTGCAGGAGACGCCGCAAACCGAGCGCACGCCGTTCTATCCGCGCAGCCCGTATGCCGTGGCCAAACTCTACGCCTACTGGATCACGGTGAACTACCGCGAAGCGTATGGCATGTACGCGTGCAACGGCATCCTCTTCAATCACGAAAGCCCGAATCGCGGCGAGACCTTCGTTACGCGCAAGATCACGCGCGCCATCGCGCGTATCAAGCTGGGCCTGCAAAAGACGCTCTATCTGGGCAATCTGGATGCAAAACGCGACTGGGGCCATGCGCGCGACTACGTGCAGATGCAATGGCTGATGCTGCAACAGGACCATCCCGAGGACTTCGTGATCGCCACCGGCGTGCAGTACCGCGTGCGCGATTTTGTCGATGCGGCGGCGCTGGAACTGGGCATCGAGATCGCGTGGAGCGGAGACGGCGTCGAGGAAACCGGCACCGTGGCGGCTGTGCACGATGGCAAGCACGTGAAGCCAGGCGATGTGATCGTGCGCGTCGATCCGCGTTACTACCGGCCCACCGAAGTGGAAACGCTGCTGGGCGACCCATCCAAGGCCAGACAGAAACTGGGCTGGGAACCCACCACGAGCTTCGCGCAACTGGTGAAGGAAATGATCTGGTCCGACTACGAGCTGGCCAGTCGCGACGAGCTGGTGAAAGAGCACGGCTATGTCGTCTACGACTATCACGAATGAATGCGGGCACCAAGGAAAGTAAAGGAGCGGATCATGCAGAACAAACGTAAGCGCGTTTATATCGCGGGCCATCGCGGCATGGTGGGCGCGGCCATCGCGCGCATCCTGACGCTGCGCCCGGACGTCGAACTCGTCACACGCTCGCATGCCGAACTCGATCTGACGAGCCAGCAGGCGGTGCGTGCGTTCTTTCAAGACGAAGCGATCGACGAGGTCTATCTGGCCGCCGCAAAAGTGGGCGGCATCTTCGCCAACGATCACTATCCCGCCGACTTCATCTATCAGAACCTGATGATCGAGGCCAACGTGATCCACGAGGCGTGGCGCGCCGGCGTGCAACGCCTGCTGTTTCTCGGCTCGAGTTGCATCTATCCAAAGTTCGCGGAGCAGCCGATCGACGAAGGCGCGCTGCTTGGCGGCAAGCTCGAACCTACCAACGAGCCATACGCCATCGCGAAGATCGCTGGCATCAAGCTGTGCGAGAGCTATAACCGCCAGTTCGGCGAGTCGCACGGTACCGACTATCGCAGCGTGATGCCGACCAATCTCTACGGACCGGGCGACAACTACAGCATGCAGACGAGCCATGTCGTGCCCGCGCTGATCCGCCGCTTTCACGAAGCACGCGACAAGGGCGATCGCGCGGTGCAGGTGTGGGGATCGGGCCGCCCGCGCCGCGAATTCCTCTATGTCGACGATATGGCGGCGGCGAGCGTCTACGTGATGGAGATGGATCGCACGCAATACGGCCAATGCACGGCGCCGATGCAAAGCCATATCAACGTGGGCTTTGGCAGCGATGTGACGATCGCGGAACTCGCACAGACGATTGCGGGCGTGGTCGATTACGACGGCGAGGTGCAGTTTGATACCTCGATGCCCGACGGCACGCCGCGCAAGCTGATGAACAGCGCGCGCCTGCGTGCGCTGGGATGGCAGCCGAGCGTCGCGCTCGTGGATGGGCTCGCGCGCGCCTACCACGCGTTCCTTGGGGCGCACGCCGGGGAAACGCCCGTGCGCGGCCTGGCGAGCGCCTGAACCCGATAACGCCCCTGGAACGCGAGGACCGCGCCCCCATGACCAGCTTTCGCATCGTTCAACCCGAAATCAAGGAGCACGGTTGCGGCGTCTCGGATCACTCGGGCGTGCTCGTCAAGCTGCTGCGCGAGCGCCAGCAGGACGCGCAGCGTTATGCGGTGCCCAACCGCGCCGCCGCGCGCACGGTGCCCGTGGTGCCCGGCGACGTGTGGATCCTGCAACTGTCGATCTACGGTTTCAGCCGCAAGGGCGTGCCGCTCTGGCTGCCGGCCTTCGTCGATGCGGCGCGCGCGCGGGGCGTGAAAGTGGTCGTCTACTTTCACGAACTCTGGGTGCTGGTCGCGCGCGGATTGTCGAGCGCGTACTGGCTCGCGCCGATGCAGCGGCGCATCTGCGAGCGTGTGGCTGAACTGGCCGATTACGCGTTTTTCAATACCGACTGGGCCTATACATGGGGCGTCGAGCGCATGGGCGAGCGCGCGATCTACGCGCCAACGTTTTCGAACGTGGGCGAGCCCGAGGCGGTGAACGCATGGCGCGAGCGCGAGGACGTGGCGGTGGTGTTCGGCTCCGCGCGCACGCGTGAAGAGATTTATCGCGAAGCGTTGCCCGCGTTGCTGGAGCAGCTGGGGCGCGGCCATATCGAACGCGTGATCGATATCGGCAGCGGCGGCGCGTGGCTCGACAGCATCGCGCAGGCGTTCATGCCCTGGCCTTTTGAGGCGACCGGGCCATTGCCGTCGGAGGCGATCTCGCAACGCCTGATGCGCGCGAAATGGGGCTTTTTCAACACGCCCTGGGGGCAGGCGTCGAAGTCGGGTGTCTACGCGGCCTATGCCTGCCACGGCGTTGCGCCCGTATCGATCTTCGACGGCGTGGGCAATTATCCGGTGCCCACGCACTATCCGCTGCCGGAGCGCCATTTCCTCACACGCAACGCTTTTCGCGATGCGGGCGATGGGCTCGATACGACCTCGGCGCTTATCGGCGCACGCGTATTTGCAGAGCACGCGCGCAGCGCTCAACTCATCGAAAAGATCGTGGAGATTACCTCATGAACGGTGCAGCCATACACGCGGCGCAGCGCGGCAAGACGGTCGCGGTCTTTCATCCGGGCTTGCAGCATTCGCATCAGCTTGCGTGGGGACTCTACGAGCGCGGCATGCTGCAGACCTTCTGGTCAGGCGTGCCCGTGCAATGTGCGGGCGACAAGGCGAGTACGTATATGCCCGCGCAATGGCGCAGGAAAATACGCGGCACGGACGTGCCACAGGCGTTGCGCCGCCATCCCGTGTGGTGGCAGATGCTGTTGCGTGCGCGCTCACTTGCGCGCACCGCGCCCACGCGTCACGACTACACGCATCGCGTGTTTCACTGGTTCGACTGGTGGGTCGCGCAGCAGGTGCGCGCATTGAAACCGGCTGCCGTCGTGGGCTACGAAAATTCGGCGTGGCATACCTTCAAGGCCGCGCGCGAAGTGGGCGCGACCTGCATTCTCGACGCGCCTTCGCTGCATCACGAAGATGCGAAGCGTCTGATCGACGTGCCCTCGAATGGCTATATCGACGAGATCAATCGCCGCAAGGACGAGGAAGTGCAACTGGCCGATCTCGTCATTACCTGCTCGGATATGGCGCGCGAATCGTATCTGCGTGCGGGCGTGGACGAGCGCAAGGTGAGATCGGTGCTGCTGGGCGCGGAGCTTCCCGCTGGCGTGGCGCGGCGCACCGATACGGCGCGCCCGGTGCAGTTTATCTTTGCGGGCACGCTGTCTTCGCGCAAGTCGATCGATCTGATTCTCGATGCGTTCGCACGCCTGAATGCTGAAGCGCATTGCGCCGATCTCACCTTGGTGGGCGGCAGCGAAGAGCCGCAATGGCTCACGCTCGCGAAGCAGGTGCCGCACGTGCGATGCCTCGCGGGCGTGCCGCAGAAAGAGCTTTACGCCTTGTTTGCCGAGGCCGATTGCCTGTTGCTGCCATCGCGCTTCGACGCCTTTGGCATGGTTGTGGTGGAGGCGATGGCGACGGGCACGCCCGCGATTGTTTCGACGATGACGGGCGCACGCGAAGTCATCACGCGTTTTCCCGATAGCGGCTGGGTGATCGAGCCGACCGGCGAGGCGATCTATCAATCGATGCGCGAAAAGGTGCTGGACCGCCGCTCGATACGCGCGGCGTCGGAGAGTGCGCTTGCGGCTTCGCACTACTTTACGTGGCGCGCGTATCGCGCACGCGTCGCCGATCTGATCGCCGAGACCCTGGGATAAGCGATGCGACTTTCCACGTCTTCTGCAAACCCTGGCGAGCGCGAGCCGTTGCGCTTCGATTTCCTGCTCGTGCTGACCGTGATTCTGGTGACGGTGTTTGAAGGCGCGGTGCGCAAATGGATTGCGCCCGGTCTCACCAGCCCGCTGCTGCTGTGTCGCGACGCCGCTGCCTTCACGCTGGTGATGCGCGCCGCGCTGCAGGGACGGTTCGCAGCGATGCCGTTCGCCACGCAATGCCTGCTGGCGTGGACCTTCGTGGTGGCGGGCTGGGGGCTGTTCCAGATCGTCGTGCTGCAAGGGCCGATCGTGCTTTTTCTGCTGGGCCTGCGCTTCTGGCTGCTGTACTTCTGGATGGCGCTGGCGATGGCCTGCACGCTCACCACGCTTGAGGTGGTTCGTGTGATGCGTCTGATGATCGTGCTCGGGGTCGTGATGACGCCGCTCGTGATGCTCCAGCATTTTCTGCCGCCGTCGTCGCCGCTCAACGTGCAGCCCGATACCGAGGAGGACGCGATCTTTCGCGTGAGCGCCGACATCGTGCGCGTGAGCGGCACCTTCACGTTCACGATGGGCTTCGCGTGTTTCATCGCGGTGGTATCGCCGCTGGCGATCAGCACCGCATGGAACGGCATACGTTTATATCGGCGCGGGTGGCTCGCGGTGCTTGCGTTTATCGCCGTGGCGATTTCGACGCTCGTGAGCGGATCGCGCGCTTCGATCATGTTCTTCGGCGCGCTGCTCGCCGTACAGACGCTCGCGGGTTTTGGCGCGGCGAAGACGGGCAAGGCCTTGCTGCAGTCGATCGCGCGCACCGTGCTGGCCGTAGTCGCGCTTGCGCTCACGCTCGGCATGTTCAGCGATGCGCTCGTTGCTACACAGGAACGCTTTCAGACCGCTGCCGCCGACGAAGACGTGATGGGGCGGATCGAAACCGAACTGCTCGGCGAACCGGCCGCGCGCAAGGAAATGACCTTCGTCGGCCACGGACTGGGCGCGGGCACCAATGCGGGATCGGTGCTGCTGACCGGCGAGAACGCGTTCGAACTGGCGGAGTCGGAACCCGCGCGCGTGCTGCTGGAAATGGGCGTGGTGGGTTTCGCGTGGCTGCTCGCCAAGTGCCTGATATTCGCAGTGGGCGTATCGCGCAGCCTCGTGCGGCTCGTGCGTTGCAGCGAGACACTGCCGCTCTTGATGTGGGCGACGACCGCCTATGGAATGTCGTCGTGGCCGGTGAGCGGGCAGGTGAGCGCGAACGCGTTCGGCTATATCGCGCTGGGTCTCGCCTTGTGTTCGACACGGGCCTTGCCCTCGATATCGCCCGTCGACGAACCGATGCTGAACTGGGGAGCGCGCTCATGAAAGTGCTGCTGGTAGGCAATTATCCCGCCGATGGCCAGAAGAGCATGCTGGCCTACGCGCAGATGCTGATGAGCGGATTGCGTGCGGCGGGCGTTGAGGTGGAACTGATTGCGCCGCGCCAGGTGTTGCTGCGCGCGAACGCGTCGGTGTCGGGGCTGGCGAAGTGGATCGGCTATATCGACAAGTTCGTGATCTTTCCGTTCTCGCTCGCGCTCGCCGCGCGCCGCTTCGAGCGCACGCACGTCTGCGATCACTCGAACGGTCTGTATCTGTTCTGGCTGCCGCGCGAGCGCAGCAGCATCACCTGCCACGACGTGATCGCGATCCAGGCCGCGCGCGGGCTCGTCGACGGCTGGCATACCGGTTTTACGGGGAAGGTGCTGCAGGCGCTGAATTTTCACGGCATGGCGCGCGCGAGGCGCATCGTCTGCGTATCGGATTTGACGCGCACGCATCTGCTGGAGCTGCGTGAGGACCTTGCCAGGCGCACGTCTGTCGTGCGCAATGCCTTGCATAGCGCGTTCCATCCCGATCCGGACTGGCGCGCTGTTCTGCAAGCCGATGGTTATGGGGAATTGAAAAGGCATCCTTACTTTCTGCATGTTGGCTCCGATCATCCGCGCAAGAATCGCGTTGCCGTTACGCGCATCTTTGCGCATTTACAGCGCATGCCGCGTTTTGCCGACGCGCAACTGGTCTTTGTGGGACCGTCTCCCGACGCGGCGATGCGCGAGGTGATCGCGACAGGCGGATTCGCCGCGCGCGTGCACACGGTCGAGGATGCTTCGCACGCGCTGCTCGTCGCGCTTTACTCGGGTGCGCAGGCAATGATCTTTCCGTCGCTGAACGAAGGCTTTGGCTGGCCCGTGATCGAGGCGCAGGCATGTGGTTGCCCGGTCTTCGCTTCCGGCATCGATCCACTGCCGGAAGTGGGCGGCGCGGCGGCGGTCTATTTCGATCCCGCCGACTCCGCGCGCGCGGCGCAACTGGTGGCGGCCGCGAACTTCGAACGCATGACGCTGGCCGGCCTCGACAACGCGGCACGCTTCAGTATCGACGAGATGACGCGCAAGCTTATTGCCACGGTGGGCCTGGATGCAGGGCCTGTCGTCACTCATGAGGAATCCATAGGGACTCACGCATGAAAATATTGCATATCCTGCCTTCGACGAATCCCCAGCTGGGCGGCACGGTGGAAGCGGTGCGTCAGTCGGGCGCGTGGCTCTGTGCCGCGGGCCATACCGTCGATGTGCTGTCGCTCGACGATCCAGGCGAGGCGCACGTTGCCGCGTTTTCGCTGCCGGTGCACGCGATCGGCCCTTCGGCGGGACATTACCGCTACAACTCGCGTCTCGTGCCGTGGCTGCGTGCCAACGCGCAGCGCTACGACGCGGTCATCGTCAACGGCCTTTGGCAGTACCACAGCTTTGGTGCGTGGCGCGCGTTGCGGCGCTCGCGCGTTCCGTATTTCGTGTTTACGCACGGCATGCTCGATCCATGGTTCAAGCGCACCTATCCGCTCAAGCATCTGAAGAAGTGGCTGTACTGGCCGTGGTCCGAGTACCGCTTGCTGCGCGATGCCAGCGCCGTGCTATTCACCAGCGAGGAGGAGCGCCTGCTTTCGCGGGATTCGTTCTGGCTGTACCGCGCGAAGGAGCACATCGTGCCGTGCGGGACGGCAAGCCCGCCCGCGCAAGGCGCAGCGCTGCGCGACGGTTTCTTTGAGCGGCATCCGCAACTGCGCGGCAAGCGCCTCATGCTGTTCCTGAGCCGCGTGCATCCGAAGAAAGGTTGCGATCTGCTGATCGAGGCTTTTGCAAGGCGTGCGCGGGAGCACCCGGACTGGCAACTCGTCGTGGCCGGTCCCGAGAGCGGCAACCTGGGCGAGCGTCTGCGCGCACGCGCGAGCGAACTGGGCCTGAGCGAGCGCATTACGTGGACGGGCATGCTCGAAGGCAACGACAAATGGGCGGCCTTCTATGCGAGCGAGGTGTTCGTGCTGCCTTCTCATCAGGAGAATTTCGGCATCGTGATTGCGGAGGCGCTGGCTTGCCAGTTGCCTGTGCTCATCACGAACAAGGTCAATATCTGGCGCGAGGTGCTGGAAAACGAGGCGGGGTTCGTGAGCGACGACACGGTGGACGGGGTCGAACATAGTCTGGACCGCTGGCTACGACTGAAACTGGGCGACAAGGAGCGCATGAAGGTGCGCGCGCAATCGCTCTACGAATCGCATTTCACGGTGAAGGCAATGGCGCATGGACTGATCGACGCCGTCGAGCGCTTCGCCTGAAACCCATGGAGCGAGCCATGTATCAGGATCTTTCGCAATTCAGCGTGCCCGCAGGTTTTCGCGGCCGCTCGAAATGGTTCGTACAGTGCTGGTGGATCGCCCAGGCGCTGCTGTTCAAGCCCTCGCCGCAATTCGCCTATGGCTTTCGTGCGTGGCTGTTGCGCCGTTTTGGCGCGAACGTGGGGCGCAATACGGTGATACGTCCAACGGTGACGATCACCTATCCGTGGAAAGTGAGCATCGGCGATTACGCATGGATTGGCGATCACGCCGTGCTTTATAGCCTGGGCGAAATCCGGGTGGGCGAGCACGCGGTGGTGTCGCAAGGCTGCTATCTCTGCGCGGGCGATCACGACGCCACACTCGAGAATTTTCCGATTCGCGCGCGCGATATTCGCGTGGCCGATCAAGCCTGGGTGGCTTCGGATGTATTCGTCGGGCCAGGCGTGACGATTGGGCGCGGTGCGATTGTGGGCGCGCGCAGTAGCGTGTTCGCCGACATGCCGGAGGGGATGGTGTGCTTCGGCCATCCCTGCCAGCCGGTGCGGCGGCGTGTGCCGAAGCCTGAATAATCCAGGCCGTTTACCACGGGTTCTTGTAGACCGCGTGGTTCGAGCCGGCAGGGTAAATGGCGGTGGGATAGGGATTGGTGAAGACTTCGACGCGTTTCGTCGTAGCAGCGACGTGGGTTGGCGCCGGGCGACGCAGTGCAACGTGCGTGGTGGATGCTGTGCCATCGCTGCCCATCGCGCCCAGATTGGTGTCTTTGGGCACGCGCGGCAGGCCCAGCAATGATTGTTCGTTCGCGTGCGAGGCGTCTTCGGTTGCGAGGCCACCGTCGCTCGATATCGATGCCGACGCTGCTAGCGCAGGTGCAGCGGCGACGCCAGACGTTGCGGCCTGAGCCGCGCTGTCGCCAGGCGCAGCATAAGCCTGTGAGCAGGCCAGGAAGAACGCAATCAATGGAATCGAATGTTTCATCGTAGTCCGAATGAATGGAAGCAAGACGTTGAGCGAATGAATCCGAAGCCGACCGCATCGATTATAGGCATCGTCGGTCTGCAAACCAAACCCTTTCCGGGAACGACGGTCACGATGAGCACTCCACGCAGCGAGACCCCAGGCGACACGCACTACCTGAGCGACGATGCCGTCGCGCCGCGCGCAGAGCGCAAACCGGGTGGCTTGCCTGTGTTTGTCGCGAAGTTTCTCTCGCGCGAGGCCGTGGTGCAGGGCCTCAATTTCCTTGGCGGAATCTGGGTCGTGCGTGCGCTAACGGTGCACGAATACGCGTGGTACACGATCGCCATCACGATGCTTGGCGCGGGCAGTGTGTTGAGCGACATGGGCGTGAGCGCGGCACTCATGAGTCTTGCGGGTCGGCTGTGGCCTGATCGTCCCAAGGTCAACCGGCTTTTTACCGTGGCTTACGAGGCGCGCGCGAAATTTTTCGCTTTGTTTGGCACGGTAGTCTTTGCCGCAGGATTTTTCCTGCTGATGAGATCGCAGGCCTCATGGGCGCTGGCCGCTGCGATCATGGCGTGCGTGGTGGCAGTGACGTTCTTTCAGCTCAACTTCAGCCTGCTTTCCGTGCTGCCTAAGCTTGAACAGAATCTCAAGTCGCTGCAGCAGATCACAATTTCCGGCGCGGCATTGCGGCTGGCTTTGCTAGGCGCGTTGCTGGTGTCGGCCAATACACTCACGGCGCTGTGCGCAGCGCTGGTGGCGATCGCCTGGCAGGCGTGGGCGATTCGCCGACGCTATGACATCGCGGATCAGGACACGCGATTTCCGCTCGAAGAAGCCCGTGCGGAGTTTTCGAAAGTCGCGCGACGCCAGGCGCCTGCATCGATTTACTTTTGCATTCAAGGCCAGCTCAATGTGCTGTTGCTCGGCTATTTCGGTAGCGCTACGCAGGTCGCGCAACTGGGCGCGCTTGGGCGCATTTCCGCGCTGTTGATGGTGGCGCAGTCGGTGTTCGCCAGCATCCTCATGCCGCGTTACGCCGTGTTGAAAAACAAGGCCGACATGCAGCGCAAATATGTGCTGGCCGTATCGGCTTTTCTGGGGCTGATTGCGCTATTTCTGTGCGTGGCCTGGCTTTTTCCGGGTACGGTGCTGTCCGTGCTCGGCGGCCAGTATGCGGGACTGCATGGAGAACTGCTGCTGATTCTCGGCTCCGCTGCGCTCTATGTGATCGAGGCGCTGCTTTTCTCGCTCAATATGTCGCGCGCGTGGATCACGCCGTCATGGATCCAGGTCGTCGTGACGCTTGCGTTTCAGGCCGTGCTGCTCGCGTTCATGCCGATCGATTCGATCGCGCGTGTCGTGATTTTTTCGTCGATTAGTCCGGTGGTGTCGATAGCCGTTTATCTGGCCTCGGCCATGCTTCATTTCCGCAGGATGGAAGAATGAGAACCGTCATCAGCGAACTGCTTCTCTACGTCAATAACTTTCTCGCGAACCGCTTTCCTTCGCATATCGTGCGGTGCTTCTGGTATCGCAACGTCATGGGCTTTAGCGTCGCGCCCAGTTCGGCGATTCTGATGGGCGTGACGTTTGACGCGCGGCGCGGCTTCGCGATGGGCGAGAACTCCGTCGTCAACGAAGAAGCGCGCATGGATACGCGTGGCGGTATCGTGCTCGGGCGCAACGTGTCGATCAGTTCGCGTGCCACCATCCTCACCGCCTCGCACGATCCGAATAGTAACTGTTTTGCAGGCTACGAGCGCGGCGTGGTGATTGGCGATTACGCGTGGATCGGCCTGAATGCGCTGATCATGCCGGGCGTGACGATAGGCGAAGGTGCGGTCGTGGCGGCCGGTGCGGTGGTGACGGCTTCGGTCGAACCGTATGCGATCGTGGCGGGCGTCCCTGCGCGTGCGATTGGGCGGCGTCACGATCAACTCGATTACAGCACGCGCTATCAGCGGCTCTTCAAATGATGCAACGGCGGCGCACGCGATATGGCGAACAAACAGCGGCGCGCAGACGCATCGCGCGCTGGAGCGTCGCTGTCTGCGCAGCGGTCGCGCTGGCCTACGCGGCATGGATCGCGCTCGACATGATGCGCGCTTCGGCAGTCGTGCAGGCAGCCGATGCTGTGAGTGCAGCCAGCGACGTCCGGGCGAAAGCCGTTGCGAGTGCATCGAATTCGCAAAGCGTCCAGGCTGCAACGGTAGCGACGGCCACAACGGTCGCAGCGGGCGATCATCCGCCTATCGGCATTCATTTTTCGCTGGCGCAGCCGGGTTACGTGACGCTCGTGATCGAGACGACGGATGGCCGTCGCGTGCGCAACCTCATCAGCGAGACGCCATTTCCTGCGGGCGATAACACAGCCTGGTGGGACGGACTCGACGATCTGGGGCGAGACCCCGATGCCGCTGCGCACGGCCAATATCGCATTCCTGGGCGGCTCGTAGCGCCTGGCACGTATCGTGTGCGCGGGCTGGTCAGGCCCGCATTGAAGGCACTCTACGAATTCAATCCCTACGATCCAGGGCGCCCGCCATGGAAGACCGCGCAGCGCGACAGCGATTGGCTCGCGAATCACGCCGCGCCGTCGGCTGTGCTGTTCGTGCCGGGCGGCGCGACAGGCGCTGCACACGCCGGTCCCGATGGCGCGGTGCTCGTGGGCAGCTATGTCACCGAAGGCGGCAGCGGCCTGGCATGGCTCGACATGCAGGGCAAAAAGCGTTGGGGCCAGACATGGATGGGCGGCGTCTGGACCGGCGCGACACAGCTTGCGCGCGATACGGCCCCGCACGCCGCGTCGGGCGTGTATGCCTACGCGGCTACCTCATGGCGTGGGGATCAACCCGGCGATCACTACAGCGAGCTGCGCCTGAATGCGCTCATGACGGCGGGCGCGCAGCAAAAAGCGCCTGCCGATGCGCGCCTGGGGACCGGCGAGGATATCGCCGTCATCACGCCTGCGTATCGCATCGACGAGCCGGCCGATACGGTGAAGCCCGCCATCGACGATCCCTATCCCGAGCGTCACGCGGCGGTGTCGGGACTCGCGGCGCACGATGGCCTTGTTGTCGTGTCGTTGCGGGCGCTGAATCAACTGCTTTTCGTGGATGCCGCGCGGCATCGCGTGGTGCAGCGCACGCCGCTTGCAGACCCGCGGGGCCTCGCGTTCGACGCGCAGGGGCATTTGCTTGCGCTTTCGGGCGCGCGTCTGGTGCGGCTCGACGCGAATCTCGACAGCAATGGGCAATTGCATATTTCGCCGCCGCAAGACGTCATTGCAGCAGGGCTTGAAGACCCGCAAGCGCTGTGTGTCGATCAGAGCGGCGCGATCTACGTGAGCGATTGGGGCAAGAGTCACCAGGTGAAAGTCTTCGATGCGGCGGGCAAGCTCTTGCGTGCGATCGGTCATGCTGGCGCGCCTGCTGTGGGTCTCTACGATCCGCAGCACATGAACCATCCCGCCGGTATTTCGCTCGACGGCAGCGGGCGTCTATGGGTCGCGGAAAACGACAAGACGCCCAAGCGCGTAAGCGTGTGGGACGCAGCAAGCGGCCGTCTCGTGAATGCGTTTTACGGGCCGCCGCGCTACGGTGGTGGCGGCACGCTCGATCCGCGTGATCGCACGCGTTTTTATTACGCGGACGAAGCGGGCGGACTCGCATTCAAGCTCGACTGGACGCACGGCGTAGGCGTGCCGTCTGCAATCACGTACCGCGCCGATAGCGACGATCTGGGCCTGAGCGGCAGCGATACGGGCGGCATGCCCGACTATCCGCTTTATCGCGGCACCGAACGCTATCTGACGAACGCGCATAGCGCTCAGGTCACGGGCAGGCCGAGCGCGATCATCTGGCATCTGGGCGCGGATGGTGTTGCGCATCCGGCAGCGGCGGCGGGCAGCACCTTCGACAGTGCAGGCAAACTCCTGCCGGCCTTTAACACGGACGCGATGCGCGCGCGCATGCCTGCCGGCAGCGATCCGCAACACCGCGCGCTGTTGTTCCTGTGGCGCGATGCGAACGGCGATGGCCGCATGTCGCCCGATGAAGTCACGTTCTGGCAACCGCAAGGCGAAGCGCGCGGCAACGCCGCGATGCTCGGCAATGTCACGGTGCTGGACGATCTTTCGTTTGCGATTGCTTATGCGGGGAGTGCGGCAGTGATGGTGCCCGCTACATCGCTCGGTGCGCGTGGCGTGCCCGTCTACGATGTCGCGCATGCAAAGACGCTCGCGACGAATGTGCAGGCGCCGGTGAGCACGGGCGGTGCGCAGATGCTGGTGGCGCGTGATGGCTGGACCATTTTCACCACGCCACCCGCGCCGTTTGCGCCACAAGGCGTAAGCGGTCTGCACGCAGGAGGCGCCGCGTGGTCGTATCCGAGCTTGTGGCCGGGGCTGCACGCCTCGCACGCGGCGCCCGTGCCCGCGAAACCGGGCGAACTGATTGGCACGACGCGCGTGCTCGGCAATCCGTTCGATGCCCCCACGCCTTCGGACGCGGGGCAATTGTGGGCGATCAACGGCAACGAAGGCAGCGTCTATCTCTTCACGACCGATGGACTATTTGTCGCGACGCTGTTCAAGGACACGCGCCTGGACACCGCGCCGCCGCCGCCGGAAGCCACGCGCGGCCTCGACCTCGCTGCGACGAGTCTCGGCCCGGAGTGCTTCCACCCGACCATCGTGCGCGCCGACGACGGCAACGTCTACATGCAGGCGGGTTCCACCGCGCCGCTGCTGCGCATTGTCGGGCTGGAAGGTGTGCGGCGTTTGCCGGATCAGCAGATCAGCTTGAGCGCGCAGCAACTCGTGGACGCGCAGCGCGAAGCACGCGATTCCGCGGCGCGCATTGCTGGCGCGGGCGCGGTCAACACGGTGCTTAACGTGGCGATTCACGCCGAGGCGGGCGCGCAGAACTGGCCCGATTCGGCTACGCAATGGGCGAGCATCGACACGCGATCCGTACAGGTGGGCGATTGGGGTCATCAGGATAGCGAAACAAAAGCCGCACTGGCGATATTCGCTGACCGGCTCTATATCGCCGTGTCGACCGACACGCCCACGCTGCTCGACAATAGCGGCGAGGCTCTGCAGAACCTCTTCGCAACGGGCGGCGGCATCGACCTCATGCTGGGCGCGAATGCGGATGCCGACCCGAATCGCAGCAACGCCGTACAGGGCGATGAACGGCTGGTGGTTTCGCGCGTGCACGATATGACCAAGGCGATGCTCTTTCGTCCGGTGGCCGCGCCCGACGGGCTCGCGCCGATCACGTACAGTTCGCCGCTGCGTACGATCCATTTCGACCGCGTCGATGAAGTCAGCGACAAGGTCGATGTGTCGATCGAGCCTCAGCAGGCAGCAGGTGGGCAGCAGGCCATGCCGGGCGTGCTCTACAAGATTTCCGTGCCATTGAGCGTGCTGGGCCTCAACGCTACGGCTGGCCGAACGCTAGCCGGCGATATCGGCGTGCTGCGCGGTAATGGCTTTCAGACGCTGCAACGCGCGTACTGGTCGAACAAAGCGGGCGGGCTGGTCAGCGACTTGCCAGGCGAAGCGGAACTCACGCCGAATCTATGGGGCAAGCTTCGATTCGTCGATACCGCGAGCCAATGAGGCAGGCACTGGCGCATCGAGTTGACGCGCCAGCCGGATGGAAATTCAGCGCACGCTGCGAGGGGCAAGCGTCGCGGCAGCGGGCTGTTCGTGCGTGGCGCGCCGCGCCTTCACAAAACGCTCGCGTGCGTGGCTGCAAGGACGATCCACATAAACCGTGATTGCGAAAGCCGCCGCATAGGAAAGCAGCACGAGCGGCATCGTGGCGAGCGCGCGCGAAAAGTGCGGCAGCGCCGCGATCTGAGGAACGTAATGCGTGACATAAAGCAGCGGCAGCCAGTGCACGAGATAGAGCGAGTACGAAGCGTCGGATAGCAGACGATCGAACTTGCCGCTGCGCACGCCGAGCGTGCCCAATGCGTAAGGTAACGCTACTGCCGCAAGCGCCGCGTTAAAAAGCGGATTCCACGCGAGGTAAAGCGCGCCGCGATGCGCACCG
The DNA here is from genome assembly GCF_035948235.1 of Paraburkholderia sp. Taxonomy (GTDB): domain Bacteria; phylum Pseudomonadota; class Gammaproteobacteria; order Burkholderiales; family Burkholderiaceae; genus Paraburkholderia. The sequence goes on along the minus strand of NZ_DASZJJ010000080.1, from coordinate 4,884 downwards.
CCGAACAGCACGGGCCGCAGCGCCGGCACGATGGCGAACAGCACGACGATGGCGAGCGCCAGCATGCCCGACGCAAGCGCGACGCGTCGGTGCGGCAGCAGCGCGGGATAGCGCGCGGCCAGCATGCCCGCAAGGAACCACGGCAGATACGACGTGAAAGCGCGATCGTAGAAGAGCGCGAACGATGCCACGCTCACGCCCGCGCACAGCACGACCGCAAACAGGGCGCGCCGTTGCAGCAGCGCGATTACGAACGGCGCGACCAGATAGAACTGCAACTCGATATCGAGCGACCAGGCGGGCACGAGCGGCGCACCGGCCGCCGTGTTGTAGCCGAGGATCACGAGACTCGACATCAGCGCGAGCGGCTCGGGCGAGGCGAAAGGCGCAGCCGGCGCAACGACGAGCGGCAGCGCCAACGACATCGCAAGCGCGCCGAAGCTGCACAGGAGAAAGACCGGCGCAAGCCGCCAGGCGCGCGAAACGATGAAAGTCGCGTAAGGCTCACGCGTGGCCGAATACTTGTTCTGCCACATCGTATAGACCCAATAGCCGCTCAGCGCGAAGAACAGATAGACCGGCATGTGGCCAATGCCAAAGCTGGTGTAGTGAAACACCACGACGAGCGTCGCGAGCAGAAACCGCAGAGCGCCTGGCGACATGTTTTCCCTCCTGTTGCACGAACCGCGGTGAGTCCGCTATTTCAGGCTTCGGACGCCGGGGACCGCGATGGCTCGACCTGCAAGGCGGGGCGCGTGCGCAACAGCGCGTCGAGTGCTTGACGCACGCGCGGCGTGTGCCGCTCGGTGAGCAGCGAAACGGCGTAGCAGTAGGCATAGACCAGCACGACAGCCAGCGCGAACAGCGCGATGCCGCGAGCGTCGGGCCGCTGCGTGAAATGCAGGCCGAAGCTTTGTGCCGCAGCGGCGCAAATCAGCAGCAGTGCCGGGAAGTGGCACAGATAGGTGGTGTACGAGAACTCGGCGAGTTGCCGGTGCCACGCCGCGAAGGGCAGGCCGCGCGCGAGACGGCTCGCGCTTGCGAGCGCTGCGGCGTAGGCGAGTCCGAGCAAGAAATCGCGCGCGAACGCGGCAAACAGATGATTTTCGATGACGCTCATGCCGTGCGTGAGTCGCGATGCGACCAGCGCGAGCGTGAACAGCGCGAGGCCCAGAATTGGGTGGGGCCGCCATGCGCTGGAACGAACCCATCTGAAAGTCAGGACTCCGATCAACCACACGGCACCCCACAGCATGACGGAGAACGGCAGCAGCACGGCGAGCGCGCAGGCTGCCGCGCCCCAACCCAGACGCCGGCCTTTGGCGCTCGTGAGCGCGTACGCGGCAAGCGCGAATACGCAGTAGTACCACCACTCGCAGGCAAGACTCCAGAGCGGGCCGTTGCTGCCGAGCGTCTGCGTGAGCACGCCCTGCATCATGAAGAGATTGCCCAGGAACGTAGGCAGATTCATCGCCGAGGCGATCACATAGGTGATCGTTGCGATGGGCGGTTCGGGCATCGCCGTGTAGATGCCGCTGGCGTTGAACCAGCGCAGTCCCACGCTATCGAGCGCAATGCCGACAATCAACGCGGGCACGAGCGTCGTATAGATGCGGCTCGCGCGAGCGGACGCGTAGCTTCGCAGATCGGGGCCCCGCTGCTGCCAGCGTTGCAGCGTGGAGCCACCCACCAGGAAGCCGCTGATGACGAAAAAGATCACCACGGCTTCGTGGCCCAGGCCCGTGAAGAAGTACAGCGCGCGCAGCAGCGGACCGCCGGACGACGCCGATGCCGAAAAATCCGCGAGCACCAGCGCGCGGGCGTGATTGACGACCACGAGCAACGCGGCAAACCAGCGCGACAGATCGAGGAATGTGCTAAGCCCTGGCTTCATCGTGGCGAATGTCGAGGCGAACGCGAACAGCCGTACGCGAAGGCTGAATGGTTCGATCGATGCTACAGGCGCAAAGGCGGTGTTGTACGCCACGGTCTCTGCGTTGTGCGACATCTGCGCTGGATTGATGGGTGGAATGGGTGGCGCGCGTACTCCCGCATACATTGGCAAACGAATTCTGGCTTCGTGGCCGTCACCGGCGAGGCATTGGCGAGCGCGCCTGCACCCATGCCCATACGCTCGAATCACGGGGCGGCAACCACGAGGCGCCCATCACTACGTCGAGGAAATAACGATGCGCACAATACGCAAGGCAGTTTTTCCGGTCGCGGGTCTGGGCACGCGCTTTCTGCCGGCCACCAAGGCCAGCCCGAAAGAGATGCTGCCGATCGTGGACAAGCCCCTGATCCAGTACGCAGTGGAGGAAGCCGCCGCGGCGGGCGTGACGGAAATGATCTTCGTGACGGGGCGCAGCAAGCGCGCCATCGAAGACCATTTCGACAAGTCCTACGAAATCGAAGCCGAACTCATGAGTCGCGGCAAGACCGAGCTGCTGCGCGTCGTGCAGAGCATCAAGCCGCGTCACGTGACCTGCCTGTTCGTGCGCCAGGCCGAAGCGCTCGGCCTTGGGCATGCGGTGATGTGCGCGGAAAAGATCGTCGATGGCGAGCCGTTCGCCGTGATCCTCGCCGACGATCTGCTCGATGGCCAGCCCCCGGTGCTTGCGCAGATGCTCGATGTGTTCGGCCATTACGCGTGCTCGGTGGTGGGCGTGGACCAGATCGAGCCGCACGAAAGCCGCTCGTATGGCGTGATCGACGGGCGCGCGTGGGACGACCGCATCTTCCGCATGAACAGCATCGTCGAAAAACCGGAACCCGCCGACGCGCCCTCGCGCCTGGGCGTGGTGGGGCGCTACGTGTTCACGCCCGGCATCTTCGAGCATCTGCGCCGCCTGAGCCCCGGCGCGGGCGGTGAAATCCAGTTGACCGACGGGATCTTGTCGCTGCTCGAACGCGAACAGGTGCTGGCGTATCGCTTTCGCGGCAAGCGTTACGACTGCGGCAGCAAGATCGGCTATCTGAAGGCGACCGTCGAATTCGCGTTGCGCCATCCTGAAGTGAGCGAGGGCTTTGAGCGCTACCTCGAAGAACTGGCGTTCGAGACGGCTGAGGCGGCCGCGCTGCGGGCGAAAGTCGCATGAGCACCGCGCCGCTTTCGCTCGTGCGGGCCTCGGGTGCCGAGGTGGACAACGATGGCTCGCCGGCGCTTGACGAAGGCGAGTTCCTGTCGGCTGTGCGACTTACGCCGCTGGTGGCGATCGACCTGATCGTCACCGACGAAGCAGGCCGCGTGCTGGTGGGCTATCGCCGCAACCGGCCCGCGCGCGGCAGCTGGTTCGTGCCAGGCGGGCGGATTCGCAAGAACGAGACGCTCGACGCGGCGTTCACGCGCATCGTCGAGGCCGAACTGGGCATGCCGGACGTCGAGCGCAGGCAGGCGTCGTTTTACGGGCTTTACGAGCATCACTACCCGGATAATTTCGCGGGCTCCCTGGGCGTGCCGACGCACTATGTCGTGCTGGCCCACATCATGGCTGTGGCGGATGCGCGCAGTGTCGGGCGCCCGGAGCAGCACAGCGAGTACGCCTGGCTCGCGCCCGACGAGTTGCTCGCGCGCGACGACGTGCATGAGAACACCAGGGCTTATTTCCGCTGATTTTTTGCCGAACGACGCCGCGCCGATGCAGTGCGCGGTTTTCCTTTGCAGACAGGGACTTGCGTGGGTCGCCCAGAGCTTATTCACAGGGCTGTGAACATTTTCTGTGGAAAAGTTTTTGCCGCCGTCGCGCGCCTGCGCGGTGGTGTCTAGAGATTTTCTCTTTCGCGTCAGTGGGTTGGCGCAGATTTCCCGGCGTTACCCACAAGGCTGCCAACAAAATCTGTGGAAAAGTTTTTCCCGCAACGCAACACACCCACAATCATCTGTTCTGTATAAATTCAACAGGTTAGATGTTTACATGCTGGCAACGCTCGTGCGTATCAACGAACTCCGCGCCGCACGCTGGAAGGAACATATCAACTTCAAGGCCGCAACGTGGTTTATCCCGTCCGATCAGGCGAAGAACCGCAAAGCCATCACCGTTCACCTGTCGCGCTTCGCGTTACGGCTGCTACATGAACTGTATGCAATTACTGTGTTTTGATTGTCATGGTGAAAAGCCGATCAAGAAGCCCCGCCGAAGCGGGGCAGGGGCTATCTACTCGGTTCACTAAGCCCGCAAGGATTGTTGCAACCGTTAGGCCCGCACGCGGGTTCAAATTCGACTTCGATCTGGTTGCGTTCCGCTATCGTTGCCTGTGAGCTGGTTCGCCAGATTTTGGTATCGATGTTGATCCGGTTCGCCGTTACGCCCAAGCCCTGGAGAAAGTCGCTAACCGATTGAGCGCGTTTGCGCGCTGTGGTTTCAGCATCGCGTTCGTGTTCGTCCGCTAGTCCGTAGATAACCACTGGACCACCGTTCGCTGCACTACTCCGAACAGTAACAAGCAAATCGGCCAACTTGAATCGATCTGAATTCGATAACGCGGTAACGTTGCGTTCCATTTTTCCGCCGTATTGCAAAGCAAAGCTGCATGCATTCGCCGTTTCCGATCTGGAGATCATTAATAGGCTAGTCAGGACAAAGGACATACCAAGCAATATTGTCCGCGTTTTGAATTGCCATGATCGGCTCATTTTGAGCAAGGCGCTTTCCGAGTAATTGTCCATAGGTATTGTTGTAGTCAACTGATCCGAAAGTGTCGATGAAGTGAGTGCATTCGTGAACGAGAGTGACCTGCTTCGAATCCATTGTTCCGGCCGTTTTGTCCGGCATCGTGCAGAATGTATCCCGTATTGCGATTGTATGAGTAGCGGTATCGGGGCGGCACACGTGGGCAGCTTCCCCACTTACATTTTTTCTGTTTGGGACGCATCCGGTCGCACGG
>NZ_DASZJJ010000079.1:0-25233 GCF_035948235.1 Paraburkholderia sp. | reverse complement strand
GTCGAGCGAACTCAGGAAGCTGGCTTGCTGCGTGACCATGCTGCTCACCTGGGCGAGCGCGAGTCCCTGCGCCTGGCCGGGCGCGCGGCCCATGGCTTCGAAGGCATGCACGAGCGTCGCGTACGTGTTCTGGAAAATCGGGTTGAGCGGGTTGACGAATTCCACGAGCCGGGTTTGATGCAGCGCCAGCCGGTGCTGCTCGAGGATGATAACCGTGGCGGTCGCGAACGACATCGTCAATTGACGCATGACGTTTTTCAGCCGGTAACCGTGGGTGTATTCCTCGATGGCGAACACGCGGAACGTCAGATTGGCGACGGGCAGCACGATAAAGAGCAGCAGCAGGCCGCGCAGCAGCAGCGGGAACAGCAGCCAGCTTTCGCTGGTGTCGGGTGTGAGGCGCGTCATCCAGAACGCGATGAAGGCCGCGAGCACGAAACCCGGCACGATGATCCACTTCTTGTGCGTGACGTATTTCGAATAACGGAAATAGAAGAACAGCGCCGTGGCCGAAATCAGCGAGGTCACGCCGGTCAGACGTCCGGCGTTCTCGACGGGATAGTTCAGGCCGCCCTCCAGCAGACGCGAGACCAGATAGCTGAGCGCAGTCGTCAGATAGTAGTAGAGCATGTACAGCAGCAAGCCGACGCGGAACGGCTTTTCGCGAAACGCATGCAGGCTCATGAGCGGCTTCGGATGATGCCACTGGTGCCACACGAACCACGCGAGCGCCGCCATGCCCGCGACCGTGAGCAGCACGATGCCGGGCGAGCCGCTGAACAGCTCGAAGCGCACCTGCTGCATGGCGATCTGCAAGGCCGCCTGAGCGAAGGCGAAGATGATGTAGGGCCAGACGTGGGTGTCGCTGCGTTCTTCCGCAACGACCAGGCCCGTATCCGGGAGCGCCAGCAGGGCGAGCACCGCATAGGCGACACCGGCCGGTGCGCAAAACGCGAACAGCGCGCGCCAGTCGAAATGCGCAACCAGCAAGCCGCCGAGCAACGGCGCAAGCGCGCTCGACAGAACGATCAGGATCAGGAACGCGCGCGTGGCGACAGGGCGCTGCTGCGGCGTGAAAGAAATCTGGATCAGGATGCGGCAGGTGCCCATCATCGGGCCGATGCAGTAGCCCTGGAAGCCGCGCGCGAAGGCCAGTTCGATCGACGATTCGCACAGCGCCGCGGCAATCGCACCCGCCGAATAGAACAGCAGGCTGCCCGCCACGTAACGACGGTAGCCGACCCGCTCGACCCACCATTGCTGCTGCAGGATGCCGAGCACGGCGCCCACGGCATAAGCGCTGGACGACCACACGAGTTCGTCGGGCGAGGCGTTGATGCCGCCCGCGATGTAGCTCGTGAAGAACGAGAAGATCGCGTTGTCGTAGTAGTCGAGGCCGGTCGCGAGCGCGAGGACCCAGGGGAAAAAATCGCCGCGCAGGCGTTCGGCGCTGAAAAGCGGCGCGCGACTGGAGGGAGGGCAGAGGCGCTCATTCGGCGTCGCCTCCGTCGTCGCTTTTGCGCTTTTGCGCCGACTTCGTTTTGCCCGTCTTGCGTGCCGTGCCGGCATTGCCGCGTGCGTGATTGCCGCTGTGCGCGTTGGCGCGTGCGGAGTGCGCAGCGTCCGTGCGCGCGAGACTGTCGTGCGCCTGCGCGGCCTGCTTGCGACGGCGCGACGCGGCCAGACGTTCGTCGATGAGCGTTTCCGACGGTTCGCCCGCGAGGCGGCGTTTCACGTAGTCGAGGTCGTGCGCGAGTTCGGCGCGCACGGTCTGCGCTTCCTTGAGTTCGCGCCGCACATCGGTAATGCGGGCATCGAGCTTGCCGATCTGCTGTTCGAGCGCATCGGCAATTTGTTGAAGCGATTCCTGCGAGTAGCGCCGACGTCCGTTATCCACCGTTTCCAGCGGCCGCTTGAGCATTTCGGTGATGCCGTGCAGTGAAAAGCCGATGGCGCGCAGCCGCAGGATGCGGCCGAATTGTTCGAGATCGCGTTCGTCGTAAAGGCGGTAACGGCCCTCGCTGCGCGTGGGTGTGACGAGGCCGCGTTCCTCGTAATACTTGAGCGTGCGGGGCGTGACGCCAAGCCTTTCGGCGGCGTCGCGCACCGTCAGCAGGGCGGGGGAATGGCTGGGCATCGATGAAGGGCCGGGATGATCCGGTGAAGAACGCATCGGCCCGATTATAGATCAACGTGCACGTTCACGTTCAGGTTGTGGCGCAGCAGCTTTGCGTGCGGACAGGGGCGATACAAACAAAAACGCCCGCAAAAGCGGGCGTTCGGGATACATCAATGAGGCTGACGAGGCAGGGCTTAGCCGCCGCGGCGCATCATGTCGAAGAACTCGGAGTTGTTCTTCGTCTGGCGAATCTTGTCGAGCAGGAATTCCATTGCTTCGACTTCGTCCATGTCGTGGATGAACTTGCGCAGCACCCAGATCTTCTGGAGGATGTCCGGCTTGATCAGCAGTTCTTCGCGACGCGTGCCCGACTTGTTCAGGTTGATCGACGGATAGACGCGCTTTTCCGCGAGACGGCGCTCGAGGTGCACTTCCATGTTGCCGGTGCCCTTGAACTCTTCGTAGATCACGTCGTCCATGCGGCTGCCGGTTTCGATCAGCGCCGTGCCGATGATGGTGAGCGAGCCACCTTCTTCGATGTTACGAGCCGCACCGAAGAAGCGCTTCGGACGTTGCAGCGCGTTGGCGTCCACACCGCCGGTCAGCACCTTGCCGGAAGCCGGCACGACCGTGTTGTAGGCGCGCGCCAGACGCGTGATCGAGTCGAGCAGAATCACCACGTCGTGCTTCATTTCGACCAGGCGCTTGGCCTTCTCGATCACCATTTCGGCGACCTGAACGTGACGTGCGGCCGGTTCGTCGAAGGTCGAGGCGATCACTTCGCCCGCCACCGAACGCTGCATTTCGGTCACTTCTTCAGGACGCTCGTCGATCAGCAGAACGAACAGCACCACGTCGGGGTGGTTCTGCTTGATGGCGTGTGCGATGTGCTGAAGCATCACGGTTTTACCGGACTTGGGCGAAGCGACCAGCAGGCCGCGCTGACCCTTGCCGATAGGCGCGATCATGTCGATGATGCGGCCCGTGACGTTTTCTTCGCCACGCATCTCACGCTCGAGCAGCAGCACCTTGTTCGGGTGCAGCGGCGTGAGATTTTCGAACATGATCTTGTGCTTCGAGGCTTCCGGCGGCTGGCCGTTGACCTTGTCCACCTTGACCAGTGCAAAGTAGCGTTCGCCGTCCTTCGGCGTGCGCACTTCACCTTCGATCGTGTCGCCGGTGTGCAGATTGAAGCGGCGGATCTGCGACGGGCTGATATAGATATCGTCCGTGCTCGCGAGATACGAGGTTTCTGGCGAGCGCAAGAAGCCGAAGCCGTCCGGGAGCACTTCAAGCGTGCCGTCACCGAAGATCGTTTCGCCCGTCTTGGCGCGCTTTTTGAGAATCGCGAACATGAGTTCCTGCTTGCGCAGGCGGTTCGCATTTTCGATCTCGAGGCCATTGGCCATCTCGATCAATTCGGACACGTGCAGAGACTTGAGCTCGGAAAGATGCATACGGAGAACCCGTCGGGGAGGATGCGACGAAAAGAAGTCAGGGGGAAAAGAAGCGAGCGGAACCGCTCAAGGACTTGTATAAGGGCGCCGGGTAGACGCTTTATGAATTCTAGCATAGCACACGCCAAAACCCGTCAGTGGAGCCCAACGGCATGTTTCGGCATGTTTTCGGGCGCGTGTTGTCGGTGGACAACATGCACGCCCGAGCATTCTAACGCGTGCGCCGCCGCTTTGTACGGCTTTCGTGCAGATCCTGTATTCGTTATTTGAATCGGATGCAGCCGGGGAGGGAACTCGCCCGGCCGGGCACGGACTTCTTCTGCGGCGCGGCGCCTTTTTACAGGTGGCTGTCCAGGAACGCGGTCAGTTGCGACTTCGAGAGCGCGCCGACCTTTTGTGCTGCGACAGCGCCGTTCTTGAAGAGGATCAGCGTGGGGATGCCACGCACGCCAAACTTCACTGGCGTCGATTGATGTTCGTCGACGTTGATCTTCGCCACTTGCAGGCGATCGCCGTAGTCCTTCGCGACCTCGTCGAGAATCGGCGCGATCATCTTGCAGGGGCCGCACCATTCGGCCCAGAAGTCCAGCAGCACGGGCTTATCGGATTTCACGACGTCCTGTTCGAACGATGCGTCGCTGATGTGCTTGATTTGTTCGCTCATTGTCTAATTACCTCTTTCGGATCGAGGCTGATTGAATTGCTCGCCACGATACACCAAAACTCAAAATAGTTCCGGGGATGCCCAGCCAGTGCCGGGCGGCTCCGGATCCGCACGTCAGGGCTTTCCTGACGAAGGTCGCCGCCAGTTTAGCCTAAATCCCTATGCGTTGCCGACGGTGATAGTACGCATACCGCCAGGAGGGTTTCCCGCTTTTTTCGCGGCGCATTCGTGCCTGTCCGTCATGCCGATCGTGCGCGAATTTCGCGCCGCGAGGTTGGAGTACTCATGCGAATATGTGCGCCCGCATGCATTTCCTGTTGTTGCGATGTTCTGGATATGGTGTTGCGCCACGGCTTTGCAAGGGCTGCCCGAACCGTGTTTCCAAAGGGATTTTTTCGCCGATTCGAAGAGTTTTGCAGTGCGGCATTCTCAAGACGGCCCATCCAGTGTTAGAATGCGACGTGACGGGCCTCCTCGCATGGTGGGGCGGTCAACCTGGTCAGGTCGGGAACGAAGCAGCCACAGCCGTTTTCCGCCAGTGCCGAGGGTCAGGCTCGTCACCTTCAATTTTCTCCGCTGTATTTCTGCTTTATCCCCAAAGTAATCCGCAGTGTGCGTCGCGATATCGCGCGCAGCACCTGTGCGTTTGCGCACCGCGTTTATCCCTGTCGATCCAGCGTCTTCGCGAAATGCCGCGCGCCGCCCGATACGCCCCGTGCGCCGGGCGCCCGCCGCCTTTCGATTCATCGGAGCGCGCGGGCGTTGCTGATACAATTTCCGGATGACCTATCAAGTTCTCGCACGCAAGTGGCGACCGAAGGATTTCGCTTCGCTCGTCGGACAGGAGCACGTGGTGCGCGCGCTCACGCATGCGCTCGACGGCGGCCGTCTCCATCACGCGTATCTCTTCACGGGCACGCGTGGCGTGGGCAAGACGACGCTCTCGCGCATCTTCGCCAAGGCGCTCAATTGCGAGACGGGCGTGACGTCGAAGCCCTGCGGTGTGTGTCGCGCGTGCCGGGAAATCGACGAGGGACGTTTCGTCGATTACGTCGAAATGGACGCGGCGAGTAATCGCGGCGTGGACGAAATGGCCGCGCTGCTCGAGCGCGCCGTTTACGCGCCGGTGGATGCGCGCTTCAAGGTCTATATGATCGACGAAGTGCACATGCTCACGAACCACGCCTTCAACGCGATGCTGAAGACGCTGGAAGAGCCGCCGCCGCACGTCAAGTTCATTCTCGCGACCACCGATCCGCAGAAGATTCCGGTCACGGTGCTGTCGCGCTGTCTGCAGTTCAATCTGAAGCAGATGCCGGCCGGCAATATCGTCGAGCACCTCACGCATATTCTCGGCGAAGAAAAGGTCGAGTTCGAGCAGCAGGCGCTGCGTTTGCTCGCGCGCGCGGCCGACGGCTCGATGCGCGACGCGCTGTCGCTGACCGATCAGGCGATCGCCTATTCGGCCAATCAGGTGACGGAAGAGGCCGTGCGCGGCATGCTCGGCGCGCTCGACCAGAGTTACCTGATTCGCCTGATCGACGCGCTGGTCGCGGGCGACGGCGCGCAGGTGCTCGCCATCGCTGATGAAATGGCGCTGCGCAGTCTGTCGTTCTCTACCGCCCTGCAGGATCTCGCGAGTCTGTTCCATCGCATCGCGTGGGCGCAGTTCGCGCCGGCATCGGTCCTCGACGAATGGCCGGAAGCCGACGATCTGCGCCGTTTCGCTCAGGCGCTGAGTCCGGAACAGGTGCAGCTTTTCTATCAGATCGCTACGCTCGGACGCAGCGAACTGGGTCTCGCGCCCGACGAATACGCGGGCTTCACCATGACGCTGCTGCGCATGCTGGCGTTCGAGCCGTCGGCGGGCGCGGGTAGCGCGGGCAGTGCGCCTGTGTCGAAGCCGGCTGCGGCGGGTGTGGCTCGCGCGGCGGTGGCGGCTTCGGCTGCGAGCGCCGCACCGGTTGAGCGCGCTGTGGCTCCGATTGCGCCTGTCGCGCCTGTTGCGGTGCCGCGCGTCGAAGTACACGCGCCCAAAGTGGAAGCCGCGCCCGCTATCGCTGAAAAGCCCGTCGAACAACCCGTGAGCGCACCGCAAGCGCGCATCGTTCCGCCTTGGGAAGACGATGCCGTAGCTGCCGCGAGCGAAGCGAAAGTCGAAGCAACCGCACCGGCTCCAGTTGTTGTGGCACCGGCACCCATTGAGCAACCCGAACCTGCCGCGGCGCCCGCGCCTCTGGAAGAGTCTGCCGAGCCCGCAGCGTCTGCCGGGCGCCCCGGTGGCGGCGCGAGCGCTGCGCTCGACGTGCTGCGTAACAAGGGGCTTAGGATTTCGCCGGAGCGGGGCGCACGCGGTGCTGCCGCTGCCGCTGCCCCCGCGACGCCGGGCGTGCAGAAGGCCGCCGCGCCGCGTATGGAAGTCAAGGTGCCGACGCCCGATCCTGCGCGCCGCGCCGCCGCCGCGCAACAGGCGCAGGCACGCCAGCCCGAACGTCGCGCTGCTGCCTCGCAGGATGCATCGGGTGCGCCGCCGTGGGACGACATTCCGCCGGACGATTACGTGCCGCTCGGCGCTGACGACGCGTATTTCTCGTCGCCCGATGATGGCTTCGCGCCGTCTTTCGAGAGCGCGTCCGCCGCGCCGCGCGCGGCTGCGCCTGCCGCGCCGTCAGCGGCCGTGGTCGACGTGAGCAAGCTGCCGCCGGGCATCCCGCTCGACGCCATCGGCTTCACGGGCGACTGGCCCGCGCTCGCCGCGACGCTGCCGCTCAAGGGCATCTCGTACCAGCTCGCCTTCAACAGCGAACTCACCGCGCTCGATAACGGCGTGCTGAAACTGAGCGTGCCGGTGCCGCAGTACGCGGAAGCCTCGCAGGTCGCCAAGCTCAAAGCAGCGCTTGCCGATAGCCTCGGCAAGACCGTCGAGCTCGACGTGACGGTCGGTCCGGCGCGCCGCACGGCGGCTGCGCTCGACGCCGCCATGCGCGCCGAGCGCCAGCGCGACGCCGAGCGCGACATCGGCGCCGATCCGTTCGTGCAGCAACTGATTCGCGACTTCGGCGCGAGCATCGTGCCCGGTTCGATCCGGCCGATCGTGCCCGAAGCCGCGCAGGGCGGCAGTCAGGCCGCCCATTGAATTGCGCCGCGCGGTGCTTTTGTGCCGCGCGCGCGAGTGACACACCTGAATCACCATGATCCAGAAGGAGCAATGAAATGTTGAAAGGCCAACTCGCCGGGCTCATGAAGCAAGCCCAGCAGATGCAGGAAAACATGAAGAAGGCGCAGGAACAGCTCGCCCAGATCGAAGTCGAGGGTCAGGCTGGCGCCGGTCTCGTCAAGGTCACGATGACGTGCCGTAACGACGTGCGCCGTGTCTCGATCGACCCGAGCCTGCTCGCCGACGACAAGGACATGCTCGAAGACCTCGTCGCCGCTGCGTTCAACGACGCCGTGCGCAAGGCCGAAGCCACCTCGCAGGAAAAGATGAGCGGCATGACTGCCGGTCTGCCGATTCCGCCGGGCTTCAAGATGCCGTTCTAAGACACGCGCGCCGCACGGCCCGAAAGCTACGCGGCGCCTCGCGCGCGACGGTTCGCAAGGCCGCCGCGCGCATTGTCTTTGGCTGTTCGTCTTTGCCGGTTCGCTGCGCACGTTTTTTCGTTTCACCACGCTGAATTCGCATGAAACAACCTTCCGCTCTCGCGGCGCTCGTCGAGGCGTTGCGCGTATTGCCCGGCGTCGGGCCGAAGTCGGCGCAGCGCATGGCCTATCACCTGATGCAACACGATCGCGATGGAGCCGAAAAGCTCGGCCAGGCGTTGCTGTTCGCGACCGATCACCTGAAGCATTGCGAGAAGTGCAACACCTTCACCGAAGCTCAGGTGTGCGAAACATGTCTCGATGAAGAGCGCGATCCTACGCTGCTTTGCGTTGTCGAGACCCCTGCCGACCAGATCATGCTCGAACAGACCATGACCTGGCGCGGCCTGTATTTTGTGCTGATGGGGCATCTTAGTCCGCTCGACGGCATCGGCCCCAAAGAGATTCATTTCGACCGGCTCGTGAAGCGCGCCTCGGACGGTGTCGTCAAGGAAGTTGTGCTGGCAACCAACTTCACCAACGAAGGCGAGGCCACGGCCCATTACCTCGGCCAGGCGCTCAAGGCGCGCGGTCTTGCCGTGACGCGGCTCGCGCGCGGCGTGCCGGTAGGCGGCGAGCTCGAATACGTCGATGCGGGCACCATCGCGCGCGCCATGCTCGACCGGCGTTCGATGTAACGCGACGGCGCGTGCGCCACGCGCCAGACACACTAAGCGGCAACACGAAGAACAGTTCAGGAGACCCATGAGCGCAGACCGTTCCCACGCATCCGCTGCCGACGCCACGAAAACGGCCGGTCCGCTCGCGGGCGTGAAGGTGCTCGAACTCGGCACGCTGATCGCAGGCCCGTTCGCGGCGCGTTTTCTCGGCGAATTCGGCGCCGAAGTCATCAAGATCGAAGATCCGAAGGGCGGCGATCCGCTGCGCAAGTGGCGCAAGCTGTGGCCCGAAGCCGGCGGCACGTCCTTGTGGTGGGCCGTGCAGGCGCGCAACAAGAAGTCGGTGACGGTCAATCTCAAGGCCGAAGAGGGCAAGGAAATCGTGCGACGTCTGGCGAAGGAAGCCGACATCGTCATCGAGAACTTCCGCCCCGGTCTGCTCGAAAAGCTCGGGCTGGGTTATGACGTGCTTTCGAAGGAGAATCCCGGCCTCGTGATGGTGCGGCTCTCGGGCTATGGCCAGAGTGGTCCGTATCGCGACCGTCCGGGCTTTGGCGCGATCGCCGAGTCGATGGGCGGCCTGCGCCACATCACCGGCTATCCCGAACTGCCGCCGCCGCGCATCGGCATTTCGATCGGCGATTCGATCGCGGCGCTGCATGGCGTGATCGGCGCAATGATGGCACTTCATCATCGAAACATGAACGGCGGTAGCGGCCAGATTGTCGACGTGGCGCTTTATGAGGCCGTGTTCAACATGATGGAGAGCGTGGTGCCCGAGTACGGCGTCTACGGCATGGTGCGCGAGCGTACCGGCGCGTCGCTGCCCGGAATCGTGCCGTCCAATACCTATCCGTGCCGCGACGGCAGCATCGTGATCGGCGGCAATAGCGATCCCATTTTCAAGCGCCTGATGACGGCGATCGATCGCGCCGATCTCGCCAACGATCCGGCGCTCGCGCATAACGACGGCCGCGTGCCGCGCACTGCCGAGATCGATGGCGCCATCGCCGCGTGGCTTTCCACACGCACCATCGACGAAGCGCTGGATGTCCTCAACGCCGCCGACGTGCCGGCCGGGCGCATCTACAGCGTGGCGGACATGTTCACCGATCCGCAGTTCGCCGCTCGCCAGATGATCCAGCAGTTCCGCTGGCAGAAGCCGGGCGACGCGAACGAAGAGGGCATCGATATTGCGTTGCCCGGCGTCACGCCCAAGCTTTCGGCCACGCCTGGCGACACGCGCTGGCTGGGCCCGGAACTCGGCGAACATACCGCTGAGGTTCTGCAATCGCTAGGTTACGACGCGCAGCAGATTGCATCGTTGCGTGCGCAACAGATTGTCTAGGCAGTTCCTCAAGGAAGTACCTCAAGGCAGTAAAACAAAAAGGCTCGCGGATAACCGGCGAGCCTTTTTCATTTTGTCCTGCCTGTGCAGCAAACGCCGCTCAAGGCTCGATGATGATCTTGCCCGTCACTTTGCGCGAGGCCATGTCCTTGAGCGCCTGCGCCGAATCCGCGAGCTTGTAGCGCTTCGAAACATAAGGCTTGAGCTTGCCTTCGCCGATCCAGCCCACCATCTGCGCGAACGCCGCTGCATTGTTCTGCGGCTCGCGGCGCGCGTAATCGCCCCAGAACACGCCGACGAGACTCGCGCCCTTGAGCAGCGCAAGATTGAGCGGCAGTTTGGGAATCTCGCCATTGGCAAAGCCCACCACGAGATAGCGCCCGCGCCAGCCGATGCTGCGAAACGCCGGTTCCGCGTAGATGCCGCCGACCGGATCGTAGATCACGTCAGGGCCTTTGCCGTCGGTGAGCGCCTTGATGCGCTCGCGCAGATCCTCGGTGCTGTAGTTGATGGTCGCGTCCGCGCCGAAGCGGCGGCACACGTCGAGCTTTTCGTCGCTCGATGCCGCGGCGATCACGCGCGCGCCCAGCACCTTGCCGATCTCCACTGCGGCCAGACCCACGCCGCCAGCCGCGCCGAGCACGAGCATCGTCTCGCCCGGCTTGAGTTGCGCACGGTCGACCACGGCGTGATGCGAGGTGCCGTAAGCGAGCGTGAAAGCGGCGGCGGTGGCGAAATCGGCCGCATCGGGCAGCGGCACGCACGCCGCCGCGTCGGCGATCGCCTGCTCGGCGAATCCGCCGTTACCCACATAGGCCACCACGCGCGTGCCCGGCGCGAGTTTCACGCCTGCGCCCGCGGCGCGCACGATGCCCGCGACCTCGGCGCCCGGGGTGAAGGGCAGCTGCGGCTTGACCTGATACTTGTTCTCGATGATGAGGACGTCCGGGAAATTCACGGCGGCGGCCTTCACGTCGATCACGACCTGGCCGGGGCCGGGTACGAGGTCGGGCAGATCTTCGAGCGTGAGCGTGTCGGGCGGCCCGTACTGGTTGCAGCGAATTGCGCGCATCGTGTCTCCTGTCGTTGTACGTCAGTCATGGATCCGGCTTGAGCGTCACAGTGTACGGCAATCCGACTCAATGCGAACGGTCGTGCGTTTATTTTCGTGGGGAGGGTTATCGCTTTGCGCATCTGATGCCAAGCGCGCTGCTCTCCGAAAGCATGTCGGAATGTGCCGTGCATTGCGTCGTAAAGTGCGCTGCCAGAAGCTGCCAGAAGCTGCCAAAAGCCGTAGGAAGGCAGCCCGCGTGTCGTTCGTCTGCCATCTTTCCTCGGTTACAATCGGCTGATGCGAATACTACTCAGCAACGACGACGGCTATCTCGCGCCCGGCCTCGCCGCGCTCTACGAAGCGCTCAAGCCGCTCGGCGAGATCACGGTGATGGCGCCCGAGCAGAACTGCAGCGCCGCATCGAACTCGCTCACGCTCTCGCGCCCGCTCTCGGTGCTGCGCTCGGCGAGCACCGGCTTCTACTACGTCAACGGCACGCCCACGGACTCGGTGCATATCGCGCTCACGGGCATGCTCGACCATCGGCCCGACCTCGTGGTGTCCGGCATCAACAACGGCCAGAACATGGGCGAGGACACGCTGTACTCGGGCACGGTCGCCGCCGCCACCGAGGGCATCATGTTCGGCGTGCCGGCCATCGCCTTCTCGCTCGTCGATAAAGACTGGGTGCATCTGGACGCCGCCGCGCGCGTGGCCGCCGACATCGTCGCGCATTACCTGGCGAACCCGCTGCCGGGCAATCCCTTGCTGAACGTCAATATTCCGAACCTGCCTTACGAGCAGATGGGCGAGTGGCGCGTCACGCGTCTGGGCAAGCGCCATCCTTCGCAGCCGGTGATCCGCCAGACCAATCCGCGCGGCGAGCCGATTTACTGGATCGGCCCCTCGGGCAGCGCGCGCGACGCGAGCGAGGGCACGGATTTCCACGCGGTGTCGAACGGCCACGTGTCGATCACGCCGCTGCAACTCGACCTGACACACACGCAGATGTTGCCGGCGGCGCACGAATGGGTGCGCCAGGGCGGCAGCGATTCATGACGAGCGAGCGCACCAGGCGTTTTCCGCTCGGCCTCGAGGATCTCGTTCGGGAGCCGCGTCGGCGTGACGATACGCGTCCCGGCGAGTCGCGTGCGACGCCTTCGGGTAAGCCGGTTGCGAAAGTCGCGACAAAGGTCGCAGTCAAGGGCACGGCAAATGCTCTGTCGCCCGGCGTGCGCTCGTCCGCGGTGGGTGCGGCGGGGAGCGCGCATGCGGTGAAAGCTGCGAAAGCGCCGGGCGTGCCGCATACCGCTGCCTCGCCCGCGCGCAAGTCCACTACGCCTCGTGCCGATCTTGCCGGTCGCGCCGCTCAAACGTTTTCGTCTGCTGCCACCAAGGCGCTCCCTGCGGTCGCACGAAACGGTAACGCGCAGACGCGCCCGGCTGGTGCGCCGCGCGCCGGTGCGGCGTCCGCTGCGGGTGCGCCTGGCGTCGCCCTGAACGGCGCACTCGCGCTGACTTCGGAACGCGTTCGCGAACGTATGGTCGAACGCCTGCGTGCGAACGGCGTGACCGATCCTCGCGTGCTTCAGGCGCTTGCGACGGTGCCGCGCCACATGTTCGTCGATCCTGGCCTTGCGACTCAGGCCTACGAAGATGCGGCGTTGCCGATCGGCCATCACCAGACCATCTCGAAGCCTTCGGTGGTCGCTCGCATGCTGGAACTCGCGGGCGCGGGCCGTGAACTGGAACGCGTGCTTGAAATCGGCACGGGCTGCGGCTATCAGGCCGCGGTGCTGAGCCGGATCGCACGCGATGTGTATTCGATTGAACGCATCAAGCCGTTATACGAGCGCGCAAAGACGAACCTGCGGCCGCTGCGCATCCCGAACATCCGCTTGCACTATGGCGACGGACGGCTCGGCATGCCGTCGGCGGCGCCGTTCGATGCGATCGTGATCGCCGCTGCCGGCTTCGACGTGCCGCAGGCGCTGCTCGAGCAGCTCGCCATCGGCGGGCGCCTGGTGGCGCCGGTCGCGGAGCAGGACGAAACGACCCAGGTGCTCACGCTCGTGGAGCGCACGGGCCCCGCGCAGTGGCGGGAGTCGCGGCTTGATCGCGTTTTCTTTGTCCCTTTAAAATCCGGAGTGATCTGAAACCGATGAGTATGTTGCGCGCGATGCAAAGAAAACGTCTGAATATCGATTTGACCACAGCCCAACGCAGTGCTTCGGTCATCGCGCTCTGTCTGCTGACGGCCTGCGCGACGCGTCTGGACAACGCGCCCGTGGTGGACCGCACCTCGGCGCTCGGCACGGCCGGCGCACAGCCGCCGGTGCCGCTCGGGCCGCCGCCTCCGGGATATTACCGGGTGAAGCCGGGCGATACTCTCTATAGGATTGCGCTCGAAAACGGCCAGAACTACCGCGACATCGCGACGTGGAACAATCTCGCCAATCCGAACCAGATCGAAGTGGATCAACTGCTGCGAGTCGTGCCGCCGGGTGCGAGCAACGCCGCTGCGTACACGCCGGGCGTCGTCACCGCGCCGGTGCCGGGTTACGCATCGGCGGGCGCACAACCTGGTGCACAGCCGGGCGCAGCCATGCCGCCGATGATCGGTTCGGGCGCGAACGCAACTTCCGCGCCGTCGGCGAGCGTACCGCCGGCAGCCAGCGGCAGCGACATGAGCGCCGCGCCTGCCGGCAACATCTCGCTGGCTTGGCCGGTGCGCGGGCCGCTGCTCAATGGCTTCGACGACACCCGCAACAAGGGCGTCAATATTGGCGGGGCGCCTGGCGACCCCGTCAAGGCCGCTGGCGACGGTCGTGTGGTTTATGCCGGAAATGGGCTGCGCGGTTACGGCAATCTCATTATCATCAAGCATGACGCGACGTTCTTGACTGCGTACGCACACAATCGCGCTTTGATGGTAAAAGAGGGAGATGCGGTCACCAAGGGCCAGAAAATCGCCGAAATGGGCAATACTGACTCGGACCGCGTGATGCTGCATTTCGAAGTACGCCGTCAGGGCAAGCCCGTCGACCCACTGAAGTACTTGCCGCCGCAATAAAGCGAGCCGACCATGCCGAAATCGAAGCGCCGTCTGCAGCAATCCGAGTCTGACAGTCAAGCCGCCCAGGTTTCGGTGGAGGACGGCGTTGCGCCCGCCGAAGAGGAGGACCTCGACGGCGCGCGCGAGCAGGACGATCGCGAGGAGCGGGAGAGCGGCTCTGAAGAGGGCGGCGAGCGCGAGGGCGCCGAAGCCTCGGAAGCGCCCTCCGACGCCGACGACTTCCGCTCCATGCTGCAGGCCGAGCTCACGGCCGACACCATCCAGCATTATCTGAACCGGATCAGCGTCAAGCCGCTGCTCACCGTCGAGGAAGAGCAGCGCTACTCGCGGCTGGCCAAGGCCGGCGAGTTCGAGGCGCGTCAGGTGATGATCGAGCGCAATTTGCGCCTTGTCGTCTCGATCGCCAAGGGGTATCTGAATCGCGGCGTGCCGCTGCTCGATCTGATCGAGGAGGGCAATCTCGGCCTGATGCACGCGATCGAGAAGTTCGATCCCACGCGCGGCTTCCGTTTTTCGACCTACGCCACCTGGTGGATCCGCCAGAGCATCGAGCGCGCAATCATGAACCAGGCGCGCACGGTGCGCCTGCCGGTGCACGTGATCCGCGAACTCAACCAGGTGCTGCGCGCCAAGCGCCATCTGGAGAAAAATTCGATGAACGCGAATGCGGCGTCGGAACGCCGCGACGCGAGCATCGACGACATCGCGTATCTCACCGGCAAAACTACCGAGGAAGTCACCGACATCCTCGCGCTCAACGAGCACACCGCCTCGCTCGATGCGCCGCTCGATCTCGACCCGGCGAGCAGTCTGCTCGATCTGCTGTCCGACGACCAGAGCCAGTCGCCCGACGCCGAAGTGCAGCACCGCGAACTCGAAACGCTTACGCGTGCGTGGCTCGGCCGCCTGTCGGACAAGCATCGTCACGTCATCGAACGGCGTTTTGGCCTGAACCATATCGAGCCCGCCACGCTCGAAGAGCTGGCCGACGAAATGGGCCTCACCCGCGAGCGCGTGCGGCAGATCCAGCAGGAAGCGCTGGTGCGCCTCAAGCGCTTTTTCGCCTCGAACGGTGTGCGCAAGGACGCCGTTCTGTAAAAATACGCCGCTTTTTTCAACGCCAACCCGGCGTTCATCTGAATGACAGCACCCGTACTCGTATTCGACATCGAGACCATTCCCGATGTCGACGGCATTCGCCGTCTCGAAGATTTGCCCGCCTCGCTCACCGACGCCGAAGTGGCCGAACACGCGTTCGCCGCGCGCCGCGAGAAAACCGGCGGCGATTTCCTGCCGCACCACCTGCAGCGCGTCGCCGCGATCTCCTGCGTGTTCCGCGATGGTCAGGGTTTTCGCGTGCGCTCGCTCGGCACGCCCGCGGACGGCGAGGCGAAGCTGATCGACTCGTTCTATCGCACCATCGAAAAGTACACGCCGCAGCTCGTGTCGTGGAACGGCGGCGGCTTCGACCTGCCGGTGCTGCACTATCGCGCGCTCGTCCATGGCATTCGCGCAGTGCGTTACTGGGAGCTGGGCGAGGAAGATCGCGACTTCAAGTGGAATAACTACATCAGCCGCTATCACTCGCGTCACACCGACCTGATGGATCTGCTGGCGATGTACCAGGCGCGCGCCAACGCGCCGCTCGACGCGCTCGCAAAGCTGTGCGGCTTTCCCGGCAAGCTGGGCATGGACGGCGGCCAGGTGTGGACGGCGTTCCAGCAGGGTCGTATCGAGGAAATCCGTAATTACTGCGAAACCGACGTGGTCAACACGTATCTGCTCTATTGCCGCTTCCAGATGATGCGCGGCGGTTTTTCCGAGCGGGAATACGACGATGAAATCACTTTCGTGAAGCAGACGCTTGCCGGTGAATCGGCGCCGCATTGGGCCGAGTATCTGAAGGCGTTTGGCGACGCCGAATAATTGCGGCTTCGCGTGGCGTCTAGCCGAGTTCGAGCACGATCGGCTGATGATCCGACGCCTGCGTTGTTCCGTCGATTTCGCAGTGCGCGAGCCGGCCGCGTAAATCTTCGGTCACGAACAGGAAGTCGCAGGTCATCGCTCCGCTCGACCATTGCTCGGTGTCGTAGACGCCGGCGGTGGGCGGCGGCGTCGCGCCGGGATGCAGTGTCACCCACGCGTCGATGAAGGCGGGGCTGCCTGCGAGCGGATCGAGCATGCGCATATAGGCGGCGCTGCCCCAGGCGCTGTTGAAATCCCCGCAGACGATGGCGCTGAGCGGCCGCGTCGTGCGCGCGAACGGGCCTGCGTCGTTCTCGGCGGGCGCGGGTTGCGCCGCATGCACGGCGGCTTCCTGCTGATAGCCGCGCAGTGCATCGACCTGCGCGAGCCGTTGGCGCTCCGAATAAAACTCCAGATGCGTCACGAGCACGCGTAGTGCGCCGCCGGGCGCATCGAGCACAGCTTCGAGCGCCGCGCGCTGCATTGAAGGCGCGGTCGGGTCGGCGGGCCAGGGTAAAAGATGGCGAAAGACGTTCGCTACCGGCAGGCGCGTAGCCAGTGCATTGCCGAACTGGCGACGCACGGACGGTTTCCCATCGCGTGACACTGCAGGATCGGCCCCCAGATCGGCGCCGATGGCTTCCAGAATCGTGTAGCCGGGCAGCAGCGAGGCAAGTTCGGCGAACTGATCGTCGCCGGGGCCGCCTGGCAGCGCGTGAAAGCCGCGCGTGATTTCCTGCAGGCACAGCACGTCGAAATCGGCCAGGCGCTGCGCTTCTCGCAGGGTGCGGGCCAGATCCACGACACCGGCGGCGTCGCGCCCCCATTGAACGTTCCAGCTCACGAGTTTCATGGCAGTGGGCCTCGATCGAAGGTCTTCGATTTGGCGCACGGCCGATGCCTGCCGCGCGCAGGCGTTAGCGGCGCTGCATCGCGTAGTCCGATGCCTGATAAGCGATGCCCGGGCCCGCAGCCGCGCGCGTCACCGAAAGGTTACACGAGCCGCGCTCGCTCGCCACCACGACCTGACGCCTGAAGTACACCGCGAAAGGGACGTCGCCGTATTTGCCGAGCGCATACTGGTAACACTCGTTGCCGTTTTCGCCGCGCATGCGGTCGGGCGGCCCAACGCGGGCAATGACGTCGTTCTGCGACATGCCGCGCGTGACCATCGAGATGGTCACTTCCGGGGCCGGAGTGGGCGAAGAGATGCAGGCGCTCAGGCCGATAGCGGCGAAGAGCGCCACGCAAACCACTTTGTTCATGCTGTTTCTCGGAATCGTGATGAAGGGCTTACCTGTACGCGCGTGGCTCGACAAGGCCAATCGGATTAGTCCCAAAAGAGTGGGCTGCCAGGGAATCCGAAATGTCTGGAAATGTCGCGAAAAGTCGCAAAGCCGGTGAAGGGCGCGTGGCGGCGCTTAGTCGAAAATCAGGCGCGCAACCAGGTAGAGAAGTCCGATCATCAAAATCGGGCTGCCGATCAGTGCGGCAGCGACGATATACGACTGGCGCCGGGCGGCGCGGTCGCGCGGTAACGCTTCGAGCAGGGGCGCCAGAAAGACGACTGCCACGCACAGCGCGCCGAGTGCGATCACAAAGCCGGTGGTGGAGAAAAGCATGTCCATGATGTCGGGTCCTATGCAGCGGCCTCACTGGGCACGTCGCGAGAAACATCATACTGACGGACGTCGTAGTAGTAGATCAGACTTATCTGAAAGCGTGATGATAGGAGCACAACCATGGTGGTGGAGTAATGCGTGTGGCGACCGGGATGAGCGCTGCGCTCGAGCCGTCCTGAAGCGTGCATGAGGAGGCGTGCGCCGAATCGACTACAATCTCGCCTTCGCCTAAAAAATCCACCCCCACTGTCTGTCAGGAATCCGCTGGTGTCCCAAGCTGCCCCCGACCCCCAAGCCGCAGCCAGCCGCGCCGAAGCCGCTGCGGCCATGCCTACGCCCTCGAAAAAGCGCAGCAAGCGCGAGCGCCGCAACGACAAGCGCGTTGCCGTCGAGGCGTCGGTTGCTAATGCCCCGATTCTGGAAATCGAGTCCCTCGACATGGAGGCGCGTGGCGTCGGCCGCACTGTCACCGAAACGGGCGAGCCAGGCAAGGTGATCTTCGTCGAGGGCGCGTTGCCCGGCGAGCGCGTCACGTACCTGAGCTATCGCAAGAAGCCGACGTTCGAGCAGGCCGAAGTCGTGAACGTGCTGCGCGAAAGCGCGATCCGCACCAAGCCGCAGTGTGCGTTCTTCGGCAAATGCGGCGGTTGCTCGATGCAGCACCTGGACGTGCGCGCCCAGATCGCCGTCAAGCAGCGCGTGCTCGAGGACAATCTCAAGCATCTGTCGAAGATTCGCGCGGAAACCATGTTCCGGCCGATCCACGGCCCGTCCTGGGGATACCGCTATCGGGCGCGCCTGACCGTGCGCAACGTGCCGAAGAAGGGCGGCGTGCTGGTGGGCTTCCATGAGCGCAAGAGCAGCTACGTGGCCGACATGACGAGCTGCGAAGTGCTGCCGCAACATGTTTCGGCGATGCTGGTGCCGCTGCGCCATCTGGTGGGCGCGTTGTCGATCAACGACCGCATGCCGCAGATCGAATTGGCCGTCGGCGCGAGCGTCACGGCGCTGGTGCTGCGCATCCTGGAGCCGCTGACCGCCGCCGACGAGGATCTGCTGCGCGCCTTCGCCGACGAGCACAACGTGCAGTTCTGGCTTCAGCCGAAGGGCCCGGAGACGGTGTTCCCGTTCTATCCGCTCGACAAGCCGCTTGACTACACGCTGCCGGAATTCGACATCCGCATGCCGTTCAAGCCGACCGACTTCACCCAGGTCAATCACCAGATCAACCGCGTGCTCGTGGGTCGCGCGCTGCGTCTGCTCGCGCCCGAACCGGGCGACCGCGTGCTCGATCTGTTCTGCGGCATCGGTAACTTCACGCTGCCGCTCGCTCGCCTCTCGCGCGAAGTGGTGGGGATCGAGGGCAGCGAGCAACTGACGACGCGCGCGCTCGAAAACGCGCGCGCCAACGGTGTGGACGGCCACACGTCGTTCGCGTGCCGCAACCTGTTCGAAGTCACGGCCGACGATATCCGCGCGCTGGGCCATTTCGACAAGTACCTGATCGATCCGCCGCGCGAAGGGGCGCTGGCCGTGTCGCAGGCGCTGGCCGAAATCGCGCAGAGCGGCAATGGTCCGCTGCCGAAGCGCATCGTGTACGTGTCATGCAGCCCGGGCACGCTCGCGCGCGACGCCGGCGTGCTCGTCAACGAGGCCGGTTATCGGCTCAAGGGCGCGGGCGTGGTCAACATGTTCCCGCACACGTCGCACGTCGAATCGATCGCGCTGTTCGAGCGCGATTAAAGGCGACCAGGCGCGTCGGCCGCAATGCCGGCGCGAAAAAAAAGCCACGGAAGCGATTCCGTGGCTTTTTTGCTTTTGCGTGCGGCTGTTACCAGATTTGCCACCAGGACTTCTGATCCTTGCCCGGGCGTGCGTGACCCGTGATGTACGGGCTGTCCGGGAAGGTCGCGGCCAGCACGCGGCGGGTGTCTTCGGCGAGCTGCGGCTGATCCAGCTTCTGGTACGACAGGATCATGATGTGCAGCGCGTCTTCGATCGCGGGCGCGCTCTTGTATTCCGTGATCGCGAGCTGTGCGCGGTTGATCGCCGCCACATAGGCGCCGCGACGATAGTAGTAGTCGGCGGCGTGCACTTCGTGCGAAGCCAGCGCGTTCACGATGTAGCGCATGCGCTGCGCGGCATCCGGCGCGTACTTGCTCTGCGGCGACTTGTCGACCACCATCTTGAAGGCGTCGTACGACTCGCGCAGCGACTTCGGATCGCGTTCGCTCATGTCCTGGCCCGAGAAGCGGCCGAACAGACCCAGATCGTCGTTGAAGTGGATCATGCCCTTGAGGTAGTACGCGTAGGCGATGTCCGGGTGATCCGGGTGCAGCTGGATGAAGCGGTTGATCGCCTGATCGGCTGCGTCGTTCTCGTTGTCCTTCCAGTCGCAGTAGGCCACGTTGATCTGTGCCTGCTGTGCGAAGTGACCGAACGGATCACGGCCCTCAAGCTGCTCGAAGTATTTCGCGCACTTGCCCCAATCGCCGCCGGAGAGCGCGTCCTGAGCCTCCGTATATAATTTGTTGTTGTTCCACGTTGCCGTTTCGTCGGTCTTTTCCGGCAGGCCGTGGCAGGCAGCCACTACGGTGAGCGCGGCGCCGCAGGCGGCAATGCGAAAGACGTTGCCCATCTTGCCGAGCGTTTGCATGTGCGTCGCGCGCAGTGCGTTTCGGGCCGCTGCATTTTTGGCCAGTTTCGTGTTCGTGTTCAAGGCTCGCATTTATCCCAGTCCAGCTTCAGGTCCACAGGTGACCCAGACTCAATGACCCGTTCAGTTATTCCGGGGGCCGGCGCTCCCGGCGCCCAAAACAGCATCAGCGATTATAGCCTGGGCGATGTGCCCGATGCCGGAGCAGCCGATGAGGCGCTCGACGACGACCTGATCGAAAGCGAATCCGCTAGCGATTCGCCCCCCGTTTCAGGCCAGTCGCGCACGCGCGTTGCGCGCGAAGATCAGGAGGCGCGCCGCGCCGAAGTGCCCGACGAACTCGCGGGCGAGCGTCTCGACAAGGTGCTCGCCCGGGTCTTCCCCGAATTTTCCCGCAACCGCCTGCAGGGCTGGATCGAGGCGCAGCGCGTGCTCGTCGACGGCAAGCCGGCCAAGGTGCGCCAGGCCGTGCCGCTTGGCGCCATGATCGAACTCGTGCCCGATCTGCTGCCCGAGCAACTGGCATTCACGCCCGAGCCTGTACCGCTCGACATCATCTACGAAGACGACACCATCCTCGTCATCAACAAGCCTGCCGGGATGGTCGTGCATCCGGCCGCTGGCAACTGGAGCGGCACGATCCTCAACGGTCTGCTGCACCGTTACGGCGAAGCGGCCGCCGGCCTGCCGCGCGCGGGCATCGTGCACCGGCTCGACAAGGAAACGTCGGGGCTGATGGTGGTGGCGCGCACGCTCGAAGCGCAGACGGATCTCGTGCGCCAGTTGCAGGCCCGCACGGTCAAGCGTCGTTATCTCGCGCTGGTGTGGGGCAACATGCCCGACGAAGGCACCATCGACGCGCCGATCGGCCGCGATCCGCGTGACCGCGTGCGCATGGCAGTGGTGAGCGGCGCGTCGGGCAAACCGGCGCGCACGCATTACCGTCGCATCGACAAGACGATCTGGCATCAGCAGCCGATCAGCGCAATTCACTGCGATCTCGAAACCGGCCGCACGCACCAGATTCGCGTGCATTGCGCGCATATCCGCCATCCGCTGCTGGGGGACCCGGTCTACGGTCACGCGCGCGGCAAACGCTCGGTGGCGGCGTTGCCCGGCGATTTCGCGCGCCAGGCGCTGCATGCGTACCGCCTCGGCCTGATTCATCCGGTGACGGGCCGCGCGATGCAATGGCGCGCCGAAGTCCCCGACGATATGGACGCGCTGATCGAAGCCCTCGGCTTCGGCGGCGAGGACAACGAGGACAGCAGCGCCTTCGACGAGATGTTCGATAGCGCCTACACCGACGAAGGCTACGTAATCGGCAGTAACGAAGAGGATTACGCGGACGACGACGAAGAAGGCGAGGACGAGCACGATCACGACGACGAGCACGACCACGACCACGACGGGGGCAAGCCCGCATGACGACTTGCCCGGAACTGACTTCCCTCGATCTGCTGCATCCCGACTGGGACGTCGCGCCGCGCGTGCGCGCTGTCGTGACCACGCGCCACGGCGGCGTGAGCGCGGCGCCGTTCGGGCGCTGGCAGGCCGGCGCGCAGACAGGCGAGGGCGTGGACCTGCCGTGCGGGCTGAACCTGGGCCGCATGTCGGGTGACGATCTTGAGCACGTCGAGGCCAATCGCGCGCGTCTGCTCGCCTATGCGGGCGTGCCCGCCGCGTGGCTCAAGCAGATCCACGGGCCGATCGTGGTCGATGCCGCCGAAGCGCTTGAAGCGGCGCGCGCTGGCACGCCGCTCGAAGCCGACGCGAGCGTGACGAACCAGCCCGGCATCGCCTGCACGGTGATGGTCGCCGACTGCATGCCGGTATTGCTGTGCGACGGCGCGGGCCGGGCGGTTGGCGCGGCGCATGCGGGCTGGCGCGGCCTGGCTGCGGGCGTCATCGAAAAGACGGCGCAGCGCGTGGCGGCGCTCGCGGGTTGCGCGGCGAGCGAGTTGCACGCTTACCTCGGACCGGCGATCGGGCCGACGGCCTTCGAAGTGGGGGCAGACGTGCGTGACGCGTTCATGACGCATGCGGCCGCTGTCGACGGTGCACAACGCATCGCCACGGCGGCTACGGACGCCGCCTTCGTGCCGCGCGCCGAAGCGCCGGGCAAGTATTTCGCCGATCTGGGGGCGCTTGCGCGTCTGCGTCTGGGCGAACTTGGCATCACGCGCGTCAGCGGTGGCGGGATGTGTACGTTCACCGACCGCGAACGCTTTTATTCGTATCGACGCGAGCCCGTGACCGGTCGCATGGCCGCGCTGATCTGGCTCGAAGGCTGAGCCATCCTGAGCTAGACCCCGCAGCCTTTTCGCTGCGGGGAACTCACCTCTACACCTGCCTTTTGGCGCTTTTTTGCTGCGCCGCACAGTCGGCCGCAAGGCATGTCCTTCCATGCGCCACGAATACGGTCGGCGCATTCCTCATTGCACTGCAAGCACTTGCGCACACGGTGGTTTTTTCGGGCGGCGCCGATGCGGCAAACGCGCTGCGTGCGCTTGCGCACGAGTGCATCGGGAAAACGATAATAAAAAAAATATCGCAGTGCGGCAAAATCGGGCACAAGCATTGACACGCTTTGCAGTGGGGAGCAAGAATGTCCTTCACCTACGGGACAGGACGCACCAGGCGCAAGACAGTGGCGCGCCTTGAGCGTTCCACCTGCCTCTCAACCAGTCCTCCGGGACACATCGGTCAAAAGCAGGCATGACGGCATCTCAACGTTCCACGACTCACCCCGGTACGGGCGCTTCAAACGACGGTGCGCAGTCTTTCATTCCGAATTTCACGCCGGACGCCGCCGGCATGCAGCAAATGCTCGACGCCTGGACACAGGCCTGGCGCAACGCCATGAGCGCCGCGCAGCAAACGGGCGCCCAGCAGTGGGGGGCGATCGGGCAGCCGGGCGCTTTGTGGCCTGGTGTCGCCGGCGCCATGAATGGCGTTGCCGATCCGGCACAGGTTGCGCAAGTCGCCCAGGCCGCTCAAGCCGCATTCGGCGCCGCGATGAATCCCGCGGCGATGCAGTCGGCGCTGGGTCAATTCGGCATTCCAGGTAACTTCGGCAATCTCGGCGCCTTCGAGGCGTTCAAGCTGCCCTCGGCTTCGATCGAGCCGACCCGGCTCCAGCAACTTCAGGCCGAATACTCGCGCGATGCGATGGAACTGCTGCGCGAGGCCTCAGTCGCCCAGCCCAAAGCGCCGGAACTCAAAGATCGGCGCTTCAATTCGGATGCGTGGAAAGCTACGCCGGCCTATGCCTTCACGGCCGCCTGGTACCTCTTGAACGCACGCTATCTGCACGAGATGGTCGACGCCATCGACACCGATGTGAAAACGCGCGAACGCATTCGCTTCGCCGTGCAGCAATGGACGGCGGCTGCTTCGCCCAGCAATTTCCTCGCGCTGAACCCGGACGCGCAGAACGCCTTGCTCGAAAGCCACGGCGAAAGCCTGCGCCAGGGCGTGATGAATCTGCTCGGCGACATGTCGCGCGGCAAGATCTCCCAGACCGACGAATCGCGTTTCGTGGTGGGCCGCAATCTCGCGACCACGGAAGGCTCGGTGGTATTCGAGAACGAACTGTTCCAGCTGATCCAGTACAAGCCCCGCACGGCCACCGTGCGCGAGCGGCCGCTGCTGATCGTGCCGCCCTGCATCAACAAGTACTACATTCTCGACCTGCAGCCCGAAAACTCGCTCGTCGCGTACGCGCTGGAGCAGGGCCAGCAGGTGTTCCTCGTCTCCTGGCATAACGGCGATGCGTCGATTGCCGACAAATCCTGGGACGACTATATCGAAGACGGCGTGCTGCGCGCGATCGACACCACGCGCAGCATCAGCGGGCGCGAACAGATCAACGCACTCGGCTTCTGCGTGGGCGGGACGTTGCTCGCCACGGCGCTGTCCGTCGCGGCAGCGCGCGGCGAGCATCCGGTTTCGGCGATGACGCTGCTCACGGCGATGCTCGACTTTTCCGATACGGGCGTGCTCGACGTGTTCGTCGACGAAGCCCACGTGCAGATGCGCGAGCAGAGCATCGGCGGCAAGAATGGCGGCACGCCGGGCCTCATGCGCGGCATGGAGTTCGCCAACACGTTCTCGTTCCTGCGCCCGAACGATCTGGTCTGGAACTACGTCGTCGACAACTATCTCAAGGGCCGCACGCCCGCGGCGTTCGATCTGCTCTACTGGAACAGCGACTCCACGAGCCTGCCGGGTCCGATGTACGCGTGGTATCTGCGCAATACGTATCTCGAGAACAAGCTGCGCGAGCCGGGCGCGCTGACCGTATGCGGCGAAGAAGTCGATCTTTCGCGCATCGACGTGCCCACGTTTATCTACGGCTCGCGCGAGGACCATATCGTGCCGTGGCGCACGGCGTACGCGTCGGTGCCGCTGCTGTCCGGGCCGCTGAAGTTCGTGCTGGGCGCGTCGGGTCACATCGCCGGCGTGATCAATCCGGCTTCGAAGAACAAGCGCAGTCACTGGGTCTTCGATACCGAGGCGAAGCATCTGCCTGAGGAAGCCGATGACTGGTTCGAAGCCGCCGAGGAAAAGCCGGGCAGCTGGTGGCCGGTGTGGGCCGAATGGCTCGATCAGTTCGGCGGCAAGAAGGTAAAGCCGCGCGCCCAGGCCGGTTCGGCGGAATTCCCCGAGATCGAGCCCGCGCCGGGCCGCTACGTGCAACAGCGCGAGTGACAGCCCCGACGCTAACGAAAGCAGTACAGACGCTGTAACAGGTTTTTGGTTTTTAACATTGACGGGCAAGCATCTCTTGCGACTTCGCGCAGCCCGGAGGAATGGAAAATGACTGACATTGTGATCGTTTCGGCCGCACGCACGGCGGTGGGTAAATTTGGTGGTTCGCTGGCGAAGGTGGCCGCACCCGACCTCGGCGCGCTGGTCATCAAGGCGGCGCTGGAGCGCGCAGGCGTGAAGCCCGAGCAGGTGAGCGACGTGATCATGGGTCAGGTGCTCACGGCCGGTTCGGGCCAGAAC
>NZ_DASZJJ010000078.1:0-33306 GCF_035948235.1 Paraburkholderia sp. | reverse complement strand
CAAGACGGTGGCGTTCCAGTGCGGTTTTCATAGCGCCAGTCATATGCGCACGACGTTTTCGCGGCGGCTGAGCGTGACGCCGCAGCAGTATCGCCAGCGTTTTCGCGCAGAGATGCCAATCAGTGAGCCGTATGCAAATATCGCCAACACCGCACTCGCTGCCTGATATTGTCGAGCCCGATCTGGCGGTCCTTTTTTGCGGCATCAATCCAGGCATGCGTGCCGCGGCGACTGGGCAACACTTCGCAGGCAGAGGCAATCGATTCTGGCGTGTGCTCTATCTCGCCGGTTTTACAGATGCAGAATTTCGCCCTGAAGACGGCCATCGATTGCTGCAATCCGGCTATGGTTTAACGACCGCCGTCACGCGTCCTACTGCACGCGCCGACCAATTATCCAAAGCGGAAATTCACGCCGCGAGCGCGCAATTCGAATTGAAAATTCGTCGCTATGCGCCGCGCTACATTGCCTTTCTCGGCAAAATGGCGCTCGCTGAAATGACGCAGACACGCGATATCGCATGGGGACTGCAAAGCGCCGATTTTGCCGGTGCGCGCGCATGGGTTCTGCCCAATCCGAGCGGACTGAATCGTAGCTTCAGTCTTGACGCTCTGGTGGCGGCGTATCGTGAACTTCGCGTGGCCGCCGCGCGTGGCTAGCGCGTGGGCCGTCATTCCTGTGTGCCCTGAAGGTAAGTATTTTTGCGCAGCGTTTCGGTCACGAACTCCACGAACGAGCGGATTTTTCCGCTTCTGCCGCGTCGCTCCATATGCAGCAGACTGACCGGTGTCGACTCCGGCTCATAGTCGCGCAGAATTGGCACGAGATCGCCCGCCGACACTTCAGGCGCGGCCTGATACGAAAGCAGCTGCGTGATTCCCACACCCTGCATCGCCGCTGAGATAGCAGCGGGTGCTAGGTTGACGACCATGCGCGGTGTGACGCGCACCGGCAATCGCGCGGCGTTTTCGTAAAACAGCCATTCGTGCGGCTGGGACACACCGGTAAACGACACGCAATCGTGAGCCAGCAAATCGCGCGGATGCGATGGCTCGCCGTGCTCCTTGAGATACCCGGGAGATGCGAAGGTCTGCCGACGCACGGCGCCCAGTTGAATCGCGAAAGCCGTTGAATCGCCAAGATGGCCAATACGAATCGCCACATCGACACCTTCTTCGAGCAACCGAGTCGGGCGATCGAGATACACGGCGTTCACGCTGACTTCCGGATAACGCAACGCATACGCGTTGACGAGCGGCGCAATAAATCGCTGCCCGAATAACACGGGCGCGGAGATGGTCAGCGTACCGACTGGATTGTCGGGGTCGGCTGCGAGATTCGACTCCATGTCCGTAATGGCGTCGAGCACCTGACGGCAGGTTTCGAGAAACGCCATGCCGGCGTCCGTTGCACGCACCGAGCGCGTCGTACGCGCCAACAGGTGCGCGCCAAGACGCGATTCGAGCGAATTGACGGCGCGCGAGACCGCTGCGGCGGACATATTGAGCTTATCGGCCGCCGCCGTAAAACTGCCTTGATCGATGATGGCGGCGAACACTTCCATCTCACGCAACTTGTCCATGCTGATTCTCCAGGCCGACTCGTTTGCTCACGCGAAATGCGTATCCGACATTCGGCAAACGTGTTGATGAGCTGATTCTATGCATCGCCTGACGCCCCGGAAATACCCTGGCCAGATTCGCGCGCACGATGGCCCAAAAGCCATCCTGCTTGCGCTTCAATAAAACCGCCTCGTCTTCGACAATGAATTCACTGCTTCGATGATCTTCGATTGAGCAGTGATGCTAACCCTACAGGCGAGGTTGATATGTTTTCCGCGATGCTTGAAGTGAATCCCGTTCCTGAACAATTCGATGCGTATCTCAGCATGGCAAAAATGCTGCGGCCCGAACTCGAACAGATCGAAGGCTTTATCGATAACAACCGTTACGCCAGTTTGACGCGCGAAGGCTGGTTGCTTTCACTGTCGAGCTGGCGCGATGAAAAAGCGCTGATCCGCTGGCGCACGACGACGAAGCACCACAAGATCCAGCAGGCGGCGCGCGATCGTGTGTTCGCCGATTATCGGCTGCGTATTGGCCAGACCACTGCGGATACGCATCTGCGGCAAGGCGAGGCGCTCACCGAACAGCGGCTCGACGTGACTGAAGCCGGCGCAGGCAAAGCGGTGACCTTGCTCGATGCGTCGCGCGACGCCGCATGGGTCAGGCAGGCGGGCGCGGATGCCGTGCGCGAATCGCTCGGCTTGTCGCTCGACGCCGAAGGTCTGGTCGCGTGGGACGCGTTCGACGCCTTGATGACGCCCGGCGACGTGATCGTGGTCGCGACGTGGCGCGATATGGAAGCGGCCCAGGCGTTCGAGCGCCAGAGCACGCTCGCGCAGGGTGCGCGTTTGCGGCAGATCCGCATCATCCGCGAATACGGCATGTTCGATCGCCGCGAAGCGCCCCAGTATTTCGAACCAGCGCAGCGCTGATTGCCATGAACATCATGAGCACCGTTCAAACCCCGGCAAGGCCGACTTCAGGGACTCAGCCCGCCGCCACGCCGACACCCTTTAACGCACGCGTTGCCGTGGGTCTGGTCGGCATGCTGCTGGCTTCGCTGCTGGCGATCCTCAACGAACAGGTCACGGCCGCCGCGCTGGCCGATATCCAGGGAGCGTTCTCGATTGGCCACGACGACGGCACCTGGCTCACCGCGCTGTTCGAGGCAGGCAACGTCGCCATGATGGTATTCGCGCCGTGGCTGGGCGTGACCTTCACGCTCAAGCGCTTCACGATCGCAGCGGTGCTGGCCACTATGGCGTTTGGCGTGTTGTGTCCGTTCGCGCCAGATCTGGCCGCGCTCTATGTTCTGCGCGTGCTGCAGGGCATCGCAGGCGGATGCCTGCCGCCGATGCTGATTATCGTTGCGCTGCGTTATCTGCCGCCGAAGATCAAGCTGTATGGGCTGGCGGGCTATGCGCTCACCGCAACCTTTGGCCCGGCGCTTGGCACGCCGTTGGCCGCGCTGTGGACGGAATACGTGAGCTGGCGTATGGCGTTCTGGCAGATCGTGCCGCTGGGCGTGCTGTGCTGCGTCGCGATCCAGTTTGGCCTGCCCGCCGATCCCCTCAAGCTCGACCGTCTGCGCGCTTTCAACTGGAGCGGCTTCGCCACGGGATTTCCGGCGATAGCGATGATCGTGACCGGTCTTTTGCAGGGCGACCGGCTTGACTGGCTTGAATCCGGTTTTATTCGCGTGATGTTGGGCGGCGGCGCGTTGTTGCTCGTGCTTTTTCTCGTCAACGAGTGGTATCAGCCGGTGCCGTTTTTCAAGCTGCAATTGCTCAAGCGCCGCAATTTCACACACGGGCTTACAACGCTGCTGGGCACCGTGATTCTGCTGGTCGGCACTGCGGCCATACCGGGCCAGTATCTCGCGAAAGTGCAAGGCTATCGGCCCTTGCAGACCGCGCCGCTAGCCTTGTTGCTCGCGAGTGGCTTGCTGATCGCGCTGCCTTTGACGGGTGCATTGCTGAACCTTCGGCGTGTGGATTCGCGTTGGGTCATGGCAACCGGCCTGTCGTTGATGATCGCGACCTGTGCAATGGGCAGCTTCATGACGTCCGACTGGATCCGCAGCAACTTTTATCTACTGCAGTCGATGCAGATCGTGGCGCAGCCGATGGTGATCATGTCGATCCTGATGGGCGTCACCACGGGTTTGCCGCCCACCGAAGGACCGTTCGCTTCGGCGATGTTCAACACGTTCAAGACGTTCTCCGCTGCGATCGCAACAGGCTTGATCGAAGGGCTGGGCACGGCGCGCGAGCATTTCCATTCGAGCATGCTGGTCGATGAACTGGGCAACCGGTCGTGGACCGGCACTCAGAGCGGGGACGCGCCTGCTCGCGCAGCGGAACTCGCGCATCGAATCCATGAACAGGCCGTCGTGCTGACATCGGCGGATCTTTATTGCGTGCTGGCGTGTATTGCCGCCGCGTTGCTCTTGCTGGTTCCCGTGCTGCCGGTGCGAATCTATCCGCCGTGGAGCACGACGCCGACTTCTTCGAAATAAAGGACGAATGCCATGTCTACGACAACCTTCCCTCGCCTGAAAGTCATTCGGACTGCTGCGTTTATTGCCGTGGCCGGTGTGGCGGCATGGGCCTGCACGACGTTGGTTGGCGGCTCTAACACGGAATCCACCAATGACGCCTATGTGACGGCCGATTTCACGCTGGTCGCGCCGCGCGTGGCCGGCCAGATCACGGAAGTACGGGTGACCGACAATCAATCGGTGAGCGCGGGCCAACTGCTTGTGCGTATCGACGACCGCGACTATCGCGCCGCGTTGAAGAGCGCACAGGCGGACGTGGTGGCGGCGCAGGCGTCGGTGGCCAATTTCGACGCGGAAATCGCGCGTCAGCCCTCGCTGGTCGAACAGGCTCGCGCAACCCTGCGCGCCGACGATGCCGCGATTGGCTTCGCACGCGCCAATGCCGCGCGCTATCAGAACCTGTCCGATGCGGGCGCGGGCTCGGCGCAGGAGCAGCAGCAGGCTTCCAGCACGCTTGCGGGGCAACTTGCGCAGCAGGCGCACGATCAGGCCGCGCTGTCGGCGACCGAGCAGAACCTGGACGTGCTCCATACCCAGCGCGACAAGGCCGCAGGCGCACTGGAACGCGCCGGGGCGGCGCTCGATCAGGCGCAGCTCAATCTCTCCTATACGGAGATTCGCGCGCCTGTTGCGGGCAAGATTGGCCGGCGCTCGGCGCGCGTGGGCGCGTTCGTGACACCCGGTGCCCCGGTGCTGGCTATCGTGCCGCTTTCGGACGCCTATGTAGTCGCGAATTTCCAGGAGAACCAGATCACCAGAATGCGCCCCGGCGAAAGCGTGCGCGTGAAGGTGGACAGTCTCCCGGGCGTGGTGATCAGCGGCCATATCGATAGCCTCGCCCCCGCGACCGGTCTGAGCTTCGCGCCCATTGCGCCCGACAACGCCACGGGCAATTTCACCAAGGTCGTGCAGCGTGTGCCGGTGAAGATCACGATCGACCACGCTCAGGAGGCTGCATCGGCGTTGAGCGTGGGCCTCTCCGTCGAAGCGGAAGTGGCGGTGGGGCGGGGCGCGCAATCGTCTGAACAGGGAGAGGCAAAATGAACGCGAAGGATACTTCCATTGGCGCCATTATCC
This sequence comes from Paraburkholderia sp., assembly GCF_035948235.1. Taxonomy (GTDB): domain Bacteria; phylum Pseudomonadota; class Gammaproteobacteria; order Burkholderiales; family Burkholderiaceae; genus Paraburkholderia. Next base: position 28,104 of record NZ_DASZJJ010000078.1, on the reverse strand, counting down.
TGACGGTCCTGGCGAGCCTTGTGATGGCCGGCTGCACGGTCGGGCCCAATTTCGAACGGCCACAAACATCCACGCCCGAGGTCTTCGAGCGTACCCAGCAGGCGCAAGCCGCAAGCAAGCCCGTTGAAGCACCGTTCGGTACGGACTGGTGGGCGCTGTTCAATGACCCGGTGCTCAACGGTCTGGAACAGCGGCTTGCGGATGCGAATCTCGATGTGGCGGCGGCGTCGGCGCGTTTGCAGCAAAGCCGCGCGCAACGCCGCGTGGTGGGTGCGGCGCAGATGCCGACGCTCGATGGTGCGGCATCGTATAACCGCGAGCGCGGCAGTGAAAACGGCGTGCTCTCGCTGCTTGGCGTGACGCCCACGCAAAGCCAGCCGCAATCGGCGTCGGGAAGCGCGCCGCTCGGTGTCGCCGGAATGCCCGGCTCGAAGGGCTCGCCCGCCTACAACCTCTATCAGGCCGGTTTCGACGCCTCGTGGGAGCTTGATATCTGGGGGCGCGTGCGGCGCAGCGTGGAAGCAGCAACCGCCATGTCCGACGCGTCCTATGAGGACCGTAACGCCGTGTTGTTAAGCGCGCGCGCCGAACTTGCGCGCGATTATATCGAGTTGCGCGACACCCAGGCACTCCTGAAGATCGCGCATGAAAACCTCGACATTGCGAATAACGCCTTGAAGCTCACTCAGGTGCGCGCGCACGAAGGCGCGACGACCAATCTCGATGTCGCGAATGCATCGGCGCAGGCGGAAAATATCGAAAGCCTGATTCCCACGCTGGAAGCGCATTGTGAAACCTCGATCAACGCCATCGGCGTGTTACTGGGCGAAGAGCCGGGCGCATTGCGCCAGACGCTGGCGGACCCGCGCGAAGTGCCCGCGCTGCCCGCGCAGATTCCCATCGGCTTTCCGTCCGAACTCGTGCAGCGCCGGCCCGATATCCGCAAAGCCGAAGCGCAGTTGCATGCGGCCACGGCGTCGATCGGCATCGCGAAGGCGGACTTTTATCCGCGCATTTCGCTCAACGGTAGCGCGGGATTTCAAAGCCTTCAGCTTTCCAGCCTTGCGAGCTGGGCGTCCGGGCAATTTGTCGTTGGACCGTCGATCACCATGCCGATCTTCGAAGGTGGTCGCCTGAAGGGCACGCTGCAGTTACGCGAGGCGCAGCAGCAGGAAGCGGCGATCGACTATAAACACACCGTCTTGCAGGCGTGGCGCGAAGTGGACGATGCACTGGTGACCTATGACGCCGAGCAACGCCGTCGCGACCGCCTTGCAGAAGCCGTGAGCATGAATGAGCGTGCGCTGGCGATTGCACAGCAACGCTATAAGGCAGGCGCGCTCGATTATCTCGACGTGCTCAATGTGCAGAAACAGTTGCTCGATGCGCAAAGCAATCTGGAGCAAAGCCGCATGGCGGCGGCGACGAATCTCGTGACGCTGTGTAAAGCCCTGGGCGGAGGATGGGAATCGACTTACGGCGGACAATATGCGGCACATTAATGCGCGCGCCGCCGGGCCAATGCTTCACGAAATTTTCTGGACCCAGCGGCTGCGCCAGGCCGGCGCCTCGAAAGGCTCGGAAAAATACTGGGTTTCGTGGACGACCTTGCCCTCGCGAAATTCCATGATGCTGACGGTGAAGGCGATGCGGTCGTCGTACTTGATCGTGTATTCGGTGATCCATACATCGCCGGCGCCTTGTATTCGCCTGACGTCAAAGCCCGAGGGCCGGGCGGGATGCGCGCTACGCAGGGCCTGCAGATTCGCGCGGCCGAGGATTCGTTCGCCGGATTGAGGATAGTCGCAGATGGCGTCGTCGGCGTAGATGCGGTGTTCCGCTTCCAGATCGCCGGCCGCCGATGCCTGCCAGTGCGCATCCAGCGCTTCACGTATGGCCTGATCGTGCATGGTAGGTCTCCGCCTGCAGGCGCGCGCTTGAATGTCATTCGGCCCTTGAAATCAAGGGCTTTCGCGCGATGCCAGAGCAGTGTAGCAAACGTCATGGCGAGGCGTTGTTCAGGCGCCGCACACCATGATTCTGGAGTGATCGACATGAAGTGTCGTGTTAGAACGGGGGCGCAATGAGCACGCTCGATTCGCCCTCCGCCAATGCCGCTGTGTCCAGCTACGCCGAGCGCAATGCGCCTTATTGGCGTCGCAACCTGGTGGTCTGTGTGTTCGGCTCGTTCACGACGCTGGTGAGCCTGAGCATGCTGTTGCCGTTCTTGCCGCTATACGTGCGCCAGCTTGGCGTGAGTTCGCCGTCGGCCGTGATCCAATGGTCGGGCGTGGCCTTCAGCGCCACGTTTCTCAGCACGGCCGTGACCGCGCCGATCTGGGGGCGCCTGGCCGACCGCTTCGGCCGCAAGCCCATGCTCGTGCGCGCGGCAATAGGCATGGCGATCGTCATGTCGCTGATCGGCGTCGCTCATAACGTCTACGAACTGGTCGCGTTGCGGCTTGTTGCGGGGCTGGTGGGTGGTTACGCATCGGCCTCGACGGTGATGGTCGGCACGCAGGCGCCGCGCGAGCGCGCGGGCTGGGCGCTTGGCATTCTGTCGACGGGTGCGCTTGCAGGCAATCTGGTCGGGCCGCTGGTGGGCGGCTTTTTACCGGGCTGGATCGGCATTCGCGGGACATTCTTTGTGGGCGGCGCGATGATCGCCGTGGCGGCGCTCTGCACGATCTTCATCGTCAAGGAGGATTTCAACGCACAGCGCGATGCGAAGCGCCGCACGCAGCACACATCGTCAGCGCCGGCGCGGCGTGCGAACGCGGGCGTGGTCGCGGCGCTGCTCGTCACGGCAATGATGGTGCTGCTCGCCAATATGTCGATCGAGCCGATCATCACGGTCTATATTTCGAGCCTGCAGGTGGACGCCGCGCATCTGGCGCGCGTGGCGGGCGCGGTCATGGCGTGTTCGGCGCTGGGCAGCATGTTGACCGCGGCGCGCCTGGGCGCTCTGGCCGATCGCATCGGCAGTTGGCGCGTCATCATCGGCTGTCTGCTGCTCACCGGCCTCGCGATGATCCCGCAGGCTTTCGTTACGCACTGGTGGCAACTTGCGGGCTTGCGTGTGGTGATGGGCATGACGCTCGCCGGGCTGTTGCCTTCAATTGGCAAGCTCGCGCGTCATTCGGTGGATGAATCGTCGACGGGGCGCCTGCTCGGCTGGCTGCAATCGGCGCAATTCAGCGGGCAGGTGATTGGACCGGTGATTGGCGGCCTGATCGGCGTGCATCTGGGCTTGCATGCCGTGTTCTTTGCCACCGGCGCATTACTGGTGTCGTGCGCAGGCCTCGCGCAATGGGCGAGAAAGCAGGAATGCTAAATATCGACGAAGGAAAATCCAGCAAAAAAGGCTCTGCCTCAATTGGCAGAGCCTTTGTGCGTATTGGGCCGCGCGATCAATGCCCGGCGCTCTGACCTCCGTCCACATGCAGGATTTCGCCGGTCACGAATGAGGCGGAATCCAGATAAAGAATCGCATCGACGATATCGCTCATTTCGCCCATGTGTCCCATTGGATGCAGGGCGCCCAGTGCGGCGTGCGTTTCAGGCGCGTGCATCGGCGACTTGATGACGCCCGGGGATACCGCATTGGCGCGAATGCCCGCCGCCGCGAATTCGATGGCAAGCGACTTCGTCGCTGCGTTCAATCCGCCCTTCGTCAACGAAGCCAGCACCGATGGCACGTTATGGTTGGCCTGATCGACAAGGCTCGTCGTGATGCTGACGATGTGCCCGCTACCCTGGTTTTGCATTTGTTTGACGGCCAGTTGCGTGATGTAGAAGAAACCGTTGAGATTGACGTTGCTGATCGCCGCGTAATCTTCTTGTGTGTATTGTGTGAACGGCTTCGCGATAAAGATGCCCGCGTTGTTGACCAGCGTATCGACGCGGCCAAAGCGTTCGATGGCGGTTTCGACTACGCGGCGTGCGGTGTCGGCGTCGCCGATATCGCCGGCCACGGTGACGAGATTCGCGTCGCTGGAAGGCGCGATCGTGCGCGACGTGGCGACCACGCGATGGCCGAGCGCGAGGAACGCCTTGACGGTTTCTGCGCCGATGCCTTGCGATGCGCCGGTGACGATAATGACTTTCGGTGTGCTCATGATAGGTCTCGCTGGGAGTGGGTTTCCGGTCTGCTTTCCAGAAGGTTTCCGGTCGAATCTGGATGACCCGATGCAGCCAGACTGTAGGCGCATCGGCTCTGGATTCGAACACCCGCCATGGAGCAAGAGTTTTGCGCCGCGAGAACAAATGTGTGCCGGGAGCACGAAGGCGATCGCTGGCGTGTCCGGAAACCTCGTGCATCTGACATTGAAGAGGTCTGGTATCCGGCTAAGAATGGGACTTTTCGAGGAGTGTTGACGACCATGCCCTATCTGCAACTGGACGTAAATGGCCACTATTCAGTAGACGACAAGCGGCGCCTGGCACAGAGGATGAGCGAGACCTACGCGGAGATGATGTCGGTAGACATCCGGCGTATCAGTGTCGCGATTCGAGAACTGGGCGAGGGAGGTGTCTGGCGGATTGTCGAATCCGGCGAAGCGCCCACCCCGGTCGCAGTGATGATGCTGGACATCAGAAAAGGCCGCGCGCCCGAGCATCGGATGGAAGTGGCTAAAGCGCTGTGCGCGCATTGCGTCGAGATTCTCGGCCTGCGTGAAGACCGGCTCAATGTCGAATTCACCCAGCATTCCGGGGATGAAATGTATCACCCGGCGCTGGGCGGTTTCAGCCCGGAATGGACGCCGGGCGAGCGATAACAGGCGCCCGCGCTTTAAAGCGCAAGCGGCGTGACACCCGACGCCCGCTGAATGGTTTGCGGCGGCTGGCCAAACGCACGCAGGAACGCCTGACGCATGCGTTCCCGGTCACCAAAACCGGTCTCTCTCGCGACGATCTCGATCGGATGGCGAGTCGTTTCCATCATCAGGCGAGCGGCTTCAACGCGAAGCCGCTCGACCGCCTTGGCGGGCGACTGGCCCGTTTCTTCGCGAAACACGCGGCTGAACTGGCGCGGACTCAGACGCGCCGCTTCGGCCAGTCGCTCGACCGACAAATCGCTCGCCAGGTTTTCACTGGCGAAGGTGAGCGCCATCTGGACGCGATCCGAGCGTGCGCCCATTTCGAGCAACGCCGAAAACTGCGACTGGCCGCCCCCTCTACGCTGATAAAGCACGAGTTTGCGCGCCACCATGCGCGAGGTGTCCAGCCCCAGGTCGTTTTCGACGATCGCAAGGGCAAGGTCTACGCCGGCGCTCATTCCGGCCGACGTCCAGATCTGTCCATCGACAACGAAGATACGGTCTTCTTCGAGTTGAATGCCCGGATATTGCTTCGCGAAATCACGCGCGTGGTACCAGTGCGTGGTTGCCCGCTTTCCTTCCAGCAAGCCTGCGGCGGCCAGAACAAACGCCCCCGTGCAGATCGACGCCACGCGCCGTGAGCGTAGCGGTGCGTTGCGAACGTAGTCCACCAGGGCCGCCGACGGCAGACGGCATTCGTTATCGCCCGCGACGATGAGCGTGTCGTAGCCTTCCTCCGCTAGCGGTTCGCTATGAACGGAAAACCCTTGAGACGAAGCAACGGGCCCGCCGTGCTCGGACACGATACGGAACTGATAGGCCGCGTCGCCGTGGAGCAGATTCGCGTATTCGAAGACGCTTGCCACCGCGAGCGCGAGCGACTGGAAGTTGGGATAGACGACGAGTCCGACGGTATGCATGATGCCCCCGAAAACCATGACCTGATTCATTGAAGGTAGCACAAAGGAGACAGTATTGCGGGCCATTCGATGGCGCAAATCATTGTATATATGACATTGAGGTCGTGACTGTCGGCAGTCAGAATGGGCTCCATGAACCGACACCCCTGTGGGTTCAATCCAAGCAAAGGACAGGAAATGACTGCTTCGACCAAAGGTTTCGCGCTGATCACCGGTGCATCGGCTGGCATTGGCGCCATCTATGCTGACCGTCTCGCGAAGCGCGGCTACGACCTCATTCTGGTGGCGCGCAACCAGGCGCGCTTGAATGCACTCGCGGATCGCCTCACGAATGAGACGGGGCGCTCCATCGAAACCATTGCCGCCGATCTCAACGACAAGGCGGCGCTTGCAAAGATCGAAAGCCTGCTGCGCGACGACCCGCGCATCACGATGCTGGTGAACAACGCGGGCGTCGGCTCCGTGGCATCGATTCTCGACGGTCAGGTCGACTCCATGGAAGCGATGATCGACCTGAACATCACGGCGCTCACGCGCCTGACCTACGCAGTCGCGCCTGCGTTCGTCGCCAGGGGCGCGGGGACCATCGTCAACATCAGTTCGGTGGTCGGCATTGCGGTCGAACTGCTGAACGGTGTGTACAGCGCCTCGAAATCGTATGTGCTGAGCTTCGGCCACGCGCTCCAACGCGACCTCGCAGGCAAGGGCGTGCGCGTGCAGACCGTGCTGCCGGCCGCGACGGCGACCGAATTCTGGGACGTGGCGGGTTACGCGAAGCAGAAGGAGGCGGCGAGCACCATGACGGCAGACGATCTGGTGGATGCCGCGCTTGTCGGGCTCGATCAGGGCGAACTCGTCACCATTCCGACACTGCACGATGGCGGCGACTGGACGCAGTGGGAAGCGCAGCGGCGCGCGCTGGCTCCCAGCTTCGCGAACGCCAAGGCCGCGCCGCGCTACGCGCAGAGCGGCAGCATCGTCGAGTGACGTCTTCGTAGCATCGATCGGAGCCGGAAAGAAAAAAGCGGGATCGCAATGATCCCGCTTTTTCAATCATTCGCGCGACGATGAGTAAGTCGGTGTGTCGTAGCGTGCCGATGGCGGCACACGACCGGACTTGCCGCAACCGGCTTTGAGGAAGAAGGTGGCAGGGGAAGAAGGATTCGAACCTTCGAATGCCGGAATCAAAATCCGGTGCCTTAGGCCAGCTTGGCGACTCCCCTACGTAGGGGCGAGATCATATCAAAGGATCGGCAACTCGCAAAGTCGGCGCGATGAGATTCAGCGTTTTGACTTCATCCAGGCGCAGTTCTCCCGCCCATCGATCCCTCAAATCCCCAGCCCGCTGCGTTGCACAAAAATTGACTTTAAATGCGATACGGGCTTTCCCGTATGCAAAAAAGTATCAGTTGGGCGTCTTATTTTCAGTAGCCGATCCGCATCGGGACAGGTAATTTTCAGACATGGCGGGCGCTCATCGAATCCACGAGCCCAACAACAAAGAACGGACCGCCGCAGGAGGAAGACACATGCTATCCACGCAGGACGCGATGACACACCGGGATGCCGGCCATGCCCGGCTGGACCAGCCCGATCTCGAACTGGTCGCAGTGCCGGTTGCCGAATCGTTCAAGGTCTGGGCGCATGGCTATCCCTATCGCACGGTGCGCTGGCATTTTCACCCTGAGTACGAGATTCACCTCATCACGGCCACCACGGGCAAATACTTCGTGGGCGACCATATCGGCAACTTCGTGCCGGGCAATCTGGTGATGGTTGGGCCGAACCTGCCGCATAACTGGGTGAGCAGCGTGCCGCAGGGCGAACGCGTCGACGAGCGTTGTCTCGTGCTGCAGTTCGATGCCGCATTCGTGGCGCGCACGATCGAGGCGTTTCCGGAGTTCCGGCGCGTGGAATCGCTGCTGGATGCGTCGCGCGGCGGCCTGCTGTTCCCGGCGGAAACCGGCACGGCCGTGGAGCCGATCCTGCGCGAGATGGTGAGCGCGCAAGGGTTGCGTCGCGTCATGCTGTTCATCGCGCTGTTCGATCAACTGCTGCGCAGCGCCGAGCCGCAAAAACTCGCAAGCGCCGCCTATCGCGCCGACCCCACGCGCTACGCCGGTTCGCGCATCAATCATGTGCTGACCTTCATCGGTAAGAATCTCTCGCACGAACTGCGCGAAACGGATCTGGCCGCGCTCGCGGGGCAAAGCGTCAGCGCTTTTTCGCGGTATTTCCGCCGGCATACGGGCGTGCCTTTCGTGCAGTACGTGAACCAGTTGCGCATCGATCTTGCGTGCCAGCTGTTGCTGTCCGAGGAGTTGAGCATCACCGATATCTGTTATCAGGTCGGTTTCAATAATCTGTCGAATTTCAACCGGCAGTTCCTGCAGATCAAGTCGATGTCGCCTTCGCGGTGGCGTTCGTGGCAGCGCCTCAATGCCGCCAGCGCAGCCGGTTCGGTAGACCGGACGCACGTGCTGGCCTAGCGCGCCCATCGCAGGTCCTATCTAACGTCGCGCGGGGCAAGCCTGCTTCGCGTGGGAGAGCTTTACCTGTTGTCCACCGGTGGCATGCGCTGCACCGGCATTTTTCTAACAATGGAGACAAGCAATGACCAGACTCTCGACCCATCTGATCGGCGCGACCCTGCTGGGTCTGACGCTGACCGGCGCAAGCGCCTCATTCGCCGCGCCCAGCGGCACGGTGGCGTTCCTGATGCCCGACCACGCCTCGACACGCTACGAGCAGCATGACTTCCCCGGCTTCAAGGCGGAAATGGCCAAACTCTGCGCGGGTTGCAAGGTGCTGTACCAGAACGCCAATGCCGATGCCTCGACCCAGCAGCAACAGTTCAATTCGGTGATTGCGCAGGGCGCGAAAGTGATCGTGCTCGATCCGGTGGATTCGACCGCGGCGGCCTCGCTCGTTCATATGGCGCAAAGCCAGGGTATCAAGGTCATCGCCTACGATCGCCCGGTGCCATCGACGCCGGCTGACTATTACGTCTCGTTCGACAACGAGGAGATCGGCAAGTCGATTGCGCAATCGCTCGTGCAGCGCCTGAAAGAGGCGAACGTGGCGACGGGCAAGGGCGGCGTACTGGAAGTCAACGGGTCGCCTACCGATGCGGCGGCCGGCCTCATCAAGAAGGGCATTCACGAAGGCCTGGAAGGCAGCGGCTACAAGACGCTGTCCGAATACGACACGCCCGAGTGGGCGCCGCCCAAGGCGCAGCAATGGGTGAGCGGGCAGATCACGCGCTTCGGCTCGCAGATTGTGGGTGTGGTCGCGGCCAACGACGGCACTGCCGGCGGCACCATCGCCGCCTTCAAGGCAGCGGGCGTGAATCCGGTGCCGCCCGTGACCGGCAACGACGCGACGCTGGCGGGCCTGCAGCTCATCGTGGCGGGCGACCAGTACAACACCATCCTCAAGCCGAGCGAGATCGTCGCGGGCGCGGCGGCCAAGGTTGCCGTGGGCTTCCTGTCGGGCGAAAAGCCCAAGGGCGAGACGACGCTCTTCAACACGCCGTCGCAGCTTTTCAAGCCGGCTGTCATCACCGCGAAGAACATCAAGGCCGAAGTGCTCGACAAGGGCTTCATCAGCGCCAAGGATCTGTGCACCGGGCGCTATGCGGACGGCTGCAAGAAGCTCGGTATCGCGGATTGAGCGGGTTGTGCGGACTGAGCAGAAGATTGATCAGGTATGCAGAACGATGGGGCGCGGCATCGGCCGCTCCCCGTTTCACAGAAAGCAGGTATTTTCATGACTGAGCCCATGATTGAGAACTCCCCGACTCGCGCGGCGCAGGGCGAACTCGTGCTGAGTCTGCGCGGCATCTCGAAGCACTTCGGCGCGGTTTCCGCGCTCACGGATATCGAGCTCGACGTCCACGCCGGCGAAGTGGTGGCCCTGGTGGGCGACAACGGCGCCGGCAAGTCGACGCTCGTAAAAGTGCTGGCAGGCGTGCATCAGCCGAGCGCGGGCACGATCACGTTTCGCGGCCAGCCGGTCACGCTGACCGATCCGGCCACGGCGCTCGACCTGGGCATCGCCACGGTGTTTCAGGATCTCGCGCTGTGCGAGAACCTCGATGTGGTGGCCAACATCTTTCTTGGCCGCGAATTGAGTCCGATGCGGCTCGACGAAGTCCAGATGGAAGTGCGCGCCTGGACCCTGCTCAATGAACTATCGGCGCGCATTCCCGATGTGCGCGACGTGGTCGCGTCTCTCTCCGGCGGGCAGCGCCAGACGGTCGCGATTGCGCGCTCGCTATTGCTGGACCCGAAGCTGATCATGCTTGACGAACCGACGGCCGCGCTTGGCGTGGCCCAGACGGCCGAGGTGCTGAACCTGATCGAGCGCGTGCGCGAGCGCGGCCATGCGGTGATCATGATCAGCCACAACATGGAGGACGTGCGCGCCGTGGCGGATCGCATCGTCGTGTTGCGCCTCGGACGCAACAACGGCGTTTTCTATCCCGACTCCTCCAATGCGGAACTGGTCGCGGCCATCACGGGCGCCACCGAAAACGCCGTATCGCGCCGCGCCGGACGGCGCGCCGCACAGCAGGACGCGCAATGAAAGGAACCATCATGAGCAAGGAAACGCAGGGCGTCACGCCGCCCCCGCTGCTCGACCGCAGCGATGTGCGCGTCAAACATGCGAGCGGCGTCGGCGAAAGCCTGTCCGCTTTTGTCGACCGGATCCGCTCGGGCGACCTTGGGTCGCTGCCGGTCATCGTCGGCCTCATCATCATCTGGACGGTGTTCACGAGCCTGAACCCGGTCTTTCTGTCCGCCGACAACCTCGTGAACCTGCTGTTCGACTGCTCGACGGTCGGGGTGATTTCGCTTGGCATTGTCTGCGTGCTGCTGGTGGGCGAAATCGATCTGTCGGTCGGGTCGATGAGCGGGTTTGCTTCAGCGCTGCTGGGGCTGCTGTGGGTCAACGAGGGCTGGCCGGTGCTGCTGGCCATTGGCGCGGCGATCCTCGTGGGCGGGGCGATCGGCGCGCTCTATGCGCTGCTTCTGAATCGCCTGGGCATGCCCAGCTTCGTGTCGACGCTCGCCGGACTGCTGGCGATTCTCGGCATGCAGCTCTATGTGCTGGGCTCCGATGGCTCGATCAATCTGCCGTATGGATCGGCGATGGTGAATTTCGGACAGCTGATGATTATTCCCGCCGTCGTTTCGCATGCGCTGGCCTTGTTGCCGGGGCTGGCGATGGTGGTGCTCGGTCTGCGCACGCGCGAACGCCGTCGCGCGGCGCGTCTTTCTGCGCCGTCGGTGAGCGGTCTGCTGGCGCGCGCGGGGCTTATTACGCTGGTGCTCGAACTGGTGGTGGCCTATCTCGACCGGGGGCGCGGCGTACCGCTGATGTTCGGCGTGTTCCTGGGCCTGACGGTGGCGATGAACTACGCGCTCACGCGCACGCGCTGGGGGCGCTCGATGAACGCCGTGGGGGGAAACCGCGAAGCCGCGCGGCGTGCCGGTATCAACGTGCGGCGCATCTATACGAGCGCCTTCATGCTGTGCGCGGCGCTGGCGGCGCTGGGCGGCGTGCTCACGGCGGCGCGCCTGGCTTCCGCGAGCCAGCAGGCCGGCACCGGCGACGTCAATCTCAACGCCATCGCGGCGGCTGTGATCGGCGGCACCAGCCTGTTTGGCGGACGTGGCAGCGCCTGGTCGGCGGTGCTCGGGATCATCGTGATCCAGTCGATCGCCAGCGGACTCACGTTGCTGAACCTGTCTTCGTCGCTGCGTTTCATGATCACCGGCGCGGTGCTGGCCATCGCCGTGATCGTCGATTCGCTGGCGCGCCGCTCGCGTGTCACGCACGGCCGCGCGTAATTCAATTGATCCTGGAGAGTCGTTCATGTCTGAATCCATGCAGGGGAAGGTGGCCGCCATCACGGGCGCGGCGTCCGGTATCGGTTTCGAATGCGCGCGGGCGCTGGTCGAACAGGGCGCGAGAGTGGTGCTGATCGACCGCGCGAAGGAGCGTCTGGAGGCGTGCTGCGCGGAACTGGGGCCGAACGCGCTGCCCCTGCAGGTGGATCTGCTACAGGGCGACGAGGTATCGGCCATGTTGCCGAAGATCCTTCAGTTGGCCGGCGGCCTCGACATTTTTCATGCGAACGCTGGCGCCTATATTGGCGGCGAGGTGACGACCGGCAATCCCGACGAATGGGACCGCATGCTGAACCTGAATATCAACGCGGCGTTTCGCAGCGTTCACGCGGTGCTTCCGCATATGGTCGCCCAGCGCTCTGGCGATATCCTGTTCACCAGCTCGATTGCGGGCATCGTGCCGGTGGTGTGGGAGCCGATCTATACGGCGTCAAAGTTCGCCGTGCAGGCCTTTGTGCATACCACGCGCCGCCAGGTGGCCAAACATGGCGTGCGGGTGGGGGCGGTCCTGCCCGGCCCGGTCGTCACGGCACTGCTCGACGACTGGCCGAAGGCCAAGATGGAAGAGGCGCTGGCCTCCGGCAGTCTGATGCAGCCGAAGGAGGTCGCCGATGCAGTGGTCTTTATGCTGACCCGCCCACGCAACGTGACCATTCGCGATCTCGTGATCCTGCCCAACAGCGTGGATCTCTGAACGGCGTCGCTCACTTCATCGGATAGACACACTGCAATGAGTTCAGAGAATCAGCAGCGCCCGGAACGTCTGGAACGCCTGGAAAGCCGTTACGTGATCGGCGTGGATGTAGGCACGGGTAGCGCGCGCGCCGGCGTTTTCGACGCGAACGGCGTCATGGCGGCGTCGGCGAAGCACGACATCAGCGTGTTTCATTCGAGCGGCTCGATCGTCGAGCAGTCGAGCACGGAAATCTGGCAAGCGGTCTGCCGCGCCGTGCGCGATGCGCTGGCGGCGAGTGCACTCGCGCCGCAGGAGATCGCCGGCATCAGCTTCGATGCGACCTGCTCTCTGGTCGTGCTGGGCGAAGGTGGGCGCCCGCTGCCCGTGGGGCCGACGGAACAGGACGAACGCGACATCGTCGTCTGGATGGATCATCGGGCCGTCGATCAGGCGCAGCGGATCAACGCGACGGGCCACGAGGTGCTGCGTTTCGTCGGCGGCACGATCTCGCCGGAAATGGAGACCCCGAAACTGCTGTGGCTGCTCGAACATCGCCCGCACGTGTTCGAGGCCGCGTGGCAGTTCTTCGACCTGACCGATTTCCTCACCTGGCGCGCGAGCGGCGACCTGGCGCGCTCGACCTGCACGGTCACTTGCAAGTGGACCTATCTTGCGCACGAGCGACGCTGGGACGAGAGCTACTTCCGCGCGGTGGGGCTGGGCGTGCTCGCCGACGAGGGCTTCGCGCGCATCGGGCAGCGCGTGGTCGAACCGGGGACAGCGCTCGGGCACGGATTGACGCCGCAGGCCGCCGCGGAACTCGGACTGATGGCCGGCACGCCCGTGGCCGCGGGCGTGATCGATGCGCATGCGGGCGGTATCGGCACGGTCGGCGCCGAGGGCGCGCCTGAAGCGTGCCTGGCCTACGTGTTCGGCACTTCGTCGTGCACCATGACCACCACGCGCGAGCCGGTCTTCGTACCGGGCGTGTGGGGGCCGTATTTTTCGGCGATGGTGCCGCAAACATGGCTGAACGAAGGGGGGCAGTCGGTTGCGGGGGCAGCGATCGAGCGGCTTATCGGCATGCATCCATTGGCGCGCGAGGCGCAGGAACGCGCGGCGCAGGCTGGCCAGTCGGTGCCTGCCATGCTGGCGGCGCAGGCGGCACAGGCGTGCGAGTCGCTGTCCGATGCGGTGAGGCTCGCGCGCGATCTCCATGTGGTGCCGGAATTCCTTGGCAATCGCGCGCCGTTTGCGGACCCGCACGCCAAGGCCGTTATCGCCGGCCTGGGCATGGAAACGGACATGGAAAGCCTGGTGGCGCTCTATGTGGCGGGGATCTGCAGCATCGGTTACGGTCTGCGCCAGATTATCGAAGTGCAGGCGGCGGCAGGCGCGCCGGTCGGGCGCGTGGTGATCAGCGGCGGTGCGGGGCGTCTGGGACTCGTGCGCCAACTGTTGGCCGATGCCATTGCAAAGCCCGTGCTCGTGACCGAGGCAGAGGAACCCGTGCTGCTGGGCGCCGCGATGCTGGGCGCGGTGGCGGCCGGACTGTACGGCGACCTGCAGGGCGCGATGGCGCATATGTCGCGGATCGACAAAGTCCATCAACCGGCCAGCGGCGAGATTGCCGCGTTGCATGACGCGCGCTACGCGGCTTTCCGGCAGTTGCAGGACGTGGCGAGAGCCCTTCGCCAGTGAGCGTTTCCCGCAGCCACCAGGCAAGTCGGTTGTGTGCGCAACATCCAGTTCTATGTGGATGTTTTGGCTGCAGATCCGATCGCTCCAGACTAGCGGGAGTTTTGTGCGCTGACTGCGGGGTCAGTAGCCTTAGTGACCGTAGTTAGGGTAGCTAACTTTGCTTCTGCCGATTGAATGTCGTCGGGGTAGTTCTGCTTTGACGGCCGATAGTATCCGACCTGCTCCAAACGCGCTTGCTCGTTTTGAACCTGCGCACGAGTAAGCGGACCGCTCGCCGATTGAGCGAACGACAGTGCCGGGCTCAGCAATGCAAGGGTAACCGCCAGCGCTTTAACGATTAATTTCATGATGAATCACTCCGTTAAGTTTCGAAAAAAGGGGCGGATATTCGCTTTTCGCCCGATTCCAGCCCGTCATCAATGCGCGAATGGCCTTCGTCCTTCGCGTAGCGCTTTAAAGCGCGCTTGACCTTGAGATCGGGGATGGAATATACGTATCGCTATTCTGGGCGGTACCGACTGACCACATGCTGACTCAACGATTACAGTTTTGTTATCAAGTGCAGTAACCAGCGTTTATATCGACCCCTATTTACCGTTGTGCTCGTTGATTTTTATACTCAGGTATGAGCCGGTAATCCAAAAGCATCAGCCAGGCCACGCGCTCGTAGAATGCCGGGTCTCGAGACTTCCGTTTAAGCTGCTATCCAATAGAAATAATATTTTCAGCTTGAAGAACGTGTCCGCTCCGTAAAACGGAGTAAGCGTAATAGTCTCGTTGACCCAGAACAGGGGAGTTAGCCGTGGTGAGGTCGGATTCGCAAAAGGCGTTGTCTGCGGGGGCTACGCTCGACAAAGGCTTCCATTTTGACGAGCGGATGAATCACGTCATTGCGGGCGCGCCGGACCGATGTGAAAACCCGTGGGCGCACATGGTTCGCGGCCTCCTTTCGTCGCCAGCGTCCCGGATGAGCGCTCCAATGCGCCCGCAACGCGACGCGCGTATCAGGGACGACGACGCGTTCGGGCGTTGCACGGTGAAAGTAGAGGAACGCTTGCCCAACGCGGCCTTCGCGTTGTCGTGGAGCGACCCCACGCGCTGCAGCTACCGCGAGCAGGTATGGAAACGTGCGACCGCCAGAAGAGCCGGAGTGTGCGTGCTATCCGGGCAAGCCATTAAACGGGGCGACGCGGTATTTCGCCCCCAGGCTCGCCGCTTCAAGGTCCCTTTGAATTCCGGGGCAATGATTCTTGCCGCTTCGCTTGAAATGTGGGGCGGCTGCCCGGTCGATCCCGAATAGCGAAACAACGCGCCGTTAATCCATTCAGACCGATAGCCTGAAACTCATTATTTGGGATTTCGGGCATTCGATGTTACTGTCGTGCAGATCCGCGCGACAAGCCGCCCGGAGTCGCCTATGCTCCAGCAAAGGGAATGGTATCCTCATTGGCTTGAATTCGCACAACGTTATCAGCGTAGAAAACAATCGTAGATGCTAAACACCGAGACAGCCCGGTCAACTCATTGCGGCGCGCACAGTATCACGGGAATCGTCTATGTCGTGGACGATGACGAGTCGGTGCGCAGTGCCCTAGTGAGTCTGCTGCACTCGATTGACCTCGAAGCCGAGTCGTTCCATTCGGCCGAGGATTTCCTTGCGGCGCCTAAAGGCCCGGGTCCCGCATGCCTTGTGCTGGACGTGCGCCTGCGTGGTCAAAGCGGTCTTGCGCTGCAAAAATCGCTACTGACGATGGATCGTATGTCCATGCCCGTGATTTTCATGACAGGTTATGGTGACATCGCGATGACAGTCGAGGCAATGAAGGCCGGCGCCATTGATTTCCTCACCAAGCCGTTTCGCGATCAGGACATGATCGACGCGGTTGTCGCCGCTTTGCAGCGCGATGCAAAGCGCCTTGAGGCGAGCAGTTCGCTCGTCGAGACGCGCGAGCGTTGGAACGCACTCACGCCGCGTGAGCGCGAGGTCTTGTCCAACGTTGCGGCGGGGCTGATGAACAAGCAGATCGCCGCGCGGATGTGCATTGCCGAGGTCACCGTCAAAATCCATCGTGGACAGGCCATGCGCAAAATGAACGTGCGAACCGTCGCGGATCTGGTGCGAAACGTCGTCGCGCTCGGCATCGATTCCTCCGCACGTTAGCGCGGCGCGGTCAATCACTCAGCCTTATCCCGCGCCCGAAGTTTCGAATCGATGCGCGTGCAACCAGATATCGCGATTTCGTAAAACGCCCGTGCTATTGTGACGGGCGTTGCTGCATGGGATAATTCCCTCATTCCCTGGTTAAATCGACTAATCCACCTGAACACAGGCTTTGGTGAATAACTTCGTCGCCTGCTCACAAATATCAAAACAATGATGGGATTGGCAATTGATCTCGGCGTCATGCTGGACGGGCTATTAACCATCGCCTGGGCGGCGCATCCCGACGGTCGTGTCGATTTTGTGAACCGGAAATGGTGCGAATACACGGGCCTGGACATCCAGGCGTCATCGGGCTGGCTATGGCGAGAGGTTGTAGTCCGCGAAGACCTGCCGCTTCTCCTCGAGCGGGTCGACGCCATTCTGGCTTCCGGGCAGGCTGGGGAAATATCGGCGCGTTTGCGGCGCTTCGATGGCCAGCAGCGCTGGTTCCTCATGCAATTCAGTCCGGTCCACAACGCCGAAGCCCAGGTTGTGCGCTGGTGCGTCATGTGCAACGACATCGACGATTTACGGCAGGCGCAGGACGCGCTGAAACGCCGCGAGATCGACCTGCAATTGATCGTCGAAAGCATTCCGGTGCGCGTCACCGTCACGTCACCGACGGGCGATGTCGAAGGCCAGAACCAGCTCACGCTGGACTATTTCGGCAAGTCGTTCGAAGAGCTTAAAGCCTGGCGGGGCGACGAAGTCGTGCATCCAGAGGATCTGGAAACCGCGGTTCGCGCGCTGGAAGCGTCGCTTGCGAGCGGCACTTCGTACAACGTGGAGAGCCGTCACCGGCGTGCCGACGGCGTCTACCGCTGGACCAACGTGCGTGGGTTTCCGCTGCGCGACCGCGACGGCAGCATCTTGCGCTGGTTTCTTCTTTCCATCGATATCGAGGACAGAAAGCGCGCGGAAATCACGCTCGCGGAAAGCGAGCGTCATCTCAACGAGACTATCAGTGCGCTGCCCGCGCTGATCTGGTCCGCCCGCCCGGACGGAACCGGCGAATTCTACAATCGCTACTACCTCGAATATCTCGGGCGCACGCTTGAGCAGGTGCGCGATCTTGAATGGACCAAGGCGGTTCATCCGGACGATCTTCCGGGCCTGATATCCGAGTGGACCGCCATCATGGCGAGTCGCATGCCGGGTGCCGCAGAGGCTCGCATGCAACGCTACGACGGCCAATACCGCTGGTTTCTGTTTCGCACGAGTCCCTTGCGGGACCAACAGGGAAACGTCATCAAATGGTTTGGCGTGAATATCGACATCGACGACCGCAAGCGTGCAGAAGAGGAGTTGCGGCGTAGCGAAGCTTTTCTTGCCGAAGGTCAGGCGCTGGCCAGGATGGGCAACTTTTCCTGGCACGTCGATACGGACGAGATCGCGTGGTCCGAGCAGCTCTATCACATATTCGGCATCGAGCCGGGCGCGAGCATGACGCTCGAGCGTATCGTTTCCCACTGCCATCCAGACGATTTGCGTTTTATTACGCAATTCCTCGAGCAGGGACAACGCGGCGATTCCGATATCGAATGCCAGCATCGGATCGTGATGCCGGATCAGTCGATCAAGCACCTGCATCTGATCGCGCACCGCGCTACCGACAAGCCGGGCAGCTATGAATATATTGGCACGACGCTCGATATCAGCCAGCGGCGCGCCTCGGAAGAGGCGCTCGACAAGGCGCGTTCGGAGCTTTTGCACGTTTCCAGAGTGATGAGCCTGGGCGCGTTGACGGCATCGATTGCGCACGAAGTCAATCAACCGTTGGCCGGCATCGTGACGAATGCCAGTACGTGTCTGCGTCTGTTGGCGGCAGCGCCGCCCAATATCGAAGGCGCGCAGGAAACCGCGCGGCGCACGATCCGCGACGGCCACCGTGCCGCCGACGTGATTGCGCGGTTGCGCGCGCTGTTCAGCAAGCGCAGCGCGACGATTGAGGCCGTCGATCTGGGGCATACCGCACGCGAAGTCATCGCGCTGATGCAGAACGATCTGGATCGGGCCCGCGTGATCCTGCGCACGGAATTCGCCGACGATGTGCCACTTGCCGGCTGCGATCGTGTGCAGGTACAGCAGGTCATCATGAACCTGCTGCGCAATGCGGCCGATGCCATGAGCGAGCTGCACGACCGGCCCCGGCTCATGTGGGTCACGACCGAAGCCGAGCGGGACGGCATGGTGCGTTTGATGGTGCGGGATTCGGGTATCGGCTTCGATCTCCAGGACGCGGACCGCATTTTCGACGCGTTTTACACAACCAAAGAGGACGGCATGGGCGTGGGTCTTGCGATCAGCCGCTCCATCATCGAAAGCCAAAGTGGGCGTCTTTGGGCGGAATTGCCCACGGACGGTCCAGGCGCAATCTTTGCATTTTCCCTTCCCGTCTGCGCTGCCGGGCTCTTGCCATAACACAGGGGCCCGCGCGTATACATACTTCCGTATGGTGGACGCGCGCGGTGGAATCAGGCATCGTAGGGCGTTTGATCCAGGGTCACACGGCGCACAAGCTTATTGGCGCCGCCTGTCTCAGGCAGTCTCCGCGGGGCAAAGATGCTGGTAACGTTGGTCGATGATGACGAGGCAGTGCGGGAGTCGCTTCCCGATCTGGTCAGTGTGTTCGGATATGCGGTGAGCGTATTCTCTTGCGCGGAGGCGTTTCTTGCGTCCGGGACCGTCGATCAAACCGATTGCCTGATTCTCGACCTTAATATGCCGGGCATGGGTGGTCTGGGGCTCTTTCGTGAGCTGAAACGGCTTGGGAAAAACTTGCCGATTATCTTCATTACGGCCCACCAGGACGAGGCACTGCGCGAGCGCCTGCTCAAGCAGAGCGCGATCGATTGCCTCTACAAGCCCTTCAGTGATACCGCACTTCTCGCGGCACTGAAACTTGCGCTGGGTGAGGACTAAAAGTCTTTTCGCCGTTGCGCATTCTTATATTCAGCGCCTATACCTGCGTATAGGGTGGCCAACCCATCGCCGTATGGCGTGCGGTGTGCACGAAATGTTACGCTGACGCCGCTTCCTGTCGTCCTTGATTCAAGAATAAATACCTCAGTAGCGACGGATATTATTTTGGATTGCAAATTAATTGTCGTTGAATCTAATTCACTCTCACCACTCATCAGGAACGTGAATCATGTCAGAACAGGTCAACGAACGTCGCCGCCAGATTCTGGGTACCGGGCTCGCTGGTGTTGCGCTGGTGGGCGCGGGGCTGAGCGAATTCGCGCGAGCGCAATCGGCGCCAGCCGGCGCGGGCGCAGCCACATTCGGTGAAATCCGGCAGGTTGAAGCCAATGGCCTGAGCATCGGTTATGTCGATGCAGGCCCGAAGGACGGTCCGGTCGCGATCCTGCTGCACGGCTGGCCGTACGATATCCAGAGTTTTGCTGAAGTCACGCCGATACTCGTTGCAGCGGGCCACCGCGTACTCGTGCCGTATC
Source organism: Paraburkholderia sp. (assembly GCF_035948235.1). Classification (GTDB taxonomy): domain Bacteria; phylum Pseudomonadota; class Gammaproteobacteria; order Burkholderiales; family Burkholderiaceae; genus Paraburkholderia. The sequence continues at coordinate 8,411 of NZ_DASZJJ010000078.1, read as the reverse complement.
TGCGCGGCTATGGCACGACCCGACTGCTCTCCGCCGATGCCCCGCGCAACGGCCAGCAAGCCGTGGTCGCCGTCGATATCGTCGCGTTCATGGACGCGCTGAAAATCAGGCAGGCGGTCATCGGCGGCTACGATTGGGGCGCGCGCACGGCCAATATCGTGGCCGCGCTGTGGCCCGAACGCTGCAAGGCGCTGGTTTCCGTGAGCGGTTATCTGATCGGAAGCCAGGCCGCCAATGAAAAGCCTCTGCCACCGCAAGCCGAACTCGCGTGGTGGTATCAGTTCTACTTCTCCACGGCGCGCGGCGAAGCGGGCTACGCGCAGAACCGTCACGATTTCAACAAGCTCATCTGGCGCCTCGCGTCGCCGCAGTGGCGTTTCGACGACGCCACCTATGACCGCACGGCAGCATCGTTCGACAACCCCGATCATGTCGCCGTGGTGATTCACAACTATCGCTGGCGTCTTGGCCTCGTGCAAGGCGAGGCGAAGTACGACGATCTCGAGAAAAAGCTTGCGCTGGCGCCTGCGATCGCCGTACCTGCGATTACGCTCGAAGGGGACGCCAACGGCGCGCCGCATCCGCAACCGGCGGCTTATGCGGCAAAGTTCACAGGCAAATACCAGCACCGCAATATCAGCGGCGGTATTGGCCACAATTTGCCGCAGGAAGCCCCCAAGGCCTTCGCCGACGCCATGCTGCAAGTGCAGCACCTTTAAACCGGAGACGACGACGGATGAAGTTCCATCGCTTTAGCACCCGATTGGTTGCGCCCATCGTGATGCTCGTGGCGGGCGCGAATCAGGTCACCCTGGCCGCGGACGCCACACCTGCCGCATCGCCTATTTACGGCGTGACTATTCCGCAAGGCTACCGCGAATGGCAAATGATCGCGCCCGCAGCAGAAGCCGCGCCGCTCGACGAATTGCGCGTGGTGTTGGGTAATCCGCTTGCGATCGCAGCGATCAAAAACGCTACGCAGCCGTTCCCGGACGGTACCATTCTGGTCAAGCTGGCCTACAGGAAGAAGCAGTCGGACGACTTCGCGCCCGCGACGGTGCCAGGCGCGCCCACTACGGTTCAGATCATGGTGAAGGACTCGCGCAAATATGCATCGACGGGAGGCTGGGGATTTGGGCGCTTTATCAACGGCGTGCCCGCCGATCTTGCACAGCATCAAACGTGCTTCGCGTGCCACGCTGCGCGCGTAAAAGACCGCGATTATGTCTTCACGCGATATGCGCCTTAATGCGCAAACCCGGGCATCAGGCCGATAGTCCGGGAAATGCGCTACAGCCGGCGCTTCAATGCGCGCCGGTTCGCACAGGCAGACTCGTCACGCCGCGCAGATTGTTACGGCGGTGCCAAACCAGCGCGTCGAGATCGACTGGGCGGATCGTGGGGAAACGGGTCAACAGGTTTCTGATGGCGATCTCCAGTTCAAGCGTGGCGAGCCTGGCGCCCAGACAATAATGAATGCCCGCTCCGAATGCCAGCGACGGCGCACTGGTCTCCCGCAGGACGTCCAGCGTATCGGGTTGCGTGAACGCCGCAGGATCGCGATTCGCCGCGCCGATCAGCATAAATACGACCGAACCGCGCGCGAGCGTCACATCCGCAACGGACAAATCTTCAAATGCGGTACGCACCAGCATTTGTACTGCACCGTCATAGCGCATGCACTCGGCGATCGCACGGGGCAAGCGCTTCAGATCTTGCAGTAACGCAGCCATTTGATTCGGATGGCGAAAGAGCGCGATCATCGTATTACCGATCATATTCGATGTCGTTTCGTGGCCCGCGATGAAGAGCAGGACTGCATTCGATACCACTTCTTCGTCGCTTAGCCTCGAGCCTTCGCTTTCCACGCCCAGCATCGCGGAAATCAGATCGTCGCCCGGCTGTGCGCGCCGCTGCCCGACAATCTCCTGAAAGTAGCGTTCGAGCTGGAGCGCCGCTTCGTCGGCGGCGTGCAGGGCGTTCGCATCGAGCGGAGCCAGGTCAAACGCCGCGACGAGCTGGCTGGCCGCACCGCCTAATATAGTTGCTTGCGCAACATGTATATCGAGCAGGCGACAGATAATCTGCACTGGCAGCGGGTGGGCGTAGTCGCTCACCAGATCGAATTCGGCCCTCTTGCCTGCACGTTCAAGCAGTTCATGGCTTGTTGCCTCGACAATCGCCGTCAGTTTTTCGATTTGCCGCGCGTTGAACGTCTTCATCAACAGCGCGCGCAGGCGCGTGTGCGAAGGCGGGTTCATCATCAGCAGCGTGCGGTTCAACGACTGGAACACGGGTTGCGCCGTCGCCTGCTCGCCATAGCGCGCGGTGACGCTTTGCAGGTAGGTTTTGCCCATGCGTGGATCGCGCAGCAACGCATCGACAACTGCGAAACGCCCCGTAACGAATGCATTGGGCGCCACGGGCAATAGCGGTCCTGCATCACGGATCTTTTGATACAGAGGATAGGGATCGGCGAAGAAGGCGGGCGACGAGAAGTCGGAGAATTGCATGATGACGATGAGGTATCAGATGTCGTGTGAATAGAGTGAAACACGCGAGATCACGTGTTTATTCCGTGAATTTCAGGTCGGCCAGGTGAAGGCGCGCGGAGGCAAAATGATTCGCCGTCGATGTGCGAAGGGGCGCTTTTCGTCATCACCTCATGCGCGTCGTTATGGACCGTGACAGCCATCGACAGCACATAGCCCTCGCTGCGCAGCGTCTTGATATAGCGTGCCGCGCGCGCCGTGTCGTTGAGCTTTTGCCTGAGGCGGCTGACCAGCAGGTCGATCGAGCGGTCGAACGAATCCGCATTGCGGCCCTGTGTGAGGTTCAGCAACTGGTCACGCGTCAGCACGCGTTGTGCATGGTCTAGAAATACGCGTAACAGGCGGTATTCGGCGCCGCTGAGCGTCACGACGGTGTTGTCGGATTCGAGCAGATGGCGCGCCGTGGTGTCGAGACGCCAGTCGCCGAAGCTGAGCACGCGCGCGTCGTCCGCAGGCTGCAGGGCGGGCGGCAGCATGCGTGTGCGGCGCAACACCGCGCGTATGCGGGCGAGGAGTTCGCGTGCCTGGAATGGTTTGGCCATATAGTCGTCCGCGCCCATTTCGAGCCCGATAATGCGGTCGGTGACGTCGCTGCGCCCCGTCAGCATGAGAACGGGCACCGATCGATGGCGGCTTTCGCGTAACGCACGGTAGAGCGTCAGGCCGTCTTCGCCAGGCAATATGAGGTCGAGGAGGATCAGATCCGGCGCATGTCGGCCCAGACATTCATGCACTTCCCGTCCATTGGACGCGCTCGAAACCTGCATGCCGTTTCGTTCGAGATAGGCCGTAATCAGTTCGCGTATGCCGCGGTCGTCGTCGACAACCAGGATGTGGTCGAATTTTTCCATGATGGTCATAAACGATGCCGCGGCGCATGGTGACCGCGTGCGTCAGGCTAACCGGAACGTGAGAATCGAGCCATTCCATGATGGATTGTGGCGAGCGATGACTAAGGATAGGCGCACTCATACCTTGGTATGGGTACGAGGGGAATACAGGGTGAGTGCGTGAGGAAAATATAAATCAATCTGCGCAAAATAACGATGCCCCTGGGAGCTTACGAAACATTACATTGCCGACACATACTGGATACATGACCTGTTTTAAATGAGAGGTGACTTGTCACGCCCTCTTATAAAACAGGATGCCAACAATGCCCGAAAATACTTTTTCCCCGATGCGACGCACGCTTCTGGCGGCCTCCGCCGCGGCCGGTGCGCTTACTTTTTTACCAAAAGCTATTTATGCCGCCACGGAAAACAGCAATATCCGCCCATTCAAGGCCGATATTCCGGAATCGGCCTTGATCGATTTACGCCGGCGCCTGGCCAATACGCGCTGGCCCGGAAAGGAAACCGTGGCTGACGAATCCCAGGGCGTTCGCCTCGCGCGCATGCAGCAGCTCGTCCAATACTGGGGCACCGATTATGACTGGCGCAAGGGCGAAGCCAGACTCAACGGCTTTCCCATGTTCGTGACGGAAATCGACGGGCTGGATATCCAGTTCATTCACGTGCGCTCGCGTCACGAGAAGGCTTTGCCGATGATCATGACGCACGGCTGGCCAGGCTCGATCTTCGAACTGATCAAGGTCATCCGGCCGTTGACCGATCCCACTGCCTTTGGCGGCAGCGCCGACGACGCTTTCCATGTGGTCGTACCGTCTTTGCCGGGCTTTGGCTTTTCGGGCAAGCCGACCACGCCGGGCTGGGGTTCCGATCACATTGCGCGCGCATGGGGCGAACTGATGGCACGGTTGGGCTACGAACGTTTTGTTTCCCAGGGCGGCGATTGCGGCTCGGTCGTCTCGCACCGCATGGCCATGCAGCACGTCAAGGGATTGATCGGCATCCACGTCAATATGCCGGCGACCGTCCCGCCCGATATCGCCCGATCGCTGGCTTTGGGCGAACCCGCTCCCGCAACGCTTTCACCGGAAGAGAAGCATGCGTATGAAAAACTGAACGTTTTCTATCGTGACAACTGCGGCTATTCGGCAATGATGGTGACGCGGCCCCAGACGGTGGGTTACGCGCTTGCCGATTCGCCGGTCGGTCAGGCGGCGTGGATGTACGACAAGATTTCGCAGTGGACCTATAGCAGCGGTATTCCCGAGCGTTCCTTGACGCGCGACGAAATCCTCGACGATATTTCGCTGTATTGGTTGACCAATAGCGCGACGTCGTCGGCGCAGATTTACTGGGAGGATCACTCGAATAATTTCAACGCGGTGGATATTTCGCTGCCGACCGCTATTACCGTGTTTCCCGGCGAAATTTATCAGGCGCCCCGCAGTTGGGCCGAACGCAGTTATCACAATCTGGTCTATTTCAATACGGTGGATAAGGGCGGCCATTTTGCAGCGTGGGAAGAACCACAGCTATTCGCGCAGGAGGTCCGCGCGGGATTCCGACCCATGCGGAAACTGGCATAGGACCGGTTAGTTTCTCTAGACCCACGTAGACCCGAACCTATACGTACATATACTGGTGGGCGCGCGTAGCGTGCCCTATTCTGACGCTGCCGGGCAGGGCGTCGCGTGCCCCTCCCGTACGAATCGAACAGTACAGGAGAACCGATATGAACGCGCACGCTATCGACGCTGCTCAACCGTATGACGCCCGCGTGAGCGCGTGTGCGCGTCTGTCTTTCGACGCATCGTCGCGGGTCTTGTGGGTTCTGCTCGCGCTTGCCTGTATCTACGCCTCTTATGCCGCGCAGACAACCAGTTGGTCTGTGTTCGCGCGCGTGGCGCTGCCGCTGATGCTGCCTGTCTTGCTGGCCAGTGCGCTTGCCGCGCTCAAGATCGCGGAACTGCATGCGCATCTCCGGCGCATGGCCGCGACGCTCGCGCGCAACCTCGGCGACGAAGCGGAGCCAGTGCTGCCCGATGCGAGTGGGCCAGAGGCCATTGCCCGTCTTGCACGCGCGATCAACGTTTGCGCACGCCAGCGTGCCCGACGCCAGGCCGAATTGCTCCATGTGCTCGCCGCGTATGCTCATGATCTGCGTACGCCGCTTACACGCATGAACATGCGAAACGAACTCGTGCAAGACCCGGCGTTACGCAATGCAATGGCCCGCGATCTTGCCGAAATGGCCGAACTGGTGGAGGGGAGTCTTTCGTGCGCGCGGAGGCAATGCAGCGCCCAGGAGCCCATGCGGGCGGTCGATGCCGATGGCCTGCTCGGTGCACTGATTGCCGACTATCGTGACGCGGGCCGTATCGTCAAACTCGAAGGGAAGGTGGGGCGCACCGTCATGACGTGCCCGCATGCATTACGCCGTGTGCTGGTGAATCTCATCGACAATGCCTTGCGTTATGGCGTGGATGTTCGTCTTGGCGTGAGAGTGGACGCCCAGCGGCTCGTGCTTGCGGTGCTGGACGAGGGGCCAGGCATCGATCCCGCACTCCTCGATACAGTATTCGCCGCCTGGTATCGCGTGCCGGAAACGGCTGCTGCTGCGTCGGGCTGCGGACTGGGTCTTGCGATTGCGCGACGCCTCACACTTGCCATGCACGGCGAACTCGAACTCAACAATCGCGCCACCGGTGGGCTGGAAGCGCGCCTCACGTTACCGCTGCTGGCCGCGTGAGAAGAGCGCGGACAAACGCAGAACTAGTCCGATGCGAGGGTGACGGTCACGATCGTCGTGCCGCTCAGACGCTCGGCGAGATCGACGTGAGCGGGGCGCTCGCCCCACCACGCCGTGCGCTTTGCGCGCGCACGGTGGCCCAGCACGATCAGGTCAGGATTGAATGTTTGCGCGTGACGTGTGACCACTTCGGTGATGCGACCGAATTTGACATAGCCGTTGGCTGCGATGCCGATGTTCGTCAACTGGCTAAGCGCTTCGTCTAGCGTATGGCGCGCATGCTCTTCGATATGCGTGAAGGCGACATCGGAAAGCAGGCCGCCACACCGTGCGTTGGCGCTTTCGGCATCGACAATCGAGACGATATCGACGGGGGCGGACAACGCGAGCGAAAGCTGTGAGCAGCGCGCCAGCGCCGCGCGGGCCTCGCGGGTGCCGTCATAGACGAGGAGCATGCGGGAAATGGAAGACATGGCGTACCGATAACGTAACTGCGCCGTGCAGGGCGCCAGAATTAAGGATGCGTCATCAGAACAATTGGTTATGCAAATTTATTCCATGCCTTCACGTATCAGCCGGATTGGGTTGTGGGTTCAGCGATCTGTTTGCCGATTTCGAGTAACTGGGTGTCGTCGAGCGTTCCAATCAATGCGTAGCTGAGCGCAGCGCGGCGCCACGTCAACACGTTCATGCTTTCCACGCGCTGATGAGTCATCGTTGTGTCCGGCTTGTCATCCTTCATGACGCACAAGGCGACAGGCAAGCCCGTTCTTGGCAGATAGACGATCTGAACGAGCGGCTTGCCGTGAAAGCGCAGACGTTGAATGCGCTTGAACGTCAGCCCGACGCGCCGCAGGTCGGGTATATGTATCGACACGCGGTCGTCGTCATGAATCTGGGCAACGACTTGCGAGGCGATGGCCTGCGTGGGTGCATCGAAAGCGACGGTATCGCGCGTATAGAGTTGCTGATAAGTGACGGCTGCCGCCACCCAGGGAGAAACGCTTGCTGTCACGACGTGTTGCGACCCGGAGTTTGCACTCCCTGCGTCGCGCGTCCACTCCTTTGCGACGCGCAACACGAATGCGCAAGTTAGCGCACCCGCCGCGAATGTCATGGCGAGACCGGGTAGAGCAAGACGCGATGGCAAGTGAAAGCGCGACGAATAGCGCAAAAACCGCTTGAATTGCCGGGCGGAATGAGGATCGCCGTCGGTGGCTCGGCGTATGGTCGAATACGGGCCGCTCAATCGCATGAGTTCAGCCGTGAGCCGTGGCGGAATGGGCGGCAATCTCTGGTGCACAAATGCATGCTGATAATCGAGCGCCGACGCGGCATATAGTGCGACGCGCTGCGCGATTTCGGGCGATACGCTGATCGACTGCTCCACGTCGTCGCGTTCGCGTGGCGTAAGTTCGCCGTCGACATAAGCCATGAGCAGGATGTCGTCCATAGTCATGCGCCAATTTCCTTACTGGTCGCTGCGCTTTTCGCGCGTCCTGCTTCTTTTGGTTCGCTGAACACGGCGCCGATCGCCTGGCGTGCCCGGGAAAGCCTGCTCATGATCGTGCCGATCGGAACGTCGAGGGCTGCGGCGGCTTCGCTGTAGCTCAATCCCTCCACCGCCACGAGCAGCATGACGACGCGCTGCGCCTCGGGCAATTGCTGTACGGCACGGATGATCTGGCCGTTCATCGCCTGTTCTTCCGGCGTCTTCGCGGCCGGGTCCGGCACGGTTTCCAGCAGGCCTTCGTCCCACTCCATGCCCGAACGGTTACGCACGCCGCGCGCACGAACTTCGTTGAGCCAGGTGGATTGCATGATGGAGAACATCCAGCTAAGGGGCGCCGTGCCGGGTTGAAGCTGGTGTGCACGCTCGAGCGCCCGCACGCAGGCGCGTTGCACGAGATCTTCGGCGTCGTGCTGATCGCCCGAAAGGCGCAGCGCGAATGCCCAAAGGCGCGGAAGCATGGACGGCAGCAGCGCGGACAGTTCGGCGGCCGTCATCGTCCTGATTGAGTTCATGTGTCGACGATAAGGTTGAGCGGCGAAACCGTCGCCTTGAGCAGAACACCCGATGGGTGAAGGAAATTCCATCCGCTTAGCGGACCCATGCATTAAGAGTCGCTAACACAACCTGGACATCAAGCCATGGACGCAATATCCTGGCGACATGGCAAGACGAAAAATCAGTAATGAATTGTGGGCGGCGCTGGAACCGCTGATTCCGGTGTTCACGCCGTCGCCCAAAGGCGGACG
>NZ_DASZJJ010000077.1:0-21231 GCF_035948235.1 Paraburkholderia sp. | reverse complement strand
TCAAGCTGCATCGCACGCAATGGAGCGTCCCGTTGCTAAAACAGGAGCTGGCGGAAGCACCGAACGATTCCCTACGCAAATACCGCGTCGTCTTTGCCGAAGGACGTGGCGTGGCCTGGGACAAACAGCACACCTTCAATGCGCAGCGCGGCCTCGTCGTTCAGGGACTGGAGGACTGGATGGATCAGAACCTTCGTACCGTCTAGCACGGCTCAACGCCGCATACTCCCGGCCATTCCTCCTCCAGCGGCGAATCCGCCGCTGGAGCCTTGCGTCGAACCCACCGCATCAGTCGCGTCAGGCCGGCCATCGTCAAACATTAAGTTACCCGAACTATCGCGATTGCGATGTACCGTCACGCCCGCAATGCCTGCACGACTGGCGCTGCCCAATGCGCCCAATGCGCCAAAGCCACCGCCATCGCGCGCGGGATGTTTGGGCGCAGCCTCCACACTCAACGCGGGATGCGAGCCATATACGTAGCCTTGCTCCACACCCACGGCCAGGCTCACGCCCGAGGCGCCGCAACCCGTGCTGATTACCGCGGCCTCCTGCGTGAACGATCCCATCGTCCCCACGCCCGTCGACATCTCGCCGTTTACCGAAACCGGCGCGCATTGCATGGCCGCAAAAGCGATGCCGTTCTCCGGCACCATCACATCGACGAAGTCATTGCCGCCGAGATACAGGCTGGCCAACTTACCCGGCGCAAGCATGCCGCCTTGACTCTTGCCGGTAGTGACGAATTGGATATCGACGGCAAAACCCGTGAGCCGGTTCGCATGCGGCGGCAATTTGACGATATAGGCTGCGTTGCGTGGCCCATCGTCGATGCCCGCGAAATTTCCGCCGCGCGTAATGATGCGAAAGCCAATACCCGGCAGATTCGTCGCGTAGACGTTGCCCAGCCCCGAGTCCGCATCGGCCAGCGCCAGCACGCGCAATTCGCGCGTGTTGTCCGGGCCACTGCAGGTAAAGGGAATATCGCTGACGATCGCCGCATGGGTCGAGCCCACCGGCGTGCCCACAGGTGCGTTGGCCGGCACGCTGATTTGCACGGGCGCAAGCGGCAGGACCACCGCACCGGGTTGTGCAGTCGGGCGGCAATCGGCATAGGCCAGCGACGAGCCGCCTGCGAGCAGCGCCAACGCAACAGCGAGCCCACGCATGCCGCAGCACGCATACGATTGAAGAGAGCGAAGCATCGATAAAAATGGCAGAAGAGTCCAGGTGATTCTAGGACACGACCATTTCAATACCCCAACCATCGCTTTACCGATTCTTACCTGCACGCGCTCCGCATGGACATCCAGATATCCATGAAATGAATTTACAAACCTAATTTTCATCAATTTGCCGGATCAACCGGGAATCGTTAAGCTGCGCCCACACACTGCCCTTCATGGCATCACAGTCAACGTCCTCCCCAGCCGGTGTCATCATGCAAGCCAACACGTTCAAGGTCCGCGTCGACAGCATTCGCGACGAAGCTCACGGTATTCGTTCATTCCGCATTGCCCGCGTCGATGGAAAACCCTTCGAGAGTTACGAGCCGGGCGCGCATATCGACGTTACGGCGCCGTCCGGCATCACTCGCCAATATTCGTTGTGCGGCGACCCGGCATTCAGCGAATTCCAGCTTTTCGCCGTGAAACGCGAGCCCGAATCGCGCGGCGGCTCCCGTTCATTACATGACGACGTGGGCATAGGCTGCGAACTGCTGGTCGGTCAACCACGCAATCTCTTTCGTCTGCATACCGAAGCGCATGCGCATGTTCTGATTGGCGCGGGCATCGGCATCACGCCGCTGCTGTCGATGGCGTACCGTCTGGCCGCGCGTGCACAGCCCTTCGTGCTGCATTATTTTGCGCGCAGCGAAGCGCACGCGGCCTTTCTCCCCGTGCTCTTGCAGGAGCCGTTTGCGGATCATGTGCGGGTTCATTTCGGCGTCGGCAGCGGCGATCTGGCCGCCGCGCTGCGCGAATGTCTGGATGACGTGCAAAACGGGACTCACGTCTACACCTGCGGCCCGGCTCCGTTCATGGATGAAGTGGTGGCCGTCGGCGAGGCCACGCCGGCCGTCGCGCAAGTGCATCTGGAACGTTTTGGCGCCGATCCCGCTACGGTGAACGCGGATGCAGCGCAAGGTGAATTCGACGTCAAGGTGGCGAGCAGCGGCCAGCTCGTGCGCGTCGGCAAGGATCAGACGATCGTCGATGCGCTCGCCGCCATCGGCATCGAGATCGATACCTCGTGTGGCGAAGGCGTGTGCGGCACCTGCATGGTCGATGTGGTGGAAGGCAACCCCGACCATCGCGACCACTGCCTGAGCAAAGCCGAGCGCGCCAGCAATCAGGTCATTTGCTGCTGCGTTTCGCGCTCGCGCTCGCCCGTGCTGATCCTGGACGTTTGACGGCAGGCTTCCTGCCAGCAGCGGCGCTGGACTCTACGCTCCCACCAGCCGGTCCGGCAAAGCGCCGCATGATGCTCATCAACAGGTCGCGCATCCACGCAATTCCCTCGTCCTCGTGGAAGTGCTCGTGCCAGTGCATCGTCACCGCGGCCGTTGGGATCTGCACCGGCAGTTCGAAAATTTCAAACCCGCCGCCTCGCGCCAGCAATTCGGCCAGGCGGCGCGGCAAAGTCGCAATGAGATCCGTCACGGCCAGCACGCCGGGCAGCGCAACGAAGTGCGGCACCTCCAGCCCGATGTTCCGCGCCACGCCCTTCGAACGCAACGCATCGTCGATGGCGTGATGGCTATGCTCGACCGAGCGGATCAATACATGCGAGCCTTCCACGAACTCCGCAAGCGTGATCTTGTGGCGCTTCGCGATCTCCGGCCGGCGGCGGCGCACGCACACATACCCCTCCTCGAACAGCACTTGATGGCGGGTGCGCGAAGTCAATTCCGGCAGATTGCCGATCGCGAAGTCGAGCTTGCGCGATCGCAGCGCCTCTTCGATCTGGCCGACTGGCTGCGGCTCAATGCAGATCTTGACGCGCGGCGCGAGCCGCTTGACCTCCTCGCAGATTGAAGGCAAATAGGCCATCTCCCCGGCGTCCGATAAGGACAACCTGAACGCCCGCGTGCTCACCATCGGATCGAAACGCTCAGCATACCTAAGCGCCTCTCGCACTGAATCAAGTGCACGCGCAACAATTACGGCCAGCTCCTGCGAGATCGGCGTGGGCTGCATGCCGTGCCGCGTTCTGACAAACAATGGATCGTCGAATAATGCGCGCAGACGCGCAAGTGAATAACTCATCGCGGGCTGCGAAAGCGCGAGACGCTCGCCCGCCTTAGTCAGGCTCTGCTCTTCAACGATTGCGAGAAAGACCCGCAGCAGATTCAGGTCGACGCCATCGAGCGTTTGCATGTGATATCCATACCGTTTATGTGTCGGGTAATTTTAGATCAATTTGACGCATGACACGAGCGGAACGACACTTCCACTACGCGCTCCCCATCATCACGCGAATCGCGCACATAACCCCGCATTCACTTCGATACCCTCACATCATGAGCGAAACCTGGCAAAGCATCGACACGAGTTCGCTGCGCGGCCTCGCAGAGACCGACCGCATCGCGCCGTCTCTCTACTACGATCCGGCGCTGTTCGAAGCCGAACTCGACCGCATCTTCTACAAGACGTGGATCTGGGTCGCACACGAAAGCGAGCTGCCCAACCCCGGCGATTTCCGCACCACCACCATTGGCCGTCAGCCGGTGATCGTCGTGCGTGACAAGACGGGCGCGATCAACGTCCTGCAGAATCGCTGCCGCCATCGCGGCGCGACGGTGTGCGAAGAACACAAGGGCAACGCGAAGGGCTTTACGTGCCCCTATCACAGCTGGTCGTACGCACTCGACGGCACGCTGCGCGCGCTGCCCTATGGCGACGGCTACGAAGGCGTTTGCGAAAAAGGCGATCTGCCGCTGGAAAAGCTGCGTGTCGGCGTCTATCAAGGCCTGATTTTCGCGAGCTTCAATGCAGAAATCGAACCGCTTGAAGATTTCCTTGGCGGCGCGAAGCCGTGGATCGATCTGTTCATGAAGCAAGGCGCGGGTTATCCGGTCAAGGCCAACGGCGAGCATAAATTCCGCTTCAAGGGCAACTGGAAAATCCAGCTCGAAAACACCACTGACCTCTATCACTTCCCGGTCGTGCACAAGTCGTGGCTCAAGTCGATCGACGAGGAAACCACGGCGGTCATCACAAGCTTTATGACAAGCGATCAGGCTTTTTGCCGCGCGCTTGGCAACGGCCACAGCCTCGCGGTACTCGTGCCCGAACTCGTCGATCTGGATCAGGACGACGGTGCCCCGCTGCCCGAACGCTTCGACGCGCTCGCGGCGCAACTTGCCGAAAAGCATTCGCCCGAAGAGGTGCGTCGCATCGTGCGCTCGCTCATGGGTGTGGGCTTCAATCTCAACCTGTTCCCGAATCTCGCGCTCTCCATGGCGTTCTTCCGCGTGCTGCGGCCGATTTCCGCCGATGAAACAGAAATTCGTCACGTTGCGCTCGGCATGGATGGCGGCCCTGAAGAAGCGAACCGCGTGCGCCTGCGTATTCACGAACACTTTCAGGGTCCGTTTGGCTTCGGCAGCCCCGACGATGCGGAAGCCTGGGAGCGCGTGCAACGCGGCTCCCACGCGGGCGCGAACACGCCGATTCTCGTCAATCGCGGCCTGAATCGCGAAACTACCGCGCCCAACGGCGAAAAAACTGCGCACGCAACCGACGAAACCGGCATGCGCGAAGCTTATGCGCAGTGGCGCAAGATGATGGAGGCATGATGGACGACCGCAACAAGCTGATGTCACAGGATACGTTTTCGCGCGCGGTGCGCTTCATCTGGCGCGAGGCCGAAATGCTCGATCGCCGCGAATATCGCGAATGGCTGCAACTGTGGGACGACGAAGGCTTTTACGTCGTGCCCATCGACCCGGCCACGACCGATTTCGCCGCCACGCTGAATTACGCCTATGACGATCAGGAGATGCGCGAAAAGCGCGTGGAGCGCATGACTTCGGGCTACTCCGCTTCCGCATCGGATGCGGCGCGCACGGTGCGTACGGTGTCCCGCTTCACGCTGGCAAGCGACGAGGCGAATGTGATCGAAGTGCAATCGGCGCAGATCATCGTGGCCTATAAGCGTTCCGTGCCGACGATTTTCGCGGCGGACCTCACACATCGAATCCGCTTCGAGGGTGACGAGCCGCGCCTCGTACAGAAAGTCATCCGATTGATCGATTCGACCGACGCGTTGAACGCAATCGGCTTCCTGCTTTAAAGCAGTTTCAAAAAAGCGCTTTAAAACCCCATGGGTTCCAATCTTGCATTGGAACCCATTCACCTCCGGTTCATTCTATGCCTACGCTTGAAGTGTATTTGCCCGCGGGTCACGCCGAGGCACGCAAGGCCACGCTGATCGACCGGCTCACGCAGGCCACGGTCAGCGCCATCGGCGCGCCGCCGGAATCGGTTCGCATCCTGTTGAGCGAGCTTGCGGCCAGCAATTACGGTATCGGCGGCCGCGCAGCGTCCGAAGGCACACCGCCTTCGTTGCCCGTCATCATCGCGATCCTGATAGCGGGCCGCACCGACGAACAAAAACGCGCGCTTATTCAAGCGCTATCCGAAACGAGCGCTGCGGTTCTGGATACGCCTATAGACGGCACGCGCGTGATGATCAAGGACATCCCCAACACCGATTTTGGCCTTGGCGGGAAAACAGCGAAATCACTGGGACGCTAAATACTGCCGATACATCAATTCACAGCGGCCATACCGGCAAGCGGTAACCAGAACCGGCATTCGAGTCCACCTGTTTCGACCGGGAGCGCACGGATCACACCACCGTGCCGCGTGATAATGCTTTTGCAAAGCGACAGGCCAATGCCGTTTCCCGTTTCCTTCGACGATGAAAAACCGTCGAAGAGACGCTCGTGTCCTTCCGAAATGCCAGGACCATTGTCACGAACAAAGACCTGCGCCTGGCCTTCATTCATGCAAGCGCCAATGGTCAATGTTTTTTGCGCCCGATCTGCCGAAGCGAGCGCATCGATCGCGTTGAACGCCAGATTCAGCACGACCTGGCCGATCAATACGCGCTCGCATTCGATCGAAAGCGGCTCGTCGCCCAGTTCGACATGAACATCCACATTGGCCTCGCGCGCGCGCAATTGCACGAACCAGGCGGCTTCAGAAAGAATCGTGCGCAAATCCGCGACGGCGATATTCGGGTCGCGCCGCGCGACATATTCGCGAACGCTTTTGATGATCGTTGCGGCATGTTCAGCCTGGCGATCCGCCGCGCGCAAACCCCAAGTCACCGATTCGATCGGGGCCGACTGCGAAAGACGCTGGATCGCACCTTCCACGAAGTTGCGGATCGCCGCCACCGGCTGGCTCAGTTCGTGGGCGATTGCCATAGCCATTTCACCCATAGCGTTGTAACGGCCCGCATATTCGAGCAGGCGTGCTTCTGCTCGACGCGCCTCTTCGGTTCGCACTACGTCCGTGACGTCGCGAAAGTGAATCAGCACGCCACGCAATTCTTCTTCGAGTTCGATACGCCTGCACGTCAGGCGCAGCCAATGCTCGCCATCGGCGCTTCGATAACGGCCGGGACTGGACGGTCCATCGGTCGGCGCCTGAGCGAGTTGCTGCAAAAGGCGGGGCACCTCTTCACCGGCGACGTGATCGGTAATCGCACCGGGCGCGTCACCCGCATCAAGGTCCAGCAGACGCCTGCCCGACTCGCTGATGTACTGGATCTCAGCCATGTCGTTGAGCAGCGCAACGCCTTCGCCAAGGTCCTGCATGAATTCGCGCAAGCGCGTTTCGTGCGCGCGCAGCTTGCGTTTGATGCCTTCTTCCGCGCTGATATCGCGAAACTGGACCATTACGACATCGCGCTGCGCCAGATGAACCGTCGTAGCGATCGCCTCGGAGAGCATGTCGCTGCCGGTCCTCGACCGGTAACACCACTCATAGACCTGCGGACCTTCCGTGGCCGACCGGTTCATTGCCGCGATGGCCAGCGCGCGATCGTATTTCGGCTCGGGCCGCGTCATATCGCCGGCTTTCAGCGGAATCAATTCGTCCACGCTAAAGCCCAGCGCTTCACAAGCTGCGTGGTTGGCCCAGACGATGGCCTTGCTTTGCGCGTCGTGCAGCAGCACGCAAAGAGTCAATGCATCGAGCAAACGATGGAAATCGGCTTCAACCAGGGACGTCATGGGAATGGTTCTCTTAAGGGCACATCGCTCATTCGAAACGATATCACCGGCCCTTTGCGGTTGGAACCTGAAGATTTCTTTAGATGGCCACAGGATTTCACCCATGTTTGCGGTCTGCGCCCCAATTGCTGGCCAATTTTGGCCTTTCTAGACTGAGCTACACATTCAAACCATCGCTGCCCCACTCTTCAGGAGATGCTTCATGCGTGCTACCGCGACCGCCATTGCTCCGCAGGCCAGCCACCTTCCCGCTGCATTGCAGGCCGACGCCAACGACGATCTGACGTTGGACGAACTTGTCGAGGTCATTGTTGCGCGCCGCGAGGAGTTCGAACGGCTTTCCCACGTGCCGCGCGATGTGATCGACATGTTCAAGCGCGTGGGGATTTACCGTGCCGCCACGCCGAAGCGCTTCGGCGGCGACGCCCGGCCGCCCGCCGAATTTCTGCGCATGATCGAACGCATCGCAACCGCCGACGGCTCCGCCGCCTGGGTTGCGAGTTTCGGCTCGGCGAATATCTATCTCGCCGCGCTGCCCCTTGAAACGCAGGCAAAAATCTACGCGAGTGGTCCCGATCAGGCGTTTGGTGCGGGTCTCTTTCCGGTCCAGAAAGTGCAGCCCGCCGCTGGCGGCGGCTGGCTCGTCGAGGGCACATGGAAATTCGCAAGCGGCTGCAAGGGCGCGGACTGGCTGGGCGTGGGGATCGATACCGGCTCGAAAGACGGCGGCGCACCCGGCAAGCCCCGCACCGCGGTGTTTCGCGCCTGCGACATCGAAATCGTCGAGAACTGGAGCGTCGTGGGCATGCAGGGCACCGGCAGCCACGATCTGCGCCTCAAAGGCAACGTGGTCTCCGACGAATGGACCTTTGTGCGCGGCGGCCCTGCCACCGTCGACGAGCCGCTCTATCGCTATCCGACAGTCGCCTACGCGGCGCAAGTGCTCGCTGTCGTGAACCTGGGCCTCGCGCGCGCGGCGCTCGACGTCGCCAACCAGATGTCGGGCGGCCGCCGCACGACGACCGGCGCGCCGCAACTCGCGGATCGCGCCTATTACCGCATCGAACTCGCCAAGGCTGAAGCGCAGTTGCGCTCCGCGCGCGCGTTCTTCTATGAAGCCACGGAAAGCGTGTGGGAGTCGATTGCCGCCGGCAATAACGCGACGCCCGATCAGGTGAGCCTGCTGCGTCTTGCCGCCACTCAGGTCGCACGCGAAGGCGCCGACGTGGTCATGCGCGCCTATCGCCTGGGCGGAACGATGGCGATCTATCGCACGCATCCCCTCCAGCGCATTCTGCGCGATGCGATTGTCGTCACACAACACGCGTTTCTCGCAGAAGGCAACTACGACGGCGCGGGAGCGGTTTTTGTCGGCGTGCCGCCGATTCCAGGCTATCTGTAACGCGCTTGACGCAAGCTTCCAACTTACTTCGAACTACAAAGGATATATTCAATGAATACCGCCACCAAACTTCCGCTGCGCGTACTCTTTTGCTGCGGTGTCACGCAGAACTTCTTCGATCTGCCGCGTGAGCAGATCGGCACGGTTTGGCAGGCCTACGGCAGAATGCTGTCCGCCATTGAGGCGATGGACGGCGTGCGCATACTCGGCATCATGGACGATGACCGCCTGACTGTCGGCCAGTCGGACGGCGCGCCGTGGACCTTCTACATCATGGCCGATGTGGTGGACTTCGACACCGTCACCGCCGTGTGCAATCTTTATCGCACCACCACGGTTGGTGAATACAACCTCTGGCGTTACGGCAAGATCGAGGCGCGTGTTGGCCGCGAACTGGTCGTGCCGCCGGCCGCCACCGCGTGAGTCAGCGCGATGAGCGATTCAGACGCACGCATCGCAGCACTTGAAGCACGCCTGGCCGATCTCGAAACGGAACGCGCCGTGCGCCACACATTTACGCGCTATATGGCGCTGTGTGACGTGCCCGCGACCGTGCTCGAAGGCGAATCGCTGGCAGCGCTTTTTACCGAGGACGCGATCTGGGAAGGCGTCGGCACGCATTACGCGCAGACGTTCGGGCGCTCGACCGGCCGCGCACAGATCGTCGCCATGCTCTCGCGCTATTTACCGCCCACGCCGCATTTCACAACCAACGTTCATTTCGTTACCTCTGAAACTATTGAAGTGAACGGTCACCACGCGACGGGGCGCTGGATCATGATGCAGGCATCCGGCTATGTCGATGGTAGCGCCGAGTTGATCGGCGCGCGACTCGTGGTCGACTTCGTGCCTTCAAAAAGCGGCAGGAACTGGCTAATCGCGCATTTCCGCACGGAGCGCCTGTTCGATGCACCGTGGTCGGTCAATCCACGCGCGGCCCTTCTTCCGCCAGAACAGGAACTCCCAGCATGAGCGCTTTGCTTGAGCAAATTTCGTTGGGCGGCCATGACGCCACCAGTCCCACCATCGTCATCAAGGACTCGATCGATATAGAAGGCCATCGAACCACCGGCGCGAGCCGCGCACTAGCGGATGTCGCGCCCGCGCAGCGACACGCCGAAGTGGTTCAACGCCTACTCGACCAAGGCTGGCATATCGTCGGTAAAGCCAATATGCACGAGCTGGCTTTCGGCATGACGGGGTTCAACGAATACACCGGCACGCCGGTCAACCCGCAGGACGCGACCCGCATCCCGGGCGGTTCCTCGAGCGGTTCTGCCGCTGCAGTGGGCGCGCGCATGGCCGACGCCGCGCTTGGGACCGACACGGGCGGATCGATACGCGGCCCTGCTGCATGCTGCGGCGTGATCGGGCTTAAGCCGACTTTCGCGCGTGTCTCGCGAATCGGCGTCGCGCCCGCGCAGAGCACGCTGGATTGCGTCGGGCCGTTCGCGCATGAGATGCGCAAGATTGTGCTGGCCATGTCCGCCATCAGCCCGTCGTTCGACCGCAATATCGCCGGGAGCGGCGCACGTTCTGCTCGCGTGGGCATCGTGCGGGCCGAGGCCAGGCAAGACATTTCGGAAGCCGTCGAACTGGCCGTGCGCAAAGCGGAATTCGCTCCGGCTTTCATCGATCTGCCAGGTTTAGCCGACGCATTCTCTGCAGGTCTTTCGATCATCAACCGCGAAACATCGGCGGCGTTCGGGCATCTGGTGGAATCAGGCCGGCTTCAAGCCGATCTCGAAGCGAGACTGCGCGCAGCGGCAAACACCAGCGATCAGGACGTGAAAAACGCGGAGCGCGTGAGAACGCGCTTTACCCATGCGGTCGATCACGTGCTGGAAGCCGTTGACGTTCTGGTCATGCCAACGCTGCCGGATTTTCCAATCACGCTCGAACAGGCTCGCAACGGGACATCGGTGATCGCCATGTCGTCGCTGATCCGGCCGTTCAACCTGAGTGGCCATCCGGCCTTGAGTCTGCCGGTTCCCGTTCGTGGCGCGACGTTGAAAGCGGGCTTGCAGATCATCGGCCGCCATGGGGCAGATGAACTCGTCTGCGCCGTGGCCGCGCGCGTCGAAGCGGCATTGTCCGCGTAGTCGTTGCACTCGCAACGACACTGAATATTTTTGGAGTGTATCCGTATGACAACGAGAGTCGCCGTTGTGACTGGCGCCGCCCGTGGGCTGGGCGCCACCATCGCCGCAAAATTCCATGCGGCAGGCTATTGCGTAGCGCTAGCCGATCTGGCGCTCGACGCAGCGCGCGAGGTGGCCGCGTCGCTTAGCCCCGATGGGAGCAGCGCTTTCGCCGTGCCACTCGACGTCACGTCGAAATCGGACTTCGATAGCGCACTGAAAAGCGTCGCCGCGCGTTGGGGCCAGGTGGACGCGCTCATCAACAACGCCGGCGCATCCAAGGTCGTCCCGGTGATGGAAATCACGGGCGAACAATTCGATCAGGTCATCAACGTCAACCTGAAAAGCGTGTTGTTTGGCTGCCAGGTTTTTGGCCAGTATTTTGCCGATCGCGGTGAGGGGCGTATCGTCAATATCGCCTCTCTGGCCGGCCAGAATGGCGGCTCCGCAACGGGCGCCCATTATGCGGCCGCCAAAGGCGGCACGCTGACGCTCACCAAAGTGTTCGCGCGCGACCTCGCGGCCAAAGGCGTGACCGTGAACGCCATCTCGCCCGGTCCGCTGGACCTGCCCATCGTTCACGAAAGCGTGCCTGCGGACAAGCTCGACAAGGTAATCGCCGGCATTCCGGTTGGCCGGCTGGGCAACGCAGAATATGTCGCCGACGTGGCGATTCTGCTGGCCTCCGGACAGGCCTATTTTGCAAACGGCGCGTGCTGGGACGTGAACGGCGGCCTCTATATGCGTTAAATACGTGCGCTAAAAAACCCTGCGTTTAGCCCTTCTGGTCGCCGTCGTCGGGATTCCAAACGGCGACCACATCGCGCACGAGCATCGCAATCGACTCCGCCCCGAGCTTGTCCTTGATGCTCGCGCGATGCACATCGACCGTTTTCACGCTGATCGACAGATCGGCGGCAATGCGCTTGCTGCCCTTTCCATCGATCACGCCGTGCAGCACTTCTTTCTCGCGCGCCGTCAACGACTCGATTCTCTGCCGCAATTCGCCGCGCTTCATCTCGGCGGCGTGGCGCTGGCCCGCAATCTTGAGCGCGCGCTGGACCCGATCTAGCATCTGCTGCGAGTTATAAGGCTTTTCCACGAAATCGATCGCGCCATTCTGCATCGCGCGTACCGACATGGGGATATCGCCGTGCCCGCTCACGAAAATAATCGGCAAGGTCGCACCACGCCGGTTCAGTTCCGCTTGAACATCAAAACCGCTGCGCTCGGGCATACGGACGTCGAGTATCAAACAGGCCGGTGTTTTCGCATCGAATGCAGCGAGAAATTCCGCCGCGCTGCCGAAACCTTGCGATTGAATCCCTACTGAATCCAGCAGCCACGCAAGCGAGGTACGCATGCCGCTATCATCGTCTACGATATAAACGACCTGAGCAGGGACCGTCATCTGCTCTCTCCACAAAAAGTTAATGCGGCTTCGACCCGCGTGACTGACACATCCAGCGCCTTCGTGGCGGGCGCAGAAAATACCGCCCGCTACCGCATGATCCTATCCGATCAAAATCGCCGGATAAACCAGGTATTGCGCTTAGGTGGCCATTAGCTGTGAGCAACGCGCCATGCTGAAGAAATCTTTAGATCGATGCGGGCAAGCGCTTACCGCGCAGGCATTCGTGCCGATACTCTTCAAAATTCGCGTACTCTAATCTAGACATATCGATCACACCTATTCCGGGACCCACATGCCACACGCCTCCAGCAACGCTCCCACGCCACCCGACGATGCGCGCGCCAACTTCCGGCAAGCCATGGCGCACCTCCCGGCGGCCGTCAATGTGATTACGACGGACGGCCCTTCCGGTCGCTGTGGCATCACGGCCAGCGCGGTCTGCTCCGTCACCGACACGCCGCCCACCGTGCTCGTTTGCCTCAATCGATCGAGCGCGATGCATTCGACGTTTGAAGGCAACCGGCGCGTCTGCATCAACGTGCTGCCCGGCGAACACGAAGACCTGGCAAAGCATTTTGCGGGCATCACGAAGCTGCCAATGGATGAGCGCTTCGCCTTGCCGGGCTGGTCAAATAGCGATTCCGATGTGCCGGTGTTGCGCGACGCGCTGGCGAGCATCGAGGGCAACATCGTGGAGATGAAGGAGGTCGGGTCGCATTCGGTGATGTTTGTGGAAGCTACCCGCATCCGCGTGCGTAGCGATGGAGACGGGCTGGTTTACTTCAGCCGCAATTTCCACCGGATTGCGCGTCCCGCTGCGGCTTGATCGCTTACGTGCAAAAAAAGCGCCCATTTGGGCGCTTTCCTGTCTCGCGGTTCGGCGTATCAAACGTGTTTGCGTAATGCACCGTCGAATTCCGGCGCTAGCCCAAGGTGATCGAGCAGCGCGCCAAACGACTGCACCCGCCGATGCACGTAATCGGGCACATCAACATCGGCGTAATCGTAAAAGCCCTTGCGCGTGCGTAGGCCGTCAAGGCCCTGCTCCATATTGTCGATGACGGCGCGCGCCGGTTCGAAGCGCGGTGCGATTTCACGTGCGAGATAATTCGAAGCGTAAAAGAGAATATCGCAGCCGCCCCAATCGATGAATTCGAGCAGGCCGAGCACCGCAAAACGCAGCCCGAAACCCGTGCGTATCGCCGTGTCGATGTCCTGTGCGCTTGCAACGCCCTCCTCGACCATGCGCGCGGCTTCGTTCATCGCGAGCGCCTGAATACGCGGAACGATATAGCCCGCGGACGGCGCGCAAACAATTGGCCGCTTGCCGATGCGTGTTAGCAGATCCGTCGTGAGCGCAACGGCATCAGCATCGGTCGCGTCGCTGCGGCTGACTTCAACTAGTGGGATCAGATGCGCGGGATTGAGCCAATGCGCGTTAATGATGCGTCCCGGCCGCGCGCTGAATGCCTGCAACTGCGTGACCAGAAACGTCGAAGTCGTCGAAGCAATCACAGCGTGCTCACCAAGCGCACTTTCCATCCACCGCAATGCTTCGGCTTTCACGTCGAGCACTTCCGGCACGGCTTCGAATACCAGCGTCGCCTCGCGCAATGCGTTTGCGCCATTTTTCCGGCTGACGAATTCGATGCGTTCAAGTACACGCGCGGCCTGATCGGCAGTCAAACGCCCAAGCGCAGTGAGCGACTGCAATTGATCCCCAATCGATGCGCGCGCCTTCTGCACGAACACATCATGCTCTGCGCCGGATCGCGCCTTGAAGTCCACCAGCGTCGCGCGCAATCCCGCGAATGCAACGGCTAGCGCGATGCCCTGACCCATGCGGCCCGCGCCCACCATATGCACGCGCTCGATGCCTTGCGCCGCGCTCACGAGCGGACCCCGCTATCGAGCAGCGCGCGCAACTGCGTTCGCGCAAGCGATGCAAGACCCAAGGCTTCGAGCGTGCGTCCCTGCGCGTACAAATCGCGACCCGTTACCGCGCTTGCCAGCGACAGCAAGCCCTGCGCAACCGGCGTCGGCACGCCCGCGTAACGCCCGCACGAAACGATAAACGAGAGCCCGAGCCGCGTGTCCTCCAGCATATAACGATGGGTCTGCAAGTCGATCTTCTCGCGCCAGTCACCGCTATCGGTAAGCTTGCCGTGCGCGCCGCGTCCATACATCCATTCGTCGCCCTCGCTTGCATAGTGATCGGCGAGTGGAAAATGCGGCGCGCCGTAGCCCAGCGCCTCGCGTACCGCCATGCGCTCCGCGTCCAGCGCATTCGTCACGCGGCGAATCGAAGGCTGCGTGCCTTCGTTGTGAATGTCCCAGCTTTCAAAATGTTCGAGCGGCCCGGCATTCATCAGAATAAGCGGGGGATGAATCACGGGGCCGGCGTTCATCAACGCACCGGACAGGGCATCTTCAATACGCTCGATGGCCGGATAGGCGCTTTCGAGAATGTCGAAGGCCCAGTTTCCTGCATTGGCAGGAAATACCCCTGTAGGCAGGCGCGTTGCGTAGGCGCTGATCACCACGCGATTCGCGCCATGCGTACGCACCAGATACGGAAGCGTGCCGGTCTCCGCGATCGCCACGCGGCTGTGATTGCCCGCAGCGACAAGCGCATCCGCAAACACCATACTGCCGAACGTACCGGGCGGCAGGTAGAGCACCTGTCCGTCCTTCAACAACGGCGCGAGTTGGGCGGCAAGCGGCTCGTGCGTGATGGCGGGCAGCGGAATCACGATCAGTTGCGCACCGTCCACAGCCTGCGCGAGATCGTCGACCAGGCGAATCGCGCCCGGCGTGCGCGCGAGCGCAAGCGGCACACGGCGCGTGCCGCGCCAGTCCTGCACCTCCAGTTCGCCGATTGCGCCCAGCTTTTGCGCGGCTTCGCGATCGCGCCGCCACCAGCTTACTTCATGCCCTTTTTCAAGCATGTCGATAGCCGCAGCGTGACATCCGTGCCCACCACCCAGAACGCAGACCTTCATTGCCATTTCTCCTGTTTCGCGCACTCAGCGCCTCTTTGCATGAACCGTGCGCGCAAACCGGGCAACCACGCCCCTGGCATTCGCGCGCTGATGGGAATGAAATTACGCGCCACGCGCGGCAATGTCGCTTCAATTCGCGCAACCCCAGTAAGAATCCGGCAAGCCCTGGTTGCGGATGCTTTTTTTCTCACCGATCATTGAACCTGCAAGCATGACGAATCAAGCACGACGAATCGAAGAGACCGGCTTATGACTCCCGCGATATCCCGCACGAATTCCAATCTGCTCCACGCCACGCCTGCGCGCGCCGACGTCGAACGCACGGTCGCGCGTCTGCTCGGCCCACACAGCATGCAGGCGCAGGGACGCGAACCGCTCAACGCCGAGCTATACGATGTTGCCCTTGCCCACGGCGGCCTCGCGGAACTCAGCTATGGGCGCGCCACGCGGATCGATTTCGCGGGGAATGCCGCTCAATTCCTGTTTCGCCTCACGCTGTCTGGCGCATGCGAACTAAGCTCGGGTAGGGAACATGCGGCGGTCACGCGAGGTTCGATCAGCGTCTCGTCGCCCGCGCGTGCGAGCCGCATCGAAACAAGCAGCGACTGCCGCAGCTTGTTGCTGCGTATCGAGCGCGACGCACTCGAACACAAGCTTGCGGAACTGCTGCAGGCAACGCCACGCACGCCTTTGCGCTTTGCCATGAGCGTCGATGCCGCCCATCGCGGCGCCGCTATCGTGCGAGAAACGCTGGGTCATCTGCATCGGATGCACGCCCATTGTGATGTTGCGAGCGCCGCAACCCTATTTGGCGGCGACCTCACACAATGGCTCATGACGATGTTGCTCACGCAACTTCCGCACACGTATAGCGACACGTTGTTGCGCAGCGACACGCGCACGCCGTTGCCCGTCCATGTGCGCCGGGCACGCGATCATATCGACGCACATCTCGACACACCGCTCACGCTTGCCGTGCTGGCACGCGTAGCCGGCGTTTCGCCACGCACCTTGCAGAACGGCTTTGCACAATTCGTGGGCCAGTCGCCCGCAGCCTATGTGCGCGAGCGGCGGCTCGAAGCCGTGCACGCGAAACTCACGCTGGAGCCACAGGCCAGCGTCGCGCAAACGATGCTCGCCTGCGGCGTGCAGAGCTTCGGGCATTTCACGAAGGCCTATGTGCGTCGCTACGGTCACGCGCCTTCTGTCACGCGCGGGCGCGGCGCATGAGCCACGCCATCAACGACTCACTGGGCGCATCGGGTACATTGCTGGCACATCCCGCCGCGCTACGCGTGCAGGATCTCGACCTCAATTTGTTAAAGACGTTCCGCGCGGTGTACCAGGAAAAGCACGTCGGGCGCGCAGCGTTGAGCCTGGGCGTGACACAGCCTTCGGTGAGTTACGCGCTCGGGCGGCTGCGCCTGATGTTTCGTGACGCATTATTCGTGCGCACCGGTCTGGGCGTGGAGCCGACACCGCGCGCGCGGCGTCTCGCGGCCTCGGTCGACAAGGCGCTCGCGATTCTTCAGGACGTGCTTGACGATGGCGCGAGCTTCACGCCCGAAACGACCCAACGCGTGTTTCGCCTGCATATGAACGATTTCGCGGCCAGCGCGTGTTTACCTACGTTACTGGGCGCACTGGACGCGCGCGCACCGGGCGCGGTGGTGGAAACGCTGCATCTGGACGAGCAACAGCTCAATATTGCGCTGGAGGCGGGCAAGATCGATTTCGCCATCGGCCATTTCAATCAGGCATCCGAACATTTCCAGCGCACGGAACTGCTGAGCGAACGCTGCGTGCTGATACTCTCAGAATCCGCCAATCGCCGGCTTGGCCTTGCCAACGACTTCGTGCTCGACGCGCGCGCGCCCGTCGGCCTGCGCCTTGTCGCCGTGATGTCACATCCCCAGTCGATGACGCTGCTGGAGCGCCATGAACTCATGCCGCGTGTACGCGCCTCGTTGCCCGACTTTCTCGTGCTGCCATCGCTATTGCGAGCCGCCGACTACGCGGCCATCGTGCCGCGCACTATCGCATTGAGTTTCGCGGCGCAGCATCCCTGCGCCATCCATGAGATCGCCGAAGCGCAGAGCTGGAGCGTGAATGCCTACTGGCACAGGCGCTTCGATGTCGATCCAGGCCATCGCTGGCTGCGTGCGCTGCTGGTCGAACTGTTCGGCATCGGCGAGCGCGAGCCATTCGATACGTGGCTCGCGTCGCCCTGCCTCGATTCCGGCGAAATCGGCGGCATCGACGATGTAAGCGATCTCGACGACTAGAACGATACGAGCATGCCCGCCACAAGCGAACTCGCCGTGGCGCCTGCCTTTGCCACCGCCACGCCGCCACCGCCCGCTCCGTTGATCGTAAATGTTGCGTGACTGCCGTTACGCACCATCGCCGCGCCCGTGTAAAGCACCGTACGCCTGGACAACGGATAGTCCAGGCGCAACGCGTACGAGTCGGCGTTGCCGTCGCTGTCGCCGGTCTTGCGATAATGACCGTAGCTGGCGAGCAGCTTCGCGCGGCCGAGCGGCACCGTGGCGTCGATTTCGTAGACGTCGTGATGCGGGTAGGCGCTCAGCGAATCGACGGCAGTTTGCACATCCGGACCGCCGCGGTGACGCAAATACAGCCCTGCCAGTTTGGCCCAGCCAAAATCGTACGACGCACCGGCGACGAAATAATTGCCCTGCGCCGTAGGGCTTTCCGTATTCAACGAGGCCGCCGTGGCAGTGCTGAACTTCTGCTCCATCCACGCGACGTCGAGCGAAAGCGGACCACGCGCGTAATTGAGTCCCGCGCCATAACTGTCGCCGAGCGTTGCTGGCTGGCCGCTTGCGCCATTGGCGCCGCGCGCCGCGATAGCGCGCAGCATGAAGCCGTTCCATTGCGCGGAAGTAAACCGCGCCGCATTATGTACGCGCAGATAGGCCGGCCCCACAAAGTTATTGGTGGCATTCCCCCATTCGAGACCCGCGCCATAGCCCGGCAGCGCGTAGGTGACCAGCACCGTGTGCAAAATCGTATAAACCTCGCCAATCTGCACACCGCCGTAGGGACTCGTGAGGCCCACCCACGCTTCGCGGCCAAACATCGCACCGTTGTTCGAGAATGCGCCATTTGCCGAATTAAAGCCATTTTCGAGCTTGAAGATCGCGGCATAGCCACCGCCCAGATCCTCGATCCCCTTAAAGCCCCATTCGGTCGCGAACAGATTGCCTGTCCCCATGCGCACAACGTGGTTGGGGCCGAAGTTCGTATATTCGAGCGAGGTATCGATGCGTCCATACAAGGTGACGCTCGATTGCGCGAAAGCGAGGGCGGGGAAAAACAGCGCAGCGCTGCATGCCGCAAGAGAAATGCGTTGGAAAGTGCGAGTGTGAGGTTTCATCTGTGTCTTTATTGAATGACCCGAAATCAGCGCCACCGGTCAGGCAGGCATTTATCTGCATTGCGTAGCGAGTCTAAGAAGACCAATTTCCGGGGTCGATTAAACGCTCTCTATAACGCTTATAGACAGCATGCGCAGATTGGCGCGAATCCCTTTCCCACAAGCACTTGCACGCATTGCATGGGCGCCCGTATGGGTGTTTTCTTTACCCCGCGGGGGGAAACTCACTATCGCCCGGGTAGCACTCCCCATTTGTAATGGGATTTTGGCTGGATACATTGCTTGCGTTTGCCTATACCGTCGCGTGGCTCGCCGCAGTTCACGCCTCAATGTCCCCTTGGAGAATTCGTATGAACACACCAGCGGCCGCCGCTCGTTCAAGCCGATCGAGCGCCTATGCGTGGTATGTCGTGATCGTCTGCATGCTCGCGTATGTGTTTTCTTTTATCGATCGCCAGGTGCTCGTGCTCATGATCGAGCCGATCAAACGCGATCTGATGCTCAGCGATACACAATTCAGCCTGCTCAGCGGCTTCGCGTTTTCGTTGTTTTACGCATTCATGGGGCTGCCGATTGCGTTTCTCGCCGACCGCTATGCCCGGCCACGGCTGATTTCGGTAGGCATCGCGATCTGGAGCGTCGCGACTGCGGCATGCGGAGTCAGCCAGAACTTCGTGCAGATGTTTGTTTCGCGCATGGCTGTGGGCGTAGGCGAGGCGGCGCTTTCGCCGGCTGCCTATTCGATGCTCGCGGATTATTTTTCGAAGGAAAAACTGGGGCGTGCGATTGCCGTGTATTCGCTGGGTTCGTTTATCGGCGGCGGCGTGGCATTTCTGGTCGGCGGTTATGTGATCGCGCTGCTCAAGCACGCGTCCGCATTCACCGTGCCGCTATTCGGCCAGATTCATCCGTGGCAAATGACGTTTTTCATTGTCGGCCTGCCAGGCCTCGTCGTCGCGCTGCTGGTGCTGCTCACTGTGCGCGATCCGCAGCGCAAAGGGCTCGCTCAGGATGGCAGCGGCGGCGCTGCGCGAATGACGACGGCGGATGCACTGCGCTTTGTGTTCCGTCATCGGGCCACGTTCGGCTGCCACTACTTCGGCTTTTCTTTCTATGCAATGACCTTGTTCTCGCTGATGAGCTGGACGCCCGCGTTCTATATTCGCCATTTTGGGCTCACGCCAGTGCAGGCGGGTTATACGCTTGGCGCGGTGCTGCTGGTTGCGAATACCGCCGGGGTGTTTTGTGGCGGCTGGTTTAACGACTGGTTGCTGCGGCGTGGTTATCAGGACGCGCCGATGCGCGCGAGTTGCATCGGTGCGGCGTGCATGCTCGTCCCAGCCGCCCTGTTTACGCAGATCCATGACCTTCATGGCTCGCTTGCCGTGCTGGTCGTGGCGATGTTCTTCGCGTCATTTCCGATGCCCACCTCTACCGCCGCGATGCAGACGCTTGCACCTAATCAGCTCCGTGCGCAGATTTCCGCGTTGTTCCTGCTCGTCCAGAACCTGCTCGCATTGGGACTTGGCACGACGATTGTTGCGCTGTTCACCGATAAGGTGTTTGCTTCACCGCTTGCCGTCGGACATTCAGTGTCGATTGTGAATGGTTGCGCCGCGTCGCTTGCAGTCGTGCTGCTAGGCGTAGGTTGCCAGCATTACCGTAACTCGCTTGCGCGCGAGCAAGCTGGAGCCGATCACGCCCAGGAACATGCCGTCGATACCACGAAGCTCGGCGCGATAACGCAGTGAGCTGATCTAAGCCCCCAAAAAGCGCCGTTTTCAAGCGGCGCTTTTTTATTGCATGGCTTAAATGGCTGGCTTACGTATCTGGTCTTTCAGTTCGAACAGATCGATTTTGGGCTGGATCGGCGCGTCGTGCAGGCGGTCCGCGAGGTGATCGGCTTGTGTGAGCACGAAGAGGCGAATATCCGCCTTTAGCCAGACAGCTTCGAATGCCTGACAGTCGTCTTCGCTGCCCAAATCGGCATCGGGGCCCGGTGCATCGAGCCAGCGCACGCCCTGCTGATTGCGATGGACAAGCGCGATGGTTTCGCGCGTATCGGAAACGGGGAACCGGCAAAAGCCTGCTGACCGAGCAATTCGTTCAGCAGGCTTTTGCAGTGATTGTATTTGCCGACCACCGTGACGACAGGCACGCCGCCATCGGCAATCAGTTGCGGGCGCGTCAGATCATCGGCGCGATCGGGCAATATGACGTGGATCTCGCGCGCGGCTTGCCCGCGCAGGCCGCCGGACATCGTTGTCTCGTCCTGTGCGAGCGGCGGCGTGTCATACCCATGCCGCCGCGGTCTAAACGTCAGACCGTAGCCGCGGCGCGCAGACGGTTGACGATCTGATTGTCCTTGCCTTGAACAAGCGGCGTAAGCGCAATATCGAATTCGATCGATTTGTAGGCATCGCCCTTGAGGCCAAGCGCCGCGCCACCGGTCTTATCGACGACGTGCGGGATCAGTTCTTCACGCGTGGCGTAGGCGAAGTCATCCCAGATCAGCGGATCACCTTCGATATTGAACTGCGTCGTGAGCTTGCGATGATCGCCGCTCGTCACGAAGAAGTGCACGTGCGCCGGGCGATTGCCGTGACGCCCCAGACCGTTGAGC
>NZ_DASZJJ010000076.1:0-10220 GCF_035948235.1 Paraburkholderia sp. | reverse complement strand
TGCTGTGCCCATTATCCAAAGTGCCTAACACGCTCTAACCCCCGCGATTATCCCGGATCACCTTTTCCGCAGCCGCTTGCGCTTCGCTTGCCACGCCGTCGTGCACGCGCGTGGCGAGCGCGGCGACAGGCGTATCCGAATCAAGCAGATGGCCGTCGCGTTCGTGCGTATCGACGCGCACACGCATCGACAAGCCGATCCGCAGCGGATGCGCCGCCAGATCCTGCGCATCGATGGAAATCACCACCGGCACGCGCTGCACGACCTTGATCCAGTTGCCTGCGGCGTTCTGCGGCGGCAGCATCGAAAACGCGCTGCCCGTGCCCGCCGAAAACCCCTCGACACGCCCGCGATAATTGATCTTCGATCCGTAGATGTCCGAATTAATGATCACCGGCTGACCCACGCGCATATTGCGGATCTGGCCTTCCTTGAAATTCGCTTCAACCCACAGGCCGTGCAATTGCACGATCGACATGAGCGTGAGGCCTGGCCCGACCTGCTGGCCGATCTGCACGGTGCGCTGTCCCACCACGCCGTCAACAGGCGCGACGATGGTGGTGCGCTTGAGATTGCGCCAGGCGAGCTTGAACTGCGCGGCGGCCTGAATCACGCCCGGATTGTCCTCCACGGCCAGGCGGCTGCCGAGGGCGCGCGCCGCGTCGAGTTGCGCCTGGGCCGCGCCCAGTTGGGCCTGCGCGCCGGTCACGGCGGCGCGGGCGCGCGCCAGTTCCTCGGGCGACACGACTTCGACGGACGCATGATCGCGCGCGGCGAGCGCGCGTTGCGCGAGGTCGAGATCGGCCTGGCGAGCTTTCACGGCTTCGGCGTACATCGTTGCCGAATAACGCGCGTTGGCCGCCTGGCGCACGGCCTGCGCAAGCTGGGCCTTGGCCTGGGCGAAGGCAACCGAAGCCTCGGCATCGTCGAGCTGCACCAGCGCCTGGCCCGCGCGCACGCGTTGCGTATCAGCGGCAACGACGTCGATCACGGTGCCCGCCGTTTGCGCGGCGATCTGCACGACGTTGCCCGCGACGTAGGCGTCGTCGGTGTCCTCGCGAAAGCGCGCTGCGGTGTACCAGTAAGCGGCCGCGGCAAGCGCGGTGACGGCGGCCACTGCGCCGAAGATCGCGAAGCGCCGCCGCCGCGTCGCGCGCTTGCGCTCGAGCAGGGCGGCGTTCGCGGCGAGGGCGGCCGGATCGGGGTGCAGGTTGGCGTGATCGTGGTGCATTAGTTCAGGCCTGCGCTGGTTAGTCGATCTCTGGAGCGATCGGTGAGTCGATCGTGCGAGGGAAATACGGCGTCGAAACGCGAGATCGCGGGGCCGGGCAGCGTGCGCTCGTCAAAGCCGCCGCCGAGCGCTCCGATCAACGCTACCCGCAGCGTGCGCTGCTGCGCCTGCAGGTCGATCAGTTGCGCGCGCTCGTCATAGAGCGTGAGTTTCGCCGTGTTCACGTCTTTCTGCATCAACAGGCCGCGACGATGGCGCTCCTCGGCGATCGCGACGTAGCGCTGCGCGGCGTCGGCGGCGTCGCGCTCGCCGTTCACGAGCCGGTCCACGGTCGAGAGCGAAACCAGCGTGCGCGCCACGTCGCCCAGCGCCGCATCGACCGTCTTGTTGTAGAGGCCGATCGCGACATCGGCGTTGGCGGCGTCGCCCGAGAGTTTCGCCTTCAGGCGGCCGCGATCGAAGATCGGCAGCGACACGGCCGGGCCGACGGAGCCTGCCAGCGCCTGGCGCGAGAACATCGCGCCGGGCGTGAGCGCAAGCAAACCGGCGAAGCCGACCAGGTTCACGTCGGGATAGAACTCCGCGCGTGTGCCGTCGATAGCGGCATAGGCGGCCTCCACGCGCAGGCGTGCAGCGACGATGTCGGGCCGCCGTCCGAGCAGATCGGCGGACAGACGCGCGGGCAGCGGCTGGTCGGCGAGGCTCGCCAGATTGGCGGGGCGCGGCCGCGTGAGCGTGAGACCGCGTTCGGGACCGCCGCCCGAGAGCACGCCCAACTGAAGTTGCGCGAGGCGGATGCGCTCGTCGGCCAGTTCGATCTGTGCGATGAGCTTGTTGCGGCGCACGGCGGCATCGTCGGCGTCGTAGCCGTTGTCGATGCCGCGCGCCGCGCGCTCGCGCAGCACCGCAGTGATCTGGTCGCTCGCGTCGCGCTTTTCGGCCCAGAGATCGTGCAGCGCCCACGCCTGGTCCAGATCGCAGTACGCCGAAACGATGGCGATAGCCAGCGTGAGACGCGCCTGTTCGGCATCGACACGCGCCGCGTCGCGTAGCGACAACAGCCCGCGCGTTGCCGCCGCGTTGCGGCCCCAGAGATCGAGTTGATAATCCAGGCCGAGGTAGATCGACGACGGCGATTGAACAGGATTGCCAAATAGTTGAACGGGTACCTCGTAGCCGTTGGCCGAGACGTTGGCGACGCCGTCGGACTGTGGCATGCGCGCCTTGTTGACGGTCGCGCCAGCAGTCGCCGTGAGACCCGTCAGTGACGAAAACTGCTGCAACTGCGACTGGGCGACGCCGATGCGCGCTTTCGCGACCTGGAGGTCGGGGTTGTGTGCGTAGGCCTCTGCGACCAGTTGGTCGAGCTGCGGATCGCCGAATTGACGCACCCAGTCGGGCGCAGGCCACGCGGTGGCGCTGGTGGACTTCGGCGCGTCGGCCAGGGTGCGCGAGAGCGCGCTGGCGTCGGGTGTGCGCGGCTGCAAGGCTGGCGTGATCGTCGGCACGCAGCCGCAGACGAGCGAGGTGGCGGCGACCAGCGCCATGAGCCGGATGAGGGGGCGGGCGTTCATCCGCGCCGCTCCTGTACGCGGGCGCGCGTGCTCCAGCGCGGATGCGTGGCGTCGAGCGGGCCGAGCCGTCCCGTGAGACCGTCGAGCAGCCCGTACAGGATGCCCTTGAGTTTGGCGCGCTTGTCGCTTTCGCCCAGCACGACCTGGACGATCTGCCAGAGCGTGAGCAGGTTCGGCACCAGCGCGACGGGAAAGCGCGGGCCGTACTGCATCGCGATCTGCATGGCGTTGCGCGCGCTGTAATAGCGGCGTGTCCAAGGGTGATTCATGGTCGAAATATCGAGTGGGCCGATGCGTCGCCGCACCTTCGCGCCGATGCGATGGCGCAGCACCAGCGCGGGCACCAGATACAGCGGCACGTTGCGCGCAAGCGCGCGAAAGCAGTACTCGGTATCGACGTGATCGATGAAGAGCGCCTCGTCGAAACGGCCGAGCGCCGCGTAGGCCTCGCGCGACACGAAGCTGCCCGACGAAATCAGGAAGGCGCACCGCACGGGTTGTGACGTGGCGGCAGCACTCATATTCACTTCGATACGTCGTACGCCGATACCGTTGGTGGCCAGTTCCGGCAGAAAGCGCTGATCGTTTTCGTCGAAGATGCGTGGCCCGGCGATAAAGGGCCGACCCGCAAAACGCTCGCCGAAAGCGCGCATCGCCGGAAAGTAGGCGCCAGGCACCACGGAATCCTGATCGAACAGCGCAACGGCGTCGATCTTGCGATCCAGCGCGAACAGATGCGCAAGGCCCGCGTTGTAGGCGCCGGCAATGCCGCCGCGATTGCCGTGATGAAGCAGTGTATAGCCTTCGCGCTCAGCGGCGGCGCACGCGGCGGCATCGGCGAACGGTGTGTTGTCCACGACCACCAGCGCATCGCAGGCATCGCGCAGCGCGGCCAGCCGCGCGAGCTGGTCGCTGCTCGGGTAATAGAGAATGACAAGTGCCCCTGGCCGCATCGCGTGGTTCCTTTTTTGTCGTTATGTCTTCAATGCCCGAGCGTCATTGCCGCTCCACGTCTGGGACGCGTGAGCCACATCAGCGCAGCGAGCACGACGCAGGTGACGCACGCCATGAAGAACATGTCGCCCGTCGCCATCATGTAGGCCTGCTGCATCGTCACCTGATGCAGTGCGCCCGCTTCGCGCGCGCCGCTCACGCCCATCGCATGCAGCGTGGCGACGTAATGCTGCGTGCCGCCCGATTCCTTTGTGACCGATTGCGCGATCGTCGCGTAGTGGAAGCTCGCGCGATGATCCCAGAGCGTCACGCTCATCGCCGTGCCGAAGGCGGCGGCGAGCGTGCGCAGGAAATTCGACAGGCTCGACGCGGCGGCAAGCTGATGATCGGGCACGCGCGAGAGCGTTGCGGCCGTGAGCGGAATAAAAAAGCAGGGCAGGCCGATGCCCTGGATCAGTCCCGGCGTGACGATTTGCGTGAAGGTCATCGTCAGCGTGAAATGCGTGTCCCACCAGAGCACAGCGGCGAAAACCAGAAAGCCGAAGGTCGCGAGCACACGCGCGTCGAAACGATGCGCGTAGAGGCCGACGAGAATCGAGAACACCAGCGCGAGAATGCCCAGCGGCGCGGTTGCGAGGCCCGCATGGAAGGCGTCGTAGCCCATCACGGCCTGCAGCCAGAGCGGAAACACCACGCCCACCACCGAAAAACTCGCCATGCCGAGCGAGATGATCAGCACACAGAACGAGAACGTGCGGTCGCGAAAGAGGCTCAAGTCGATCACAGGCTGCGCTTCGCCCGCTTCCCAGAGCAGCAGCGCGACGAGCGCAAGCGCCGCGACGATGGCGAGCGTGACGATCAGCGTCGAGTCGAACCAGCCAGCGTCGTGGCCCAGATCAAGCATTGCCTGCAAGGCGCCCACGCCGATCACGAGCAGCGCAATGCCGATGAAATCGACGGGAACGGCTTCGCCTCGTCTGGCGTCCTTGCGCAGCATGGTTGCGCAAACAACGAACGAGAAAAGACCGATCGGCAGGTTGATGAGGAAGATCCATTCCCACGAGAACGCGTCGATCAGATAGCCGCCGACTACCGGGCCGAAGATCGGCGCGAGCAACACGGTCATGCCCCACAGCGCCAGCGCAAGCGTGCGCTTCGCAGGCGGGAAGGTGCGCAGCAGGATGGTCTGCGAGAGCGGCACCATCGGCCCGGAACAGAGTCCTTGCAGCGCGCGGCAGGCGACCAGCACGTGTAGATCGGCGGCGAGCGCGCACATGAGCGAGGTGAGCGTGAAAAGCAGTACCGCACTCACGAAAAGCCGCGTTTCGCCGAGGCGTCGTGCGAGCCAGCCCGTGAGCGGCACGGCAATCGCCGCGGCCACGGAGTACGAACTGATGACCCAGGTACCCTGGCTGTTGGCCACGCCCAGGCTGCCCGAGATCGCGGGGACGGCCACGTTCGTCACGGTTGAATCGAGCACTTCGATGAAGGTCGCGAGCGACAGTGCGAAGGTGAGCAACGCAAGGCGCAGACCGTGTGCGGGTTGTGTGTCCGGGAGCGCGAAGGGCGAGGTTGTGCTCATGCGCTCACTGCCTTGCGCAACGGGACGTTAGCGCTGTCCTGCGCGATATCCGGCGCGTTTGGTGCGTTTGGCACCTCTGGCACATTTGGCACGAAGCGCTCAATGAAGCGTGCCGCTTCAGCACAGCCGTCAGGCGCGGCGGTCAGCTTCGCACGCATCTGCGCGCAACGCGTGGCGATGCGCGGATCGTGCAGCACGCGCGCGAGTGCGCGGGCGAGAGCAGTGTCCTTGATGGGGGCGTCGAGGCGCACGCCGCAGCCCGCATCCGCTACACGCTGTGCGTTGTCGAACTGATCGTGCGCGAACGGCGTGACGAGTTGTGCAATGCCGGCTTCGAATGCCAGCGACGCCGTGCCGATCCCGCCGTGATGCACAAGCGCGCGGCAGCGCGGCAGCAGCGCGCGCAGCGGCACGTAGCGGCGTTGCAGCAGACGCTGGCGCGGCATATCGCGGCCACGCTGCGCCTCGGTGAGTGTTGCGTCGGCGCCTAGCAGCAAACCGCGCGCGCCTGTCGCGCGTAACGCATGCAGAACGGCGCGCGCATAGTGCTCGTGATCGACGAGCGTCGAGCCGGGTGTGAACACCACCGGCGCTTCGCCCGTTGCGAGGAACGCTTCGAGTTCCGCGTCGGGTTCGCTATCGTCGAGATCGTTGAAAAGCGGAAAACCGCTTTGGGTGTGCTGCGTGGGCCAGTCCGGCTGCGGTGCCGCGAACCAGGCGGGGAACAGACAGAGTACGCCGTCCGTCGAATGCAGCCAGTGGCCAAGGATGCGTGTGGCGGGCGGCAGCGCGAGCGTGGCGCGCAGAGCATTCAGACGCGGCCCGCACACGGCGTCCAGCACCGCGCGCTCGATCAGCGTCATCAGCGCGGCCTTGAGCGGCAAGGGCAGGCTGCGCGGAATCGTGAGGCGCTTGTGCGCGGGCGGCGCATGCGCGGACAGCAGCGTCGAAGGCGAGACCTGCACCGACACGTAGGGCGTGCCGTGACGCTCCTGCATCAGGCGCGCGGAAAAGGCCCAGAGCGTGCCGACGAGGACCGTGTCGGGACCGCGCAAGGCTTCGAGCGCGTCATAGTGCGGTTGCAGTACCGGTGCGATCAAGGCCCACAGCGTTTTGAACGAGGTACGCGGATGCCACAAGGCCGGATTGGCAAGTGCGGCCGCATAATCTTCGGCGCTACCAATCGGGACGAATGCGAAACCTTCGCGCCGCGCGGCCGCTTCGAACGGCGGATGCGTGCAGAACACCACGCGATGACCTCGCGCCGCGAGCGAGCGCCCGACGCCGAGCAGCGGATGCACATCGCCCGCCGACCCTATCGCCGTGATGATGATCTGTGCCATCTGGCCGCCGCGCAGGTCAGTAGATGCCGGGAATCAGTGCGGCGACTTCGCGTCGATAGCGTGCATACGCATCGCCGAAATGGCCAGTGAGCCAGCTTTCCTCCACCCGCACCTTGAAGGCCAGCGACGCGAAGATCAGCACGACGCCCAGCGCGCCGCGCCACGTCCCGCCGACAAAGGCGCACCCCACCAGGGCGATCAGGCATCCTGTATAGATAGGATGCCGAACGAGTGCGTAAGGGCCGCTGCGAATCAGCTCGTGGCCCTCCTTGAGCGTGACCGAGACGCTCCAGTTCGTGCCCAGATGCACGCGCGCCCACACCGAAAACAACAGCCCCGCAATCATGATGGCGAGTCCAGCCAACTGCATCGCTCCCAGACGCGCGAGGTCGGGCACCAGCGCATTGAACGCGGGGTCCGGCAGGATCACGAGCGCACCGCCCACGATCAGCGGCAGCGACTGCCAGGTGCGCGCGCTGCGCGCTTCCTTGCGCGCGGTGGTTTTGACGGAATGGGACGTCGCGATCCAGTAAGCGAGCCACAGGAGCCACGGCACGACAATGGCGATGCTTTGCACGATATTCATGAAGAAATCCCGGCGATGGTGTTGGGCGGGCGTGAGCGTCTCACGCTCTTTTATGAAAGCGCGGGCACCTGGAACGGCAGGCGCTGCGGCGCGCTGGAGTTCGCGATCGACGCATGGGGCGTGTACGTTTCGCGTTCACCGCAAAAGAAGTCGCACAGCACCGTGCGCATCTGCTCCTGCTGGATGCGCCCCTCGAGATCGAGGAAATGACCCGCGCCGCGTATCGTGGCGAACTCGGCGCGCCGCACGTATTCGCCCAGACGACGCACATCGGCCGCGGTGGTGTATTCGTCGAGATCGCCGTTGACGAACTTCACGTCGCAGCCAATGCGGCGAAACTCGTTCAGATAGCGCTCGGGCTCCATCGCGAGAATCTGGTCGACGTGGAACGCCACCTGATCCTGCTCGTCGCGCGGCAGGCGCGTGAGATAGCGGTAGTTATAGAGCTTCATGATGCGCGGCAGATAGCGGCCCACGGTATCGTTGAGCAGTTGTGCAGCCTGCAGGTTCTGGCCCGCCGCGATGTGGTCGCGTGCGCGCGTCACGTAGTCGGTCATCGCCGCATTGAGAAACGGCGAGAACGACGCGATGGCAGCGCGCCGCACGCTGGCGCAGCCACGCGCCAGCGCGAACAGCGACGCGACGCCGCCCCACGACACCGACAGCAGATAGTCGGGACGGAAGCGATCGGCGAGATGCATGAGGATGTCGATCTCGTCGTCCTTGGTGAGCGCGTAGTCGCATGCGTTGTGCTGGCGCGACTGGCCCGCATAGGGCAGATCGAAACACAGCGCGTTGAGGCGCTCGCCCAGATAACGGATGGTCTGGCCGAACGACGCCGTGGTGGCCAGTGCGCCGTTGACCAGCAGAACGGTTTCGAACGACGGATCGAAACAATGATGCTCGACATAGACTTTCAGGCCACCCGGCAGTGGCAATACCTGCTTCTCGACTGACATGAGACTTCCCCCCGCATGTAGCGCCAAAAGACGAACGCACCGCAGCCGACCTGCTGTGGCAATGACGGCTGCACTCGATTTCGCCAGGGCCGCGCCGCGCACCGATGCGCCGCGCTGCCTCCGATGTTGTTGGCCCGTGGCATGACTGTTGTCTCCTCCAGGCCTCGGGTCGGGCGCGGCCGTGAGAGGCGACCGCTTGCGCCTTGTGCCGGCGCCTGTGCCCGATTTGCTGCACTGCTTCTAATGCAACAGCTGTGCCATTCGACTGACGAATCCGGCCGGTAAGGGACGACGTTTGATCCGGATCGTTGTGGGGCGGGCTTCTTGAGGGGACTGTCGGGTTGTGTTTGCGAAGCTCAGGAAAGGTAGATGTGCGCGCAACGAACGTAACGATGCGCGCGACATGGGGCGTAACGTAATGGCTGATGTGAGGTGTTACGGAACAGCGCGTAACGTCGGGAGTCGTTGTAATGCAATTCGAAATTCAAAACGGATTTTTTAATCGGCGCGAAAGGTAGGGAACGGCGATTTGCTTTATTTAGCGCTGGTGCTTCTGGTTGTATTTTTTTTGTTGTGCGTGGGTCGGTCCGGCTTGCGTTTTTGACCTGTTCGTTCTGGTAGGTTGCGCGCTGGCGAAGTTGCGGTCATCCTGACTGGTTAAGGGCGTGAATGCGTTCGCGTCGATTGATTGAAATACCAGGTCTTTATTTTTGTCTCGCGATTGTGAGTTGCATTTCTCCAATGCTCACTTCGTCTCTTTGTCCCTTCAGGCTGGCTTTCCGTTCCGGCGGCTTAATTGGTTGCGCACGCAGCTTTATAGTCCGCTCATGTCACGTTACGCATTTTCGTAACGCAGGTTATTTTCCCTGTTACGTCTAATCGATTTGCATCGCTGTTAGCGCGGTGAGTTTCGTGTGTACCCCGCTGCTGCGGGGCGTCGCTCGTTTTCCTGAAGTTGGCACGGTCTCTGCAGTGTTGGGGGCGCAGCTGGGGCGCTGCGATAACCAACCTAAAGAGAGAGCTAGCGATGGGGAATAACTTGAAGACGCGAATCACCACCTTGGCGTTGTGCACCGCGGCGGTTTTCGCCGCCGTGGCTAGCGGTGCGGCAAGGGCGGATTCGACGCAGCCGGGGGGCGGCGTGGCAGTGGGGGCGGCAGCAGGGGCAGGCGCTGCGCCGGGAACAATCGTTGTGGGCGGCGGTATCGGCGGCGTGGTGACCGGCGGTGATGTCACGGTTGCCGTGGGCGGTGCCGCGGGGCTGGCGATCAATTACGGCGGCCAGCCGCTCGCGCAGCTTGGCGGGTTAGTGGGGGCGTTGCAGGGTGCATCGGGTAGTGATCCGCTTGCGCCTGTTACTGGCGCGGTGAATACGATTACTGGCGCGTTGTCGGGTGCATTGGGTAGTGATCCGCTCGCGCCTGTGACTGGCGCGGTGAACACGATTACAGGTGCGTTGTCGGGTGCTTCGGGTAGTGATCCGCTTGCGCCTGTTACTGGCGCTGTGAACACGATTACGGGTGCGCTGTCGGGTGCGTCGGGTAGTGATCCGCTCGCGCCTGTTACTGGCGCTGTGAGTACGATTACTGGCGCGCTGTCGGGTGCGTCGGGTAGCGATCCGCTTGCGCCTGTTACTGGCGCTGTGAGTACGATTACGGGTGCGTTGTCGGGTGCTTCGGGTGGCGATCCGCTTGGTCCTGTTACTGGCGCTGTGAACACGATTACTGGCGCGTTGTCGGGTGCTTCGGGTGGCGATCCGCTTGCTCCTGTTACTGGCGCTGTTAGTACGATTACGGGTGCGCTGTCGGGTGCTTCGGGTAGTGATCCGCTTGCGCCTGTTACTGGCGCAGTGAATACGATTACAGGTGCACTGTCGGGTGCTTCAGGTAGCGACCCGCTTGCATCTGTTACTGGCGCTGTGAATACGATTACGAGTGCGTTGTCGGGCGCATCGGGTAGTGACCCGCTCGCTCCTGTTACTGGCGCTGTGA
>NZ_DASZJJ010000075.1:0-18599 GCF_035948235.1 Paraburkholderia sp. | reverse complement strand
CGCTTTTATCAGCGCTGACGAAGAGCCAGAGAGGCCATGAGGGTGTCAGGGGTGCAAGCGGGCTGGCGCGGGGGCGCAGGTTCGTGCGGGTGGCGGCTCGCGTGAGCGAGCCGCCTGGTCCGCGACTTCCCATTCTTCTGTTCTTTCCCCAGTTTTATTTCCAAACGCCAATTCGCTGCGCAGCCTTAATAGGCTTGTGCCGTGCGCTTGCGCTGTGCTTTCTCGCTGCCGATTCCGGATTGATTCCGGATTAACTCCCACGCAATATTTCACGGCTTTTTAAATTTGTGCGGCCGTACTGGTTTGTCCGGTATTGGATTTGTTTTTTTACCGATTTCACTCGATTATTGCCGCAGCAATCGTCGGCATTATTTTCCGTCTGAACGTGCTTTTTGAGGGGCGCCAGGTAAAATGCGCAAGTTACGTTCCCATACATTGTGATGTTCCCAATTTGTGTTCCGTAACATCGCCTGCGAGGCGTTAATCACGTTTTAGCGGAATTTCACCTGCTTTCGGGCGCCGCTCGCGCAACGCACCCAACGCCGAAATGGCCCTCGATCAGCAATCGCCCGCTTGCTATAGAATCTCGCTTTTGAAGCCGCACGGGGCATTCGCGCCCCGTTCAGGGACTCCGCATGAAACAGTATCTCGAGCTCGTCCGCTCGATCCTCGACACCGGCAGCTGGCAGGAAAACCGCACCGGCATCCGCACGATCAGCATGCCCGGTGCGATGCTGCGCTTCGACCTGCAGCAGGGCTT
Source organism: Paraburkholderia sp. (assembly GCF_035948235.1). Classification (GTDB taxonomy): domain Bacteria; phylum Pseudomonadota; class Gammaproteobacteria; order Burkholderiales; family Burkholderiaceae; genus Paraburkholderia. Next base: position 17,839 of record NZ_DASZJJ010000075.1, on the reverse strand, counting down.
CCCGGCCGTCACGACCAAAAAGCTCGCGTTCAAGTCGGCCGTGGGCGAGCTGATCGGCTTTATGCGCGCCTCGCGCAGCGCCGCGGAGTTCCGCGCGCTCGGCTGCAAGGTCTGGGACGCCAACGCCAACGACAACGCCCAATGGCTCGCCAATCCGTACCGCCAGGGCACGGACGATCTGGGCGACGTCTACGGCGTGCAGTGGCGCCAGTGGCCCGCCTACAAGGTGCTCGAAGCCAGCGCAAGCGCGCAGATCGCTGACGCCGAATCGCGCGGCTACGCGCGCGTGACTGAATTCAGCGAGGACGGCCAGCCGAAGGTGCTGCTTTACAAGGCGATCGACCAGCTTCGCCAGTGCCTCGACACCATCATGAACAATCCCGCCGACCGTCGGATTCTGTTTCATGCGTGGAACCCGGCCGTGCTCGAAGAGATCGCGCTGCCTGCCTGCCACCTGCTTTATCAGTTCCTGCCGAACCCGGCGAAGCGCGAAATTTCGCTCTGCCTGTACATCCGCAGCAATGACGTGGGTCTGGGCACGCCGTTCAATCTGACCGAAGGCGCAGTGCTGCTGTCGCTGGTGGGGCGCCTGACGGGCTATACGCCGCGCTGGTTCACGTATTTCATCGGCGACGCGCACATTTACGAGAACCAGCTCGACATGCTCAACGAGCAGCTGCGCCGCGAGCCGTTCGAGAGCCCGCGTCTGGAAATTGCCGATCGCGTGCCGGATTTTGCGAAAACGGGCGTGTATGAGCCTGAGTGGCTGGAGAAGGTCGAGCCGTCGGACTTCTCGCTGGTCGGCTACCGCCATCACGAGCCGCTGACGGCGCCAATGGCGGTGTAACGTTTCTGATGCGCCAGATGGAAAAAGCCCGCGAACGGTGACGTTCGCGGGCTTTTGTTTTGGCGCCGCCAGCCGCTCGGGTTGACGGCGATTACGTTAGCCGCGGTGGTGATCGTCGCGGTTACCGCCCGCGTGTTCCTGCGGGTGCTGCTGGGGTTGCGGCTGCGGGTGCGGTTCCGCGCGCGGCTGCGGTTGCGGCTGCGGGTGAAATTCCGCGCGTGGCTGCGGTTGGGGTTGCGGGCGCGGCTCAGGACGCGATTCCGGGCGCGGCTGGGCTTGCGGCTGCGGATGGAATTCCTCGTGCGCCTGCGGTTGCGGGCGGGGCTCGGCGCGCGGCTGTGCTTGCGCTTGTGGCTGCGGTTGCGGGTGGAACTCCTCGCGCGGCTGTTGGGCCTGCGGCTGCGGGCGGACATCGGCATGCGCCTGGGGTTGTGGCTCCTGACGCTGCTCCGCGCGTTGCTCCGGACGGTTCTGGGCTTCGAAGCCGTGTTGCGCCTGTGCAGCTTGGGGCTGCGCAACCGGCTCGTTGGCGCGCTCGGGCGCACGCTGCGGCGCGGCCTCATGCGGCTGCTGCATCGCGAGCGCTTGCCCCCGGCCCGCTTCGTTCGCGCCCGGCTGGCCGCGCATCGCCATCGGCGTATGCGCCTGGGTCCATTCGGGCTGATGCGCTTCGCCTGGCTGAGCGGCCTGCGGGCGGCCGTTCATCGCCGCCTGCGGCTGACCACCTTCGGGATGGCCCGCGAACTGCGGCGGGCGCGGCACGCCGTGGGCTTCGTTCGGCTGCGCACCGGCCGCAGCGTGGCCGGCCGCCGCCATTGCGTTGGCATTGGCGTTCGGTGCGAAGTTCGGCTGGCCGTGCTGGGCCATCGGCTCGTTCGGACCATGCGGCGCGTTCTGCATCGGTGCACCGCCCGGACGTCCCGCCGCGCCGATTTCCGGCGAGCGAGGCGCGACGACGCGCACATTCTGCTGCGGCCAGCCACCATGCGAGGCCGTCGAAAACGGCGCGAACGACGCATGCGCGGGCGCCGACACGCGCACGACCGGCGCACCCGCGCCCGGCACCGTGCCGCCGCCATGCGCAAAACGTTGCGCGAGGTTGTCATGGAACGCGGGCGGCGCAACCGGCGCGCGCGTCGCCACGACCTGACGCTGGTTCAGCGTGGCAGGCGGACGATAGTCGGCGCGACGCATGTTCGCTCCAAAGCTGCCCTGAACCGGCGCGATGCCAGGCGTGCCCGGCTGGATGCGCGCGTTCTGCCACTGGCGCGGATCGACATGCTGCGCGAAGCGCGCGGTCGGCTGGCCGTGCACGAAGGCGGTCGCGGGAACGGCCGTGACCGCGCCCGGCACGCGGTAGTTGACGTAGGTGTTGTGAACGTTGATGTTCGTGATGTTGACGTTCTGGCGGTAGTTGTTGACAACCACCGTCTGGTTGACGCGCTGATAGTAGTGCGGGCTCCAGCCGCCCCAGCCCGGATGCCACGCTTCGCCCGGCCCGAGCGCAAACCAGGCGACGCCCGCCGCCGCCGCGCCGCCGATGGCCAGATTCACGCCCCAGTCGGAACCACCGCCGCCGCCCACGAAGGCGACGAGCGCCGGTGCGTAGACGGGCGGGGCGCTCTCGACCATCGGGCCCGGCACCCACGCCCACGAATCGTCGACCTGGGCCCAGCGGCCATAGTGGTAAGGCGCGAAGCCCCACGGCGCGTCATCCACCCAGGTCCAGCCCCAGGGCGCTTGCCAGACCCAGTGACCATCGTGATAAGGCGCCCAGCCGGCCGGCTCCGTATTCGGCACCCACACCTCGCCGTATTGCGGGCTTTCGCGCCAGGTGCCGTTGGCGTCCAGATCCTGATAGCCGGGAATGTCACGCGAAACATAACGCGCCGATACCGAGCGGTCCTCGGCCTCGTCGCGCGTGAGCGCCCACTGGTCGAAGGCGTCGGGCTGCGGAGCGGCGCCGCTCGCCACCTGCTGCAGGGCGGTGCCGGTAAAGCGGATCTGCTGGCCGGCCTGCATCGGCATCTGGCCGTTTTCGCCGTACACGGTCACGCTGCCGCTGCGCACGGTCACAGTGGTCGCGCTGCCGTCGGGCGCGACGTCCACGCGATAGTCGCCCGGACCGTTCAGGCCGAGCGCGAGATTCGGAGTATCGATTTCGTACGCACTGCCGGCGGGCAGCGCGCGCACGCGCGTTGACAGCGTGCCCTGGGCGACCTTGAGCTGCGCGCTCGAATCGTCGAGGTTGAGCACGTCGAGGCTCGTTTGCGGGCCCATGCGCACAGCCGTCGAGCCGATGTGCATTTCCGAGCGCGCGTTGCTGTCGTTCCACAACTGGTCGCCGGTGGTCAGCGGGCGGTTCAGCTGGGCGTAGGACCAGTCGGTCGCACCAGCCGGCTCGGTGGTGACGTCGCCGGCCATGTAGTCGAGGCGCGCGACGCGCGAGGGCGGATCGCCTGCCGGTGCGGACTGCGGTGCTGCTTGCGGCGCGGACTGTGCGAGCGCATCGGTGCTGGCGAGGTTGAACGCGAAGGCGGCGAACACGGCGCCCGCGATGAGCGTGCGGCGCGTGAGGGTGTGGCGGCTGTCGTTGGTCGCGAGTTGGGTCGCGTATCTGGTCATTGTTTTCACGGTGTAGTTCTCCGGCGCGGTGCAGAGCATGACTCGCTGATGAAATTTCGCGAAGCCATGCAGGGCACTGTATCCGTCGCCCGTGTTTCCGGGCTCGCGGATTTGTTAAGGCTTATGCACCATCTGTAACAGAACGTGTGATGACGACCTGATACCCGGGTTTTGAGGGTGGTTTAAATGAATTTGTCGGCTATTTGTCAGGATATTCGCGCTTCAAGACGACGATTCAAACCCGCACGAACGCGTCGAATTCGCGTTGCCCGAGCGGCGTGATGCGCAGCACGCGCGGGCGGCTCGTGCGTTCGACCCAGCCGTTCGACGTGAAGCGCTCGAGCAGCGCCGCGCCGAGCGCGCCGCCCAGGTGCGGGCGCCGCTCGCTCCAGTCGAGGCAGGTGCAGGCGAAGCGCCGCCGTCGCGCGCGCAGTGCGCCAAGATCGACGCCCCATTCCGCGAGCCTTGCCGCGCCGGTCTGGGTTGCTTCCAGATCGTCGCCCTTGAGCGTGAGCAGTCCGCCATCGACGAGCCGCTCGAACACCTGCACCGCCACTTCGCCCGCCATGTGGTCATAACAGGTGCGCGCGTGGCGCATCTCCAGCGGCACGGTGCGCGCGGGGCGCGTCACGGGCCGCTCCGGCGCGGTGGCGTGGGCGACGTTCATGAGCGCTTCGATGGTCTGGGCGATTTCTGGCGTGGCGATACGGAAGTAGCGGTGCCGCCCGCGCACTTCGGCGGCGATCATGCCGCCATCGGTGAGCCGCGCGAGGTGGGCGCTGGCTGCCGACGGCGAAAGCCCCGCGATCAGCGTGAGCTCGCCCGCCGGACGGGCGCTGCCGTCCATCAGCGCCCACAGCATGGCGGCGCGGCCCGGGTCGGCGAGCAGGGCGGCTACACGGGCGAGGCCGGGGAAATGGAGGGATTCGTCGGCGGTGGGCAGGGACATGGTCGGCTCTCCGGATTCAGCACGCCTGGTGCGGTGACTCATGACATCACTTTAGCCAACTGCAGCATTCGACGTTTCAATCTGTCGTGAAATGTCGCGCGCGGGCCGCAGAGCGTGCGCTGCCCTCGAAACCGCGAGGCAAGCAGGCACCGCGCTAGAATGGGCCTCTTTCTGGTCGCAGACAGGCACCTACAGGCAGTCATGAAACGCATTCTGGCCCTCGCAGCGCTCACGCTGCTTTGCGCGGCCTGCGCCGGCGGTACGCCGCCATCAGGCAGCAGCGCAAGCGGTATCACCATGTACGGCACGATCGACGAAGGCATTAGCTATCACAAGTAGTCCGCAGTGCGAGATACGTGTGTGGCAGGAATTGATGGCAGATTGACAAGACTGCCAGCCTCGCGCGTGCGAACATGGGCGATCCGCTTTTGAACGCTTGCCGCCCTATGTCCGCCGACACTGCCCACGTTCGCCACATTGTTTTCGCGGTCGCGCCCGATCTCGTGCTGCTCGACGCCTGCGGCCCCATCGAGGCATTCTGGCGCGCCGAACTCACGCTGCGCGCGCAGACTCCGCAATCGTCGAGCGCGTGCGCGTACCGCGTTACGTTCGCCTCGATCGAGGGCGGCGTGCTGCCCACCTTCGCGGGCCTGCCCGTGGTCGCCGAACGGCTCGACGCGCTCGACGCCGCCACCATCGACACGCTGATCGTCCCCGGCGTGCCGATCGACGACAACACCGTGCTGCAACCCGAACTCGTCGCCTGGATCGCCGCCCATGCGCCGCGCGCTCGGCGCGTCGCCTCGGTGTGCACGGGGGCGTTCTATCTGGCGGCCGCGGGCCTGCTCGACGGCCGCCGAGCGGCCACGCACTGGCGCAACGCGGCGCAACTCGCGCGGCGCTTCCCGCAAGTTCAGGTCGACGACGAACCGATCTTCATCCGCGACGAGCGTGACGGCCGCGCGGTCTGGACCTCGGCGGGCGTGACAGCGGGCATCGATCTCGCCCTCGCGCTGATCGAAGAGGATTGCGGCCACGCCGTGGCGATGCAGGCCGCGCGCCGTCTCGTCGTGTTCATGAAGCGCCCGGGTGGCCAGGCGCAGTTCAGCGAGGCGCTGGCGGCGCAGAGCGCGGCGGGCGGCGCTTTCGACGCGCTGCACGGCTGGATGGCCGCGAACCTGCATGTCGAGCTAAGCGTCGAGCGTCTGGCGCACGCCGCCTGCATGAGCCCGCGCACTTTCGCGCGGCGCTATGTGGAAGCGGTGGGGCGCACGCCCGCGCGCACGGTCGCGGCGATGCGTGTCGAAGCCGCCGCGCACGCGCTCGCGCAATCGCGCCTGCCGGTCAAGCGCATCGCCGCCGACTGCGGTTTCGGCACCGAGCAGAATCTGCGCCGTGCGTTCGAGCGGCGCTACGGCGTGCTGCCCGGCGACTATCGCGCCCGTTTCTCCGCGATGAATGCGTGAGGTCGCGGCGCGCACAAGCGGGCACATAAGCGGGCACATAAGCGGCGGCGGGGACGGCACTGTGATTGACATGCTGCGCTCGTATAATCGACGGCACCTATAACGATGCCTCGCGCACAACCCCACGAGCCGGAGCCGATATGAATACGCCCTCGCAGCCTCTCGACCGTTCGGAAACGACATTCCGTTTCCTCGCCGAGCCCAATTCGGTGAACTTCGGCGGCAAAGTCCACGGCGGCGCACTGATGAAGTGGATCGACGAAACCGCCTACGCCTGCGCGGCGGTCTGGTCGGGCCGCTACTGCGTGACGGTGAGCGTGGGCAATATCCGCTTTCGCCGGCCGATCCAGGTCGGCAACATGGTCGAGTTGCGCGCACGCGTGGTGGCCACGGGCCGTACCTCGATGCACATCCACATCACCGTGCATGCGGGCGACCCCAAGAGCGGCCAGCTGCGTCTGACGACCGACTGCCTGATCGTGTTCGTAGCCGTCGACGAAAACGGCAATCCGATTCCGGTGCCCACTTTCACGCCCGAAACGGACGAGCAGAAGCGCCTGGCGAAATACGCGCTCGACGTGAAGGAAGCGCTCGACGCGATTGTCGATCTCAAGCCCGAAGAAGTCGCGCGCGGGCAGGTGTGACGCGGTCGCGGCACATATGAAAAAACGGGCGGCGAGGATTGAATCCTTGCCGCCCGTTTTGCATTTCAGCCCTTTTTCAAGGGCATTTTATGGCCACGTTACTTCGCGTTGCCCACCATCTCGCCGGGCTTGACCCATTCGTCGAACTGCTGCTCCGTCACATGGCCGAGCGCGAGCGCCGCGGCCTTGAGCGTGGTGCCTTCCTTGTGCGCTTTCTTGGCAATCTGCGCGGCCTTGTCGTAGCCGATGTGCGGATTGAGCGCCGTCACCAGCATCAGCGATTCGTTGAGCAGTGTGTCGATGCGCGCGTGATTCGGCTCGATGCCCACCGCGCAGTGATCGTTGAAGGAGAGCGCGCCGTCCGCGAGCAGACGGATCGATTGCAGCACGTTGTGCGCGATCATCGGGCGGAACACGTTGAGTTCGAAGTTGCCGCTCGCGCCGCCCATGTTCACGGCGACATCGTTGCCGAACACCTGGCAACACAGCATCGTCACTGCTTCGGACTGCGTAGGATTGACCTTGCCCGGCATGATCGAGCTGCCCGGTTCGTTCTCGGGAATCGACAGTTCGCCCAGGCCGCAGCGCGGGCCGCTGGCGAGCCAGCGCACGTCGTTGGCGATCTTCATGAGGCTGGCGGCCACGGTCTTGAGCGCGCCGTGCGCGAACACCAGCGCGTCGGCGGCGGCCATCACTTCGAACTTGTTGGGCGCGGTCACGAAGGGCACGCCCGTGAGTTTCGCGATGGTTTCGGCCACCTTCTGCGCGAACTGCGGATGCGCGTTCAGACCCGTGCCCACCGCCGTGCCGCCCTGCGCGAGTTCATAGAGATGCGGCAGCGACGATTCCACATGTTTGATGCCGTGATCGAGCTGCGCGACGTAGCCCGAAAACTCCTGGCCGAGCGTGAGCGGCGTGGCGTCCTGCAGGTGCGTGCGGCCGATCTTGACGATGCCGGTGAACTGCTGCGATTTGGCGGCGAGCGTCTCGCGCAGCGTCTTCAGCGCAGGCACCAGATGCTTGACGATGGCCACCGCCACCGCGACGTGCATGGCGGTCGGGAACACGTCGTTGGACGACTGGCCACGGTTCACATCGTCGTTCGGATGAATCTTGCGCGACTCGCCGCGCTCGCCGCCCAGAATCTCGCTCGCGCGGTTGGCGATCACCTCGTTGAGATTCATGTTGGTCTGCGTGCCGGAGCCGGTTTGCCAGACCGCGAGCGGGAATTCGCCCGCGTGCTTGCCTTCGACGATTTCGTCGGCGGCCTGCACGATGGCGCGCGCCTTGGCCTCATCCAGCACGCCGAGCTGCTGGTTGACCTCGGCAGCCGCGCGCTTGATCCACGCGAGTGCGGTGATCAATTCGGGCGACTGCTTTTCGGTCGAGATGCGGAAGTTCTGCAAGGAACGCTGCGTCTGCGCGCCCCATAGCTGCGCGGCCGGCACGGCGATTTCGCCGAACGTGTCGCGTTCCATTCTGACATTCTCATTGCTGGCGGTCATGTTGACACTCCGATGTGAAGCGGCGCCGGTGTTTCGGCGCGGCGCCGCATGTGACGGGTCGGGTCCGCGAGGTGGCTGGACGGCGGCGCAGCGAGGCGGCGCCAGCATGCGCGCCGTGGAAGGGGCGCACGCCTGAGCGATATCTGGCTAGATGGCGGACTTTCGGGTTGCTTCGGTCGAAGGCAGCGCGCTACAGCGGACTACAACTGGCTATCGACCGGCAACAGCAAGAATAGCCCGGTTAGCAGATTCCGGTAAAAACCCGCACCAGGATCGAGGTTGTAGGTACGGATCATGCCGTTTTCCTCGTCGGTCCAGATGAGCGGCGAGTTCGTCGCCGTGCCGCGCTGCTGCGCAAGCTGCTCGGGCGTCGCGAGGGTGACGCGATAGCTGATCTCGGGCGAGGTCGCGTGCGCGAAATAACCGGCCACTTCGTGCGCGATGGGTTGGCTGTCAATCGTCAGCGCCAGTTCCGTGTTCAGACGCGCGGAGCGCGGATCGAGATTGAGCGAGCCGATCACGAGCGTGCTGTCGTCGATCACGTAGGCCTTGGCGTGCAGGCTCGCGCGCGAACGCGAACCCGTGATGCCGAAGCGCTGCGAGCGCGTGCCCTCGGCCTGCGTCGGCTTGAATTCGTAGAGTTCGACGCCGGCCTGGAGCATCGGCACGCGGTACGGGCTGTAGCCGGCCTGCACGGCGACGGCGTCGGTGGCCGCAAGCGAATTCGTCAGGATCGCCACGTGTACGCCGCGCGCGGTGAGGTTCCTGAGTTCCTGCACGCCTGCGTCATGCGGCACGAAGTAAGGCGAGAACACCAGCACGCTGCTCTTCGCCGCGCGGATGCGTTCCAGCAGCGAGCGCATCGCGTCGCCCAGCTCGCCTTGTTCCGCGCCGCCGATCTTGCCCGGCGCATCGGCCACGAACTGCCACTTCGCCCAGATCAGGCCCAGCTCGTTGCGCGTGATCTGCTGCGCGAGCGGCGTGGCGTTGAGCGGCTTCGCGTTGTAGGGATCGGCGGTTTCGCGCCAGTGCGTGCGTAGATCGTCGCGCGCCGCGTCGAGATCGTGCGCGTCGAACTTCTGATGATTGAGCACGGCTAGCGGATACGAGACGCTGCTGTTCCAGTACTCGTCGAAACTCGCGGATACGCTGGCCGCGACCGGGCCCGCGCCCACCACGTCGAGATCGCGGAACTGCAGCGTGGGGCTCGCGCTGAAGTATTCGTCGCCGAGATTGCGGCCGCCCACGATCACCAGTTCGTTGTCGACGATGGTCGACTTGTTGTGCATGCGGCGCGTGAATTGATCGACGTTCGAGAAGAAGTTGCGCGTGCGCAGGACCATCGATTCGCCCGTGCTGCCATACGGATTGAACACGCGGATCTGGATGTTCGGATGGCTGTTGAGCGCGGCCATCAGGCGGTCGATGTCGTGGAAGTTCAGGTCGTCCACCAGCATGCGCACGCGCACGCCGCGATCGGCCGCGTACAGCGCCGCGCCCAGCAGCAGTTTGCCGGTCGTGTCCTCGTTGGCGATGTAGTACTGCATGTCGAGCGTCTTCGTCGCCGCGCGCGCGAGCGCGACGCGCATCTGCAGCGAGTCGGTACCGGTGGCCAGCAGCCGGAAGCCCGATTCGCCGGGATGCGCGGCTTCGGGAGCGGCCAGCGCGATGCCGAGCGCGGTGGCGCTGGCGTCGGACGCGGGCAGGGCGGAGCTGGTCTGGCGCGGGTAGTCGGTCGCGGGCGGGCGCGTGGCGCAGGCCGCGACGAGCGTGACGCACACCAGGGCGAGGCAGGCGCGCCGCAGCGCATGGAGGCGCGCGGCGCGGTGGCTGGGGGACGCGTGCGCAACGGTGGGGGCGAGCAAGCGGATTCTCCTGAGCGTGTGGCGCCGTTCCTTCGCCTGTCGTTCGTCCGCAGGTCGAGTTCGCGTGGTTCGCTTACGTTGCGCCGTCTTTAACCGATTCTATCGGCAAGCCGCGCAACGTGATCCGCAATGCGAGCGCTTTGCGCGAGCGCTGCTGGAATGCCGCTGGAGCGCTCAGGCGCGCGGAGACGACGCGCTGGCGCGCGCCTCGTCGGCGTCGCGTTCGCTGCCGCGCGCGGGCTTGCCGGCCCAGTAGCCAGCAAGCAGCGATCCCGACAGGTTGTGCCACACCGAGAACAGCGCGCCCGGCAAGGCCGCGAGCGGCGAGAAGTAGAGCTTGCCGAGCGTCGCGGCGAGGCCCGAGTTCTGCATGCCCACTTCGATCGCGAGCGTGCGGCACACGGATTCGTCGAAGCCTAGCAGTCGGCCGCCCCAGTAGCCGCCCAGCAGGCCGATGCCGTTGTGCAGCACCACGCCCAGTGCCACGATCGGCCCGACCGTGGCGATGCTCGCGTGCGTGCCGCCCACCACCGCGGCGATGATCGCGAGGATCGACACCATCGACACGAGCGGCAGCACCGGCTCGACGCGCCGCACGAGGCGGCCCGCCAGGCGGTTGACGATCAGGCCGACCACGATCGGCAGCGCCACGATCTGCACGATGCTCATGAGCATGCCGTGCACATCGACGACGATCGAGGCGTCCACATAGAGGCGCGTGAGCAGGGGCGTGGCGAACACGCCCACCAGCGTGGACAGCGCGCTGATCGTCACGGACAGCGCCACGTCGCCGCGCGCCAGATAGATCATCACGTTCGAGGCCGTGCCGCTCGCCACGCTGCCGACCAGCACCATGCCGGCGGTGAGGTCGGGGCTCATGTGCAGCGCGTGGGCGATCGCCCATGCGGCCAGCGGCATCACCAGATAGTGCAGGACGATGCCGGCCAGCACGGGCGCGGGGCGCGTAAAGACGCGCTGGAAGTCGGCGAACGAGAGCGTCACGCCCATGGCCAGCATGATGATCGTGAGCAGCGTTGTGACATGCGGCGTGACTGGCGCGACCACGCCCGGATTGAAGTAGGCGAACAGCGAGACGAGGACGGCCCAGAGCGGGAACAGTCGGGTGATCGGGGCGAGCATGGGCAGTGAGGGTCCGGGAAAGAGGGCGTTTCGGGCTTTCTGGATGCACGGCGGCGCGCGGCCGGGTTGGCCGGCGCAGCGTGCTGTCGTGCGGTATTGCTTGATGGCGCCCTCGTGGGACGGCTGGCGGGCGCCCCCGGATCGCGGGCTTTGCCAGCCGCGTATTTTAACCGTTCGCGTAGAAGCGCCCGGGCGCCTGCCGGAGCGCGTCAGCTCTGTGGCGCGGCCGCTTCGCGCTGCGCGCGCCGGCTGATGTGATGGAAGCGCCACGTCATGAGTACGGCCACGCTCGCGAGTCCCGCCGCGAGTCCCCACCAGAGCCCGAGCGCGCCCAGCCCGAAGTGGAACGCCAGCGCGTAGCCGAACGGAAAGCCTATGCCCCAGTAGCCGAGCGTCGCAGCCAGCATCGGAATGCGCGTGTCCTTGAGGCCGCGCAGGCAGCCCGAGCCGACCGTCTGCATGCCGTCGACGATCTGGAAGATCGCCGCCACGCCCAGCAGCGACGCCGCAAGCGCCACGGTCTGCGCGTTGGCGGGATCGTCCAGATGCAGATAGAGGCCGACGATCCAGTGCGGTGCGAGCACCATCACCAGCGCCGACATCGACATGAAGCCCACGCCCAGCGCCAGCGCGACGAAGCCCGCATGGCGCGCCGCGCGCGGCTGGCCTGCGCCGATCCAGTAGCCCACCCGCACGTTGGCGGCCTGGCCGATCGACAGCGGCACCATGAACATCACCGAAGCCACGTTCAGGGCGATCTGATGCGCGGCCAGCGGCGTCGAGCCGAGCAAGCCCATGACGATGCCGGTGGCGAGAAAGAGCGTGGCCTCGACCGCGAAGGTGATCGCCACCGGCCAGCCGATCGTGAACAGCTCGCTCATGAGCGGCGCGGTGGGCCGGCGCGCGACCACGAAATGCTGGTGCGAAGGCCGCAGATGCAGCAGCGCCATCAGCAATAGCGTGGTCAGCCAGATGGTCACCGTCGTGGCCGCCGCCGAGCCCAGAAAGCCCAGATGCGGCAGGCCCCACACGCCGTGGATCAGCCCGTAGTTGAGAAAGCCGTTGAAGAACACACTGCCGATCGACACCCAGAGCAGCCGTTTGGCCGCGCCGATGGCGGGCAGAAACGAGCGCATCAGCCCCACGCCGATCAGGCTGGCGGGCGCGCCCCAGCGCAGCACGGCAGCGTATTCGCCGACCTGATGCGCGAGCGCGGACGGCTCGCCGAGCGCGAGCAGCAGCGGCGTGGCAAACGACAACAGCGCGAACGCAGGCACGGCCAGCAGCAGCGAGAGCGCGAAACCGGTCCAGTAGATGTGCGGCACGCGATGCAGATCGTCGGCGCCGCGCGCCTGCGCGACGCTCACGCTCACCGAGGTCAGCACGCCCTGCAGCACCGTCACCACCACGAAGAACAGATTCGCGCCGAGTCCGCCGGCCGCGAGCGCGCCCGCGCCCAGCGAGCCGAGCAGCACCGTGTCGGTCACGCTCATGGCCATTTGCGAGAGCTGGGCGATGGCGAGCGGCGCGGCGAGGCGTGCGGTATCGGCGGCGTGGCGGCGCAGCGAGGGAGGGGCGAAAGCGCGGCGTTGATCGTTAGCGCGCGTGGAGGCGGTGGAGCGGGTCATAAAAAGCAGACGCGGCGCGAATCATCGCGCCGCGTGTCCTGTGTTTGCGTACCGGTTGCGTACTTGTTGGAGCTGAAAGCCTGATGCGAGGTTACGCTTCTTTCGGATAAAAAGCACCTATATGGTGCATTTGCTTTCGGAAGCGTTTCGATCTCGGTTCGTTTTCGCTTCGGTCTCGCTTCGGTCTCGTTTCCTTCTCGCGGGCTTATGGGGCTGCGGCGGTACGCACCAGGTGACGCCGGCTACTGCGCTTCGTGAATGGCGATGCGCGTATCGCCGAGCAGCACCGACTGCCCCGCGCGAATCTTGCAGGTCTTGCGCAATTCGACTTCGCCGTCGACCTTCACCGCGCCGGAAGCGACGATCACTTTGGCCGAGCCGCCGCTGTCGGCAAGGCCCGTGATCTTCAGGAGGTTGTGGAGTTCGACGTAGTCGCCGGTCAGAGTGAAATCGAGATTGGGCATGGCAAATCAGGGATGAGGGGCGCGCCGCGCGGGCGCGCGAAGGGTGTGCATGATAAGTGATCCCAGGCTCACGGGCGCTGCGGCAGTCTGGGGCCAGATGTTATGAAATCGTCAGAAAGTGAAACGGTGAGTAACGTTGCGGGACTTCACGGGCTTCCTCAGACAAAAATGGATTTACCCCAGCCGAGAGATCTGCCTCCTGGATACGCAAAACATCGCGTCCACCCATAGCGAGGCAGCTTCATCGAGCGGGACCGCGCCGCGACGGGCATGCCTGTTGCGACGCCGATCCCGGAACTACTGCAAAAGAGGATATGCCATGACTCAAATTCGCAAGCTGCTTACCGGTACCGCTCTCGCCACCGCCGCGCTGTTCGCGCAAGGCGCATTCGCCCAGACTGATGCCCCGGCGGCCGCTCCCAGCCAGGCGCCTGCCGCAGCGGGCATCGCTCAGCCCGCGCCTGCGCCGCAGAATCTGACCGCGCCGACCTCGACGGATCCGCTGGTCCAGAAGCGCGACGCCAACGCCAAGGCAAGCGCCGAGTACCGCAGCGCCAAGAAGTCGGCGAACTCGGAGTACAAGGACGCGAAGAAGCAGGCCAAGTCCGATTACAAGTCGCAGGTCAAGGACGCCAAGATCAACCGCAAGGCTGACCGTCAGGCCAATGACTCCGAAATGAAGGATCAGATGAATGGCGAGTCGGCGCAGCAGCAGAGCGGCACGACCCAGTAAGGCTCGCAGACGCTCTCCAAAGAGCGAAAGCAGGAGCCAAAAGCAGGCGCAAACAGCGGCGGCGTCCGGAAACGGGCGTCGCCGTTTTTGTTTTGGGTGACGAGGAGGGGCGTCGCGCGACGTTCGCGTATAAATATCGCCAGATCACGGCAAGATCGGCGCTTGCGGGCGTGAGGTGTATGGATATACAGTATGCGTCGCCGCGTCATTCAAGACGCGCTATCTACTCCTGTCCTCGCCGCCGTGTCCACCGCCGTGTCCACCGTTCCTACCGCCGATTCTTCCCAAGCCGACGTGGGCCTGCCTGATGTGGCGGCCTATCTCGCGAAGCTCAACGACGCCCAGCGCGCCGCCGTGGAACATGGCGGCCCGCACGCCTTTGCGCCCGGCGCTACGTTGCCCGAGCCGCTGCTCGTGATTGCCGGCGCGGGCTCCGGCAAGACCAATACGCTGGCGCATCGCGTCGCTCATCTGGTCGTCAACGGCGCCGATCCGCATCGCATCCTGCTGCTAACGTTCTCGCGCCGCGCGGCGCAGGAAATGACGCGACGGGTTGCGCGCATTGCAGCGGGCGTCTCGGGCGTCGCGGCCACGCTGGCGCAAGGGATCACCTGGGCGGGTACGTTCCACGGTGTCGGCGCGCGCCTGTTGCGCGAATACGCGGAACAGATCGGCCTGTCGCCGGCGTTTACGATCAACGACCGCGAAGATTCCGCCGATCTGATGAATCTCGTGCGCCACGAGTTGGGATTGTCGGCGAAAGAGAAGCGATTTCCCGCTAAATCGACGTGTCTGGCGATCTACTCGCGCGTGGTCAATACGGGCGATTCGCTGGCCAACGTGCTCGCGCGCTCGTTCTCGTGGTGCCTCGAATGGGAGCCCCAGCTGCGCGCGCTATTTGCCGCCTACACGGAAGCCAAGCAAAAGCAGAACGTGCTCGATTACGACGATTTGTTGTTATATTGGGCGCATATGTCGGCAGAACCGGTCATCGCCGCCGATCTTGCTGCGCGCTTCGACCACATTCTCGTCGACGAATACCAGGACACCAATCGCCTGCAGGCGTCGATCCTGCTCGCACTCAAGCCGGATGGGCGCGGGTTGACGGTCGTAGGCGACGACGCGCAGGCAATTTACTCGTTTCGCGGCGCAACGGTACGCAACATCCTCGATTTCCCCGCGCATTTCGATCCACCCGCCCGGCAGGTGACGCTCGAACGCAACTACCGCTCGACCGAGCCGATTCTCGCGGCGTCGAATGCCGTCATGGACGCCGCCGCCGAGCGCTACACCAAGAATCTCTGGACGGATCGTGCTTCGCAGCAGCGACCGCGTCTGGTGACGGTCGCCGATGAGGCCACCCAGGCGCGCTATGTGGTCGAGCAGATTCTGGAGGCGCGCGAGGGCGGCATGACGCTCAAGCAGCAGGCCGTACTGTTTCGCGCCGCGCACCACAGCGCCACGCTCGAAATCGAACTCGCGCGCCGCAACATTCCGTTCGTGAAATTCGGCGGTCTGCGCTTTCTGGACGCCGCGCATGTGAAGGACGTACTGGCCGTACTGCGCTGGGCCGAGAATCCGCTCGACCGCGTGGCGGGTTTTCGCGTGACGCAGTTGATGCCCGGTGTCGGGCCGGCCACCGCCGCGCGGCTGCTCGACCAGGTCGCGGCCTGCACGGGGGCATACCGTGCAGCGCAGGCGCTGGCCGCGTTCGCACCGCCGCCGCGCGCCGCCGAAGACTGGCCAGCGTTTACCGCGCTGATCGACAATATCGGCGCGCGCGCGACGCCCTGGCCGGGCGAATTCGAGCGCGTGCGCCGCTGGTACGAGCCGCATCTGGAGCGCAATCACGAGGACGCCCAGATGCGTATGGCCGATCTGCTGCAGATGGAGAGCATCGCCAGCACCTACGCCTCGCGCGAGCGTTTCCTGACCGAACTGACGCTCGATCCGCCCGACGCCACCAGCGCCGAATCGGCCGATCCACTGCTCGACGAGGACTATCTGATTCTCTCGACGATCCACTCCGCGAAGGGGCAGGAGTGGCGCAACGTGTTCGTGCTCAATGGCGTGGACGGTTGCATTCCGTCCGATCTGGGCGCGGGCAGCGACGAGGAACTGGAAGAAGAACGCCGCCTGCTCTACGTGGCGATGACGCGCGCGAAGGAAGACCTGCACATCGTCGTGCCGCAGCGCTTCTACGTGCACAACCAGGCGGCGGCGGGCGACCGGCACGTCTGGGCGTCGCGCACGCGCTTTATCGGCGCGCCGATGCTGCCGCTGTTCGAGGCGTGCGCGTGGCCGCCGCCGCCCGTGATGAGCGCGCCGAGTGCGACGGGGCTGGCCGCGGCGGCGCGCGCGAAGGTCGAGATCGGCGCGAAACTGCGCAAGATGTGGGAGTAAGGCAGGCGGGGACGCGGCCACGTGGGCCGCGTCAGGCAGGCAGAGGTTTTAGCGCGGCTGGTTTCTGGGCGCGGGCGGCACGAAGAAGTTGCGCAGCCAGGCGGCGAGGCGCGTGAAGACGTCGTCGGGTTCTTCGACGAAGATTTCCGGTTTCAGCAGGCGCAGATATTCCATGATCTGTTGCGCTTCCTGCTTCTGGAAGGTGCCGTGCGTGATGCCCATGCGCAGCAGGCCGCGCAGTTCGCCCAGACGCTCACGCGCGAGACTGCCGGTGGCCTGCTCGCAACCGATTTTCGCTTCGTAGACGCGCTGGCGCAGCGATTCCGCGAGACGCCACGCAGGCGTCTGCATCTTTTCCTCCAGCGCCTGAATGTCCTCCACGCCCGATTTGATCTGCGCGGCAAGCGGGTCGATCAGCGTTTCTTCGCCCTGCGCCTCGTGCACGATCGCCGCCGCCCATTCGCGGCACTGTTTGGCCAGCTCGTCGGGCGTCCACTCGGCGCGCGAGGCGAAGCCGAAGCCGAATTCCCCCGCATGGCGCATCAGCATCGACACGACTTCCGGAAACTCCTTGTCGAGCGTGCGCTTGGCCCACGCGTACTGGCCGCCCTGCAACAGACGCTGCACCGCCTGTTCGGTGAGCGGCGTCATGTTGTCGAGCAGCTTGGCGCGCAGGAAATCCTCAAACGACGGCGTCAGAAATTGCGGGTCGAGCTTGAGCGAGACGCGCAGGAACGCGTCGAAATCCTTGCGCAGCGACGCAAGCGTTTCGTCCTTGAGATTGAGGGTGATGTGCCCCATTGTGGTTGCCCCGGTGTATTCCTGGCGGTGCCTGAGTTTGCCTGGTCTGCGTTGGCCCGCGTTGGCAAGACGGCGCCAAAGCAGGCCTCGACGGTTTAACGGCGTATGGGGGCGAAACTTGAGCGGCGCGGGCCGAGTCTGTCCTCGAAAACCCGCATGACAGGATTTAGCGCAGCACCACGCCTTGCCAGAGAAAGAACACGCCTAGTCCCACCGCGATGGTGAGCAGCGGACGCTTCGTGAGCGCGCTCACGGCGATTGCCGCCAGCGCGCCGACCAGTTGCGGATTGCGCCAGCTCAGCTCGGCGTGCTGGCCGTGCGGCGAAACGGCCATCGGCACGATGATCGCGGTGAGCACGGTGACCGGCACGAAGCCAAGCGCCGTGCGCACGAGCGGCGGGAACACCAGTCGCTCGCCCAGCACGAAGACGGCGGTGCGCACGAGCAGGGTGATCGCGGCCATGCCCAGGATCAGGACGACGTAGTTCATTGGCGGCCTCCGGCAATCGCGTGTTGCTCGTGTTGTTCGTGCCGGGGCGGTGGCGGCTGGCGGTGCGCGGGCTGTGTGCCGATGTCGGCGGCATCGGCATCGGCTTCGGCAGCGGTGGTGGCTATCGGCTTGCGCGGCCGCGACAGCACGACGCCCACCGCCACGCCCACCAGCACCGCGCCAAGCAGCCCCAGCTTGTACGGCCACGCCTGCCAGAAAAACGCCAGCGCACCGGCCGTGACGGCGGCGGCCAGATAGCGCAGCGCCACGAGTTGCGGC